>UQLZ01000058.1 GCA_900541935.1 uncultured Prevotellaceae bacterium | reverse complement strand
TTCATCAGCCTGGGGCAACGCCCCAGGTATGCAACACACCTAAAAAAGCGCTCTGTAGGAGCAAAGAGTTTTATTGATTGTGCTTGGCGAGAATTACCTCAAAGACTTATGGCAGTTAGGTCAATCCCACAACTTTTTGCTACTGAGTCCAAGGACTCCCTGCAAAATATAGACACGGTGAGTCTGGTGCTCAACTAAACTACTAATTTATTGAAAATAAAAAAGCACTCACAAGTGAATGTAAGTGCTTAATTCTCAACTTGTGGTCCTACTTGGGCTTGAACCAAGGACTCCCTGATTATGAGTCAGGTGCTCTAACCAACTGAGCTATAGGACCGATTTTTTACGTTTAGCGAATGCAAAGGTAAGTAATGTTTGTCAATTATACAATACTTTTGCGATTTTTCTTTTATTTTTTTATTGTTTGTGTGCAGGTTTTGCTTTTTTAATGTCCTAACTTATGGTTTATAGCAATGTTATTGTTAACTTAGCAAGAAAATTATTATAATGAAACTACAACGTATATTTTCAACTTTTACTATTGTTGCACTTCTGGGCTTCGGTTTGGCTGCCCAATCATGCAAAAGTTCGAAACCACTGACTGTTAGCCCGTCAGATAGTCGCATTTGCTATAGCGGACGTATTAATTTCAATAATCCTGAAAAGCCTTTGTTCGTTTTCCCAGCTACTCAGATAGCCGTTAATTTTGAAGGCAAGGGGATTTCTATGAAGGCAAAGCCTGGCAGTGGTCACTTTATGGTCAGCCTTGACGACAAGGAGGCATATAAGATCGTTTTTACCGAAAACGACTCCATAATCCGTCTTGCTGAAAACCTTTCAAATGGAAAGCATTCTTTGAAAGTTATGCTTGCTATTGAGGGATATGAGAAGCGTCCGGAGTTCCACGGCTTCGTTATCGATGGTGGCAAGTTGCTTGACAAGCCCGCTGCTCCGAAGAAGAAAGTTGAGTTTATTGGAAATTCGATTACCTGCGGTTACGGTAGCGAGGCAAACAGCCAGAAAATCCACTACAGTTACGACAATTCAAACCATTATTATACATACGCTGCTATCCTGGCTCGCGAGTTGGACTTTGAAGAAATGTGCGTTGCCCGCTCTGGCATTGGCGTTTACAGAAACTATAACGGCAAATTTCCTGGCGAAAATATGACAAAATGGTATGACTATACCTGCATCTACGACTCTACACAAGTATGGGATTTCAACCGTTTCCGTCCTGACGTTATTTGCGTCAATCTTGGAACAAACGACTTGAGTACAAAGGGTTACGATATTAACACTTATAAAGATTCATACCGCGCATTTATCAAGCATCTTGCAGCCGTTCAGCCACAGGCAAAGATTGCAATGCTTTCAAGCCAGATGCTTACAAGCAAGGCTCGCCAAACTCAGATTGAATCACTGAAGGCTCTTTATAACGAATTGAAGGGAGAAGGTTTGAACGTTTACTTCTTTGAACTCGACACTCAAGACCCGAAATTAGGCTATGGTGCAGACTGGCATCCGTCAAAGGCTCAGCACCGCCAGACTGCCGAGCAACTGAAGCCATTCCTTAAGCAACTTTTAGAGGACTAAACCGCTATGACAGAGAAGGAAAAGATGCTCGCAGGATTGGAATACGATGCCAATTTCGATGAAGAACTGATTGCGGAAAGGCTCAAATGCAAAGACTTGCTTTTCCGCTTCAACAATACCCTTCCGTCAGACGAGGTTAGCCGTCGCCAAACCCTTATCGAAATCTTTGGCGAAGACTATCCAGAGGTGTGTATCGAAAGTCCTTTTCTTTGCGATTACGGTTACAACATAATCTTTCGCGGCCGTGCGTTTATCAACTTCGGTTGCAAGATTCTCGACGAAGCAAAGGTAATATTCGGCGAAAATGCCTTTATCGGTCCAGGTTGCGGGTTCTATACCGCTTGCCACCCGCTGGACCATAGCAAGCGTAACAAGGGCATCGAATGGGCAAAGCCGATAACTGTCGGCAATAATGTTTGGCTGGGAGGTGACGTAACAGTACTTCCTGGTGTCACAATCGGCGATAACAGCGTTATCGGTGCCGGCTCAGTAGTGACAAAAGATATACCCGCAAATTGCGTTGCAGCCGGAAACCCGTGTAAGATAATTAGAAAATTATGAGAACTGAAGAACTAAAAGAACATATCATCAATGAAAAAGCATCATTGATAGAAGCGCTTGAGCAGTTAAACTCCCTTTCAGGAAAGGCAATGACGCTATTCGTTGTCAATACCGACGGGAAACTTGTAGGAACGCTTACCGACGGCGACATACGCCGCTCGCTGATAACGAAAAGAGAGATTGGAATAACAGTTTCGGAAATTATGCACACCTCTTTCCGCTACCTGCAAGCCGAAAAAATCGACCTCTCTGAAGTAAGGAAGTTCCGTAAAAGCAAGATTACCTTCGTTCCAGTTCTCGATAAGGATATGCAGATTGTCAACGTATATGACTTTGCCGAATACCACTCTATCCTTCCTCTTGATGCAGTACTGATGGCTGGCGGAAAAGGTGAAAGGCTAAGACCAATGACGCTGACAACGCCTAAGCCTCTGCTGAAAATCGGAGACAAGTGCATAATCGATTATAATGTTGAGGAACTTGCAAGAAACGGAATAGAAAACATTTTCGTAACAACAAACTACCTTGCAGAGCAACTCGACGAACACTTCTCAAAGCCAGTGGGAGGCGTTTCTGTGAAATGCGTGAAAGAACCGAAAAAATTAGGCACTATCGGTTCGGTAAAACTTGTTGACGGCTTGACCAACGATAACGTCCTCGTTATGAACTCCGACTTGCTTACGACCATAAACTACGAAGATATGTTCCTTGAGCATATCGAACGCGGTGCAGACATGACTATCGCAGCAATTCCATATATGGTTTCCATTCCATTCGCAATACTTCATTCAGAAGACGGGGTCGTTACCGGACTTGAGGAAAAACCGACATTCAACTATTACGCAAATGCCGGCATCTACATTATCAAGCGCGAATGTCTAAACAAAATCCCTTGTAACCGCGTTTATGATGCAACAGACCTTATCGACGACCTGATAAAAGATGGCAGGAAAGTTATCTACCACCCTATCAATGGCGTTTGGCTCGATATCGGCTCTCCCGACGATTTCCGACACGCTCAGGAAATTGTCAAAAACAAACAACTATCAAACTTATAGAAATGAAACCACTAATATTAATAACAAACGACGACGGAATCCAAGCAGAAGGAATCCACAGACTTGTTGACAGCGTAAGCGACTTGGGCGAAATATACGTAGTAGCCCCTAACGGCCCAAAATCAGGAGGCTCTTCATCAATAACGGTAGAAGTGCCTCTAAGATCTAAAGCCCAAGACGACTATAACGGAGCAAAGATGATTTCAGTTAACGGAACACCTGTTGACTGCGTAAAACTTGCCCTACATGTAATTTTGCCACGCCGCCCGGACTTCGTTCTCTCAGGCATCAACCACGGAGCAAATACAGGAAACAGCGTTGTCTATTCAGGAACTATGGGCGCCGCCATGGAAGGTGCATTAAGGGGAATACCCTCAATCGGATATTCGCTAATCTCACACACTCCCGAAGCGTCTGACTTTGACAGAGCAATGCCATATATCCGCAAGATAACCGAAGGAGTTATCAAAAACGGATTGCCCGACGGCGTTTGCCTCAACGTAAACATACCAGTTGGAAGAGAAATAACAGGCATTGAAATGACTGAATCTTGCCGTGGCTCTTGGTTAGGCGAATATAAGGAATACACCTGCCCTTCTGGCAACAAATTCTATTGTCTTACAGGAACATACAAAAACGAGGACCCGGATAATCCCAACACCGACATTGCCCGCCTCGCAGAGGGAAAAATCGCAGTAACACCAGTTACCCCCTACCGCGACGTCAAACTTGACAAACTTCCAATATAATAGCATACTCACCGAATGCCTATTCGACATAGTTAATTGTGTCTCAAGTTTTTGGTCGGATGATTGCGAGAATCATCCGACCTCGCTCGAGCAACACAAATAGATCTTGCAACCTTGTGCGATGAGTTATCGCACCCTGCAGGTAACACATACAATCAACCTATTACACATTAAAATCTCAAAAAACCGCAGGGATGATTCTCGAAATCGTCCGTCCACGCGGGAAGAAATGCATTTTTGACAAATGACTGGCTGTACCTAATAATTTTCCATCTAATAGGTTTATTTAGCATAGATGGGTATTATTATTGCACATAGAGGGTTGTAATTTTGCAATAAAGAAAGACACCAATACCATTGACGCCTTTCGAAACGGAAACCAAACTTCCACAAATTAATGACTAACTAAAAAATTACAATTATGGTAGCAGACATTTTATTTTGCATGATGTATCTTATTCTTTGGAAACTGACCGTTAGCAAAACCCAAAATGATAAGAAAACGGCATAGGGATTAGGCAATATTGCACAAAACTAATATAATTAAACATGAAAAAATTATTTTCACTATTGTTGCTACTTGCAGCAATAAGCATTGCTCTTCCAAGCTGCTCTGACGATGATGAGCCGGATATGGGAATTAAGCAAAACATTGTCGGAACATGGGAAGGTATCGCAGCAAACGTTGACGGCAAATGGATAGACCTAACAGAATATCCATATAACAGGTTGGGTTTTTCTGCAACGTTTTACAAAGACGGCACTTATTATGGTAAAGGTGCTTTTGGTACAGGTAGCGGAACATATCTTGTTAAAGGTAATACCATAGAAACATACGTAGCGAATCAACTGTACTTAAAGTACATTGTCAAGGAGATGACAGAATCAACGGCTGAACTTACTATCGCCGACGGAGGCTCAACGCTCTACGTTAGGGTAAGAAAGATTATTTAAGGGTAAGTGTAAAAGGGGTTGTATCAAAATGATACAACCCCTTTTACATACGTTAAATTCGTTATTTTAATCAAATACTTTGTCCCAGTCTTTCCAAACGACTTCGTAACCCAGTGAGCGAATGTCGTTGGCAACATCGATCGGACTACGCTCGTCGCTGACGTGGAACTGCTCAAGTGCTTCCTGCGCGTGAGTGTATCCGCCAGGCTCGGTCTTGCTACCGGCACTCATCGACGTAACGCCTAATTTCATCATATTTTCGCGGAACGTAGGATTCTCGCGGGTAGAATATGAGATGTCAACGTCATGGTCGAAGATACGGAATGCAAATGTTACCTGAGCAAGTTGCTTGTCGGTCATCGTAACGTTAGGTTGGAAGCCACTTTCCGAAGGACGCATTCTAGGAAAGTTGACAGAATATCTTGTTTTCCAATATTTCTTTTGGAGATATCTTAAATGGTACGCCATCATAGCAACATCTGTTCTCCAGTCTTCCAAACCGATAAGAACGCCCATGCCAATCTTATGCACACCAGCCATACCCATTCTGTCAAATCCGTTCACTCGCCAGTCGAAGATAGATTTCATTCCCTTCGGGTGGTAAACGTTGTAGCGTGCTTTGTTGTACGTTTCTTGGAAGCATACAACTCCATTCAAGCCCGATTGAGTAAGGCGGTAATAATCTTCCGACTTTAGTGGCATTACTTCGATAGAAAGGTTATTGAAGTATGGTCTTGCAATCTTCAACGCCTTTTCTATGTAGTCAACGCCAGCAATTGATGGATGCTCGCCAGTGACGATAAGCAGATTTTCGAAAGGGCCAAGTTCTCTAATCGCCTTGCACTCTGCTTCAATCTGCTCTTCAGTCAACGTCGTTCTCTCAAATTTGTTATTATGATTGAATCCGCAATACACGCAAAAGTTAGTACAAGCATTACTGATGTATAAAGGAATATACATGCTGATAGTTTTGCCGAATCGCTCTTGCGTATATTTCATCGACAGTCTTGCCATTTGCTCGAGATAAGGCTCAGCAGCGGGCGAAATGAGTGCCATAAAGTCCTCAACGGTCAGCACCTCCTTATTAAGTGCAGCAATAACGTCATGCTCAGTTTTTGCCGCTATTTTGGCTGTGGTTTCCTCCCAGTCGATTTTTTCTAATTCTTCTGAAAACATTTTATTTGCAAATTTCTTTAGGGCGTTTCTATCCCTAATAATTACTTCGTTGAATCCAAATCGCAGGACCAACCTTTTGATACTTTCTGAGAAATTCTCATTGCACAGAAATTAGGTCCGCACATTGTGCAGAATTTATCGTCAGTACCGTGACTTTCAATATAGTATTGCTTTGCTCTATCCGGGTCGAGGGAAAGGTTAAACTGGTCTTTCCAGCGGAATTCGAAGCGAGCCTTACTCATTGCATTATCTCTAACATCAGCGCCAGGGAGCCCCTTTGCAAGGTCAGCCGCATGGGCAGCAATCTTATAGGCGATAACGCCGTTTCTAACGTCTTCCCTATCAGGAAGGCTCAAGTGCTCTTTCGGGGTAACGTAGCAAATCATTGCAGTACCATACCAAGCGATTTGAGCAGCACCGATAGCAGAAGTTATATGGTCGTATGCCGGAGCAATATCGGTAGTAAGCGGGCCGAGTGTGTAGAACGGTGCTTCGTGGCATGAAGCAATCTGGCGTTCCATATTTTCCTTGATTTTATGCATTGGAACGTGTCCCGGACCTTCTATAATAACCTGAACATTGTGCTCCCACGCTTTTGTAGTCAATTCACCAAGGACATCGAGTTCAAGGAATTGAGCCTTATCATTAGCATCATAGATAGAACCCGGACGCATACCGTCACCAAGAGAAACCGCAACGTCGAACTGTGCAAGGATGTCGCAAATTTCATCAAAATGAGTATATAGGAAACTTTCCTCGTTATGGATAGTACACCATTGAGTCATAATACTGCCACCACGAGAAACGCAACCAGTCATACGAGAACTTATAAGTTCCGCATGTTCCTTGAGAACTCCGGCATGGATAGTGAAGTAGTCAACGCCCTGCTCTGCCTGCTCAATAAGGGTATCGCGATAGATTTCCCAAGTAAGTTTAGCAACGTTACCGTTAACCTTTTCAAGCGCCTGGTAGATAGGAACGGTTCCCATCGGCACCGGGCAGTTACGGATAATCCATTCTCGTGTTTCGTGGATATTCTTTCCTGTTGAAAGATCCATAAGAGTATCGCCACCCCAATAGCAACTCCAAATAGCCTTGTCAACCTCTTCCTTGATGCCTGACGATAATGCAGAATTACCGATATTCGTATTCAACTTAACAGAGAAAGCCTTACCGATAATCATCGGCTCTGCTTCCGGGTGGTTGATATTAGCCGGAATGATTGCACGACCAGCCGCAATCTCTTGACGGACAAACTCTGGAGTAATATAGGTTTCAATACCTAATTCCTTGTTGTTCAAGTTCTCACGAATGGCAACATACTCCATTTCGGCAGTAATTTTGCCTGCTCTTGCATATGCCATTTGGGTTATTTCCTTTCCTTCCTTGGCACGGTAAGGCTTGTGGTGCTTAGGGAAGCGGATAGCGTCGAGCGACTTGTCGTTCATTCTCGCCTTTCCATACTCTGAAGTGATGCCATCAAGTTGGAAAACATCTCCACGGTCGTTAATCCATTGCTCGCGAGTGCGAGGAAGACCTTCGTTGATGTCAGTCTTTATATCAGGGTCAGTATATGCGCCACTTGTATCGTTAACCACTACAGGAGCGTTTTCGCTGAAAACCTTTTCGCCATTTTCGATTGTTACCGTAGGTGTAAGGTTAATTTTTCTCATACCCACCTTGATAGGGAAAAGTTCTCCGTCAACATAGATTTTCTCTGAATCTGGATATGAGTTCACGTTAATGTTGTTTAGTTCCATAAATTAATCATTAAGAAAAGAAGTTAGAGGACTGCTTGCAATAGCGTGATTGCTTGTTTCACCCAAACCGGCGAGATATGCCATACGGCCCGCTTCAGTTGCCATCTTGAATGCTTTAGCCATTTCAACAGGGTCGTTAGCAACAGCGATAGCGGTATTCACCAAAACGGCATCAGCACCCATTTCCATTGCTTCTGCAGCGTGAGAAGGAGCGCCAAGACCAGCATCGATAACAACAGGCACGTTGCTCTGGCTGATAATAATTTCAAGCATTTCTTTTGTTTTCAAGCCCTTGTTAGTGCCGATAGGCGCACCCAACGGCATAACGGCTGCTGTACCAACATCCTCAAGACGCTTGCAAAGAACAGGATCTGCTTGAATATAGGGAAGCACAATAAAACCCTCTTTTGCAAGCACTTCTGTTGCCTTCAATGTCTCTATAGGGTCTGGAAGCAAATATTTCGGGTCTGGGTGGATTTCGAGTTTGATAAAGTTAGTGCCGAAGCAGTCGCGAGAAAGTTGTGCGGCAAGGATAGCCTCCTCAGCATTTCTAACGCCTGAGGTATTAGGCAAAAATTGCACCTTTTCACGGTTGATATGCTTCAGCATATCGTCGTTTGCAGCATCGCTTGTGTCCAAGCGCTTCATGGCAACGGTAATCATCTCTGATTCTGATGCCAAAATGGCTTGAAGCATCAAGTCATTTGATGAAAATTTTCCTGTACCAACGAATAGTCTGGATGAAAATTCACGGTTTCCAATCTTTAATAAATCCATATTATATGTTATTTATTCGTTCTTCAACAATTTTTTCAAGCAAGTCAATCATCTTTCCAGTAGTTTCTGGGATATTGCCAGACTTGATAATAGAGCCGGAAACGGCAACACCGCTAACCCCGGCATTCATAATTTCCTGTATATCGTCATACTCGATACCACCTATCGCAACAACTGGGATGCGAATGCTTGCATCCTTCATCTTCCGCATAATTTCACGGTATCCCTCCAAGCCGATAACAGGACTTAGTTTCTGCTTAGTCGTTGTAAATCTGAACGGGCCAAGACCGATATAGTCAATATCAAGGTGTCGCAAGCCTTCTATATCTTCAAAAGTGTTTGCCGTTGCACCAATGATAAATTCTTCACCGAGGATTTCCCTTGCCTCAATAGGCGACATATCACTTTTTCCAAGATGAACGCCGTCGAGTTCCAGTTCCTTTGCGATATCCACATGGTCATCGATAACCAAAATACATTCTTTTTCTTTGCAAATCTCTTTTGCTGCTTTTGCCGTTTCAATGATTTCCTCTCTTGAAGCGTCCTTCATTCGCAGTTGTACCCAACGGCAACCTCCGTCAACAACTTGACGGATTTCGTCGAGAATAGATATTCCCTCTTTCGGATGTGTGATGAATTGCAACATAATTATCTATTTTTATTTATTAATTTCAATTTAGCATCTAACTCACTGATGTTAGCAGAGTTAAATATATATCCCAAGAAAGCGGCACCACCAAAACCGAGTGACTTTATTTCGGTAAGTTTTTCTGCGGTTATGCCACCAAGAGCAAAAACCCTATTATTTATAATGCCCTGAGCCGACAAATTGTTCAGTTCCACGAAAGAGAAGTTCGATTCGTAGCCAACTTTACTGATACTGTTATATATCGGACTCAAGAAAGCATAGTCCAACGATTTAGCATCCTCTAACTCGCTGACAGAATGGCACGATTTTGACAATCTTCCAGAAAAGCCTTCAATCGGTTTGGGGTTGCGTCCGTTAAGATGCAAACCGCCAACACCAGTAACCAACGCTACTGCGTGACAGTCGTGCAGGGAAAGGCGATTGCGATAGTGTTGAGGAATTGATAAAAGGTATTCCTTCATTTCTACTTCAGTCATGCCTGGCTTGCGGATATGGACGTAGTCAAAGCCATTATCAAGGATATGGCATATTATGTCCTTTTCCACAGGCGATGTAACCTCAGGAGTTATGGCAATCAGTTTCAGCCTATCCACCATAAGACGCCTGAATGATAATCATATTGTCCCCATCGTGTAGAATATGGTTTTCCCACTCCTGACGAGGAACGAGTTTGCCGTTGACCGCCAATGCAATATTTGTAGAAACGAGATTATCGCCCTTTATATATTCACTTAGCGGCATTTCGCCAGCCAATTCTTTTTCTTTGCTGTTAACTTTAATTTTTATCATAATTTTCTCAACTGATTAGGATTGAAGAAATGATTTACCGGTCCGTGGCTATGCCCTATGGTCACATCAGAACCAGAAACAAGGGCGCTCTGAAGGTACTCCTTAGCCATAGCAACTGCATTTTCAGCAGAATTGCCCAACGCCATATATGAGGCTATTGCAGACGAAAGAGTGCAACCCGTTCCGTGAGTGTTTAGCGTTTCTACTTTCTCTGCCTCGTACTCCCTAACAATCCCATTACGGTCAAAAAGGTAGTCAATCATCTTTTTACCGTCGAAATGACCACCTTTGATAAGCACATATTTTCCACCAAATTCAAGTATTTTCGCTGCTGCCTCACCGCAATGTTTTGGCGACGACAGTTTAACACCAGAAAGCAATTCCGCCTCAAAGCGGTTAGGGGTAAGGATTTCTGCGATAGGGAAAAGATCTCGTTTAATGGTTTCAATAGCATCATCGGCAATCAGTTTGCTCCCAGAAGTAGAAACCATTACCGGGTCAAGAATGATATTAGCACTCCTATGATAGCGAAGCCGATTAGCAACTACATTTGCTATTTCAGCAGAGAATAGCATTCCGATTTTCACAGCAGCGGGAGGCATATCGGTGAACACCGCATCAATCTGAGCCGCAACGACATCTGGAGAAATGCCCTGAATGGCACTAACGCCAGTTGTATTCTGCGCCGTAATGGCAGTAATCGCCGTTGTGGCGAAAACGCCGATAGCCGACATCGCCTTGATATCCGCCTGGATACCAGCACCACCGCTCGAATCAGAGCCCGCAATAGATAAGACAACAGTATAATTCATAAGCATCGAAATTAGGCAAATGGGGCTTATGAAAAAGTCGAGAAAAAACACAATCCCTGCGCCGGCATTATCCGTATCAGGTTCTTAGGGTATAATCTCAGCCACTTGGCACCCCTTTGCATTGCAAAGATAGTGAAAGTCGAATGCAAAAAAAAGAAGTTTACTCATTTTTTTTGCTGAGACGCATCCTATCTTGGGCGAAGCCAAAGATAATGCAAGGTGAGAGCAAAAAAAAATAAAAACAAATGTTTTTCGTCCGCCGCGAGCAATTGCGCATGCAAAACGGCACATATAGCGGACGCTTTTATTCAAAGCGTCCCTACAGCAGCATAATCGCAAGATATTGATAATTATCCAACTGTAGGGACGAAATGTATTTCGTCCGCCGTGAACAATAGCGCATGCAAAAACGGCACATATCGCGGACGCTTTTATTCAAAGCGTCCCTACAGCAGCCCCATATAATTAGTTGAATATCTGCCATTTGTAGTGACTCGTTGCAAATGAGTCCGCAACGCACGAACAAATGTAAACATTTATATAAAAGGGGAAAATGGTCTTCAGCCTGCTACGACACAAAATGAATGGCCCAAAAAAGAAGGCATGCAAAATGGCACGCCTTCTCGAGATACTCTTAGTTACTATATTTCAATCACTTTATTTTGCTGAATTTTTTCAACCCTTTTTGAACATCAGGATGACTCATAAACAGGTTCCAAACCAACTGGCTGCGGTAGTTCTCAATCATAACAGCAACTGGTCCTTGATTCAAGCCCATAAATATCGGTGACACCCAATTTTGCGTAAGGTTGAAGGCGTCATGAAAACCATACTCTCCCCAAAGGAATTTACCATAATTGCGGTAATAATTCTTCAACGCAGCCAACGATTCTTCTGGAGTATATGGCATCGACGCCAACGCTCCTGTTGGTGCAATAGTGCCATTATCATGTGCAGGCACAGGCTCACGAGCGTCATAACCCCAAGCATAATCACTTGCGGTCAAGCCCCAACAATCAGAACCATAACCTTGAAATCCGCCCTGATTCTCCACGCAATAACGATGATTGATCAGTGCTATATTTCGACTGTTTTCAAAATAGTTCGTGTATCTGTCATTAAACTTATGCGGATTCAAGCCAAGGAAAGAATAATGGACGAAGAAAAGCGGACCGCCATTAGAAACTCCAACATCTAATTTTCTGCCAAAGAAAGTATTGCCGTTTGTATAATGCAATCCGTATTGAGAATTACCCCATAGGCGGTAGTCCTGTGCCATCTTTTCCTGACTTGCCCAACCGCTGTAGTACATTTCCGGTTCAATGGCATGCGTAGGCGACATAATGGAAATCATATATGTTATCAACGTTTCATTCCAACCAATAAGCGGATGACTGATAACCCATTCCTGATCAGGCGACCAATGCCAAAAGAGATATTTTGAATCTTTCGCCTTTTTATACCAATTCCACTCGCATTCTCTCCATAACTTATTGATGCGGCTGCGAATAAGTTTTTCTTCTTTTGAATCTCCATCGAAATACTGGTGTGCAGCAAGAAGTCCGTGGAAAAGGAATGATGTTTCAACAAGGTCACCGCCATTATCCCTCTTTCCGAAGAATGGAACGACCTTACCTGTTGTACCGTCCATAAAATGGGCGAATGCGCCGTGGAAACGGTCTGCCTTTTCAAGGAAAGAAGTTATTTTAAGGAATCTTTCAATACCTTGCTCACGAGTAATAAAACCTCTGTCAATGCCGACAAGCATTGTCATTATTCCGAAACCGGAAGCACCACAGGCAATCATATCAGAGCGACCGGGGATATTTTCGCGGGCAAGTCCACTATTAGGCTCTGCACCTTCCCAATAATAGCGGAAATTTGCTTCTTGAACCATGTCAAGCAATTCATCATCGGTCATCGGTCTTGTTGACGAAGAAACAACATTTGAGCAAGCAGATTCATTAAACCCATAATCTACAGCCGACACCTTATAAGAAGCCTTCGCCCCAACTTCTCCAATAAAATCTGAATAACGGTCAGACCATGGCTTTACTATACCAACCGCCTTAAACTCACCGCCATTGAGAGAGCGATAAATCTTATAGTATCTCAACCCTTTAGACTCTCCTTTCCAACGCAAGTCAATATGCCTTTCATACCCCTTGCACTCAAAAACTTCCGGAGCCTGCAAAAGTGCCTTTTCACTTGCCTTTGGCAAAAGTTCAACATCATCAATATTCAGAGTATGCTCCTTTCCATCGGCTGCTCCTTGCTTGAAGATAACGGCAGAAATTTTCTTAATCTCAGCAACTTCAATTTCTGAAACATTAAAGAAATTAGAAGCTCCCATAGTCTTTGCATTTTTCTCTCCAAGAGCAACTCCCATATCATTCAAAGGGATTTCCACGCGCGACCAGCCATCCTTAAAAGGTTTGACATATTTCGCAACATCAACAAACTTAGAGCGAGTACTGTCGGCATACTGAATTCCAACAACAGGCAAGGTAGCAGCGTCAGAATCCGCATACTTCAAGTTGAACGCAAGAACATCAGGATGACGGAAAAAATCATTACCCCTAACAGGGCAATAAAGCACCGAAGCCGTCCAATCGCCAGAATAAGCAGCAACATAACGCAATCTCAACGAATTACCAGGAGAAAAGCAGTCATTGTCAACAGGAAGTTTTTTTTGGGAATTTTCTATCCACGAAGGGGAAGTATATTCTGCTTTTGAATAGAAATAATCGCCGTCCATACGGCTGTTTTCAAAGGAAACGTAATCATACGGTTTCTCCACAGCAAATGCCATCCCCGACAGCATTGCCATTGCAAATAACATTATCTTTTTCATTTCAAACAGTTGTTAGGTCAATGCAAAAATCGCAAAAAATACCCTCACAACAAAATTTCCCGATATGTTTGAGAACATAAAAGCCCTATTCTCTTGGGCATCATAACGGAACAAACGGAGGTGTGTCAAAATGCGCACCTCCCTCTTTTTACGCACAAAGCCCCGACTTTC
>UQLZ01000057.1 GCA_900541935.1 uncultured Prevotellaceae bacterium | reverse complement strand
TTTTGTCCTTATAATAAGTAGTAATTTTTGTAACGCTTATTTAGGACTAGTCATATGTTTTATTTTTAAACTATGAGAAAAGTAATGTTATTCTTAAACTTGATGATGTTGGTAATATTGTCAAGTTGTGGTGATGATGAGCCAAAGGGACAAGGCCCGGAGGCACCGAAAGATGTCATCACATTCAGTATTTCCGAGAATTTTGGTGTTGTCGAATTGACGTGGGCAGAAAACCGTGCGGTTGATGTTTACCGTCAGTTGGGTAGTGGCAGTTTTGAATGCGTTTCAAAGGATAATACAGCAAAACGCTACACTGATGATTTGAAGACATCTCCAGATTTGACAGATGTTTCCTATCGAGTTGTTCTTTCTGGTGGAAAAGTAAATTCAACGGAGGCGCTCCGATCAGAAAAAGAGGTGACTATTTGCGTCTTGACCGATGAGGAGTTGGTTGATTTGGTTCAATCCCGCACCCTCAAGTACTTTACTGATTTTGCACATCCGCAGAGTGGAATGGCAAGAGAGCGCAATGCGAGTGGCGATGTTGTTACGACAGGAGGTACAGGCTTTGGCATAATGGCAATCCTTGCCGGTGCAAATAGCGGATATATAACACAGGCAGATGCTTACAAGCATATCCGCAAGATAACAGATTTCCTTATGCGCATTCCGCGTTTCCACGGGGCATTCGCTCACTGGTACAATGGAGCGTCAGGCGAAGTTCAGCCGTTTAGTGAGAAAGATAATGGTGGTGATATTGTTGAGACTTCTTTCCTTTTCCAAGGATTGATTGCCGCCAAGGAGTATTTTCAGACTGTTGGCAGCGGAGAGGCTTTGCAGTTGGTAGCCGATATCGATAAATTGTGGGAAGAAATGGAATGGAGCCATTATGTTCGCAACGGCAAGTTGATGTGGCATTGGTCTCCTGATTATGATTTCCAGATGAATCTCCCTATAGTTGGCTGGAATGAGGGAATGATTGCATACGTTCTTGCAGCATCTTCACCAACATTCCCTATTGAAAAGGAAGTTTATACCGAAGGCTTCCAGAATGGCGGTTCTATAGTTTGCGGTGGAACAGCCTATAACTACATCTTGCCGTTAGGTGATATGTCGTCAAAGGGCGGTCCGCTATTCTTTGCTCACTATTCATTCCTCGGACTCGATCCTCGCGGCTTGTCTGACGGAATTTGCAGAGATTATTTTGAGCAAAACAAGAACCATACGTTGATTAATATGGCTTATTGCATAGATAATCCAAAGAATTTTGAAGGTTATTCAGAGAATCTCTGGGGTCTGACTGCATCAGATTGCCCTGTTGCGGGTTATACTGCACATTCACCGTCGAATGATAACGGAACGGTATCGCCCACAGCTGCAATCTCTTCAATGCCATATACTCCAGAGCAGAGTAAGAAGGTTATGCGTTACCTTTATCGTGATTTGAAAATGCTTGGCGAATATGGTTTCTATGACGCAGTTAATTTGAGTGTTACGCCTGACAAGCAGATTGTTAAGACATTCCTTGCGATAGACCAAGGTCCAATCGTGGTAATGCTTGAAAATTACAAGTCGCAATTTATTTGGAATACATTTATGGGAAATGCTGACGTACGCCGAGGACTTGAGCGTTTAGGATTTATTGTCGGAGCAAAATAGAACGGCTGTTTCTTAAAGCCACAAAGAGTTAGAGTCAGCCTCAGGAAATTATTCCTTGGGGCTGTTTCTTTTAGAATTAATAGTGCTGCTGGTAAGATATATAGAGTAAGGTATGAGTATTAAGCCAAAGAGTAATGTTAAGAATATTGCAGATGGAGTGTTCGGACTTACCATCTTTGCTTCTGGTAGGGCTTTGCGGATTATTCTTATTCTATTGAGTTTAACGCTCTTGGCTATCTTGTATTCCTCTTGCTTTTGCTTTAAGTAAAGATAGTTTTTATGCAGTAACCAGATTCTTCTTAATTTCGAAGCATTTGGCGAATTATGTTTATCTTCTTTTGGTAATAGAGTTTTAGCATTATTAGGTTCAATTTTCAGTTTATTCAGTTTTTCAACAGATTTTTCAATATGTTCCTCAAGAGTAGTGATTATTTCAACTTTTAACTGTAAGGCTTTTTGTTCAATTATATTTGCCGACGGGTAGATTCTTCCTTTGGAAAGTATGCTTTTAAGTCTGTTTATAAGTGTGTTGTATTCGTCTATTTTTGAATTTAATTTATAGTCGGTTAAGACTTTTGGAATTAATGTATAGAATTTGTCGTTATTTAAAATGTAGTTTAGCGTTCTTGCAGCAAAGAATAAATCCTTTTTAATTGAGTTGAAATTTTTACAGGAGTTGCTGTCCTTAAATTTACTGTTTGAAATGATAATATCATTTTCATTTTGTATAAGTTCTCTTATTATTAATTTTAGTTGTTGTGTGATTGTAGAGTCAATTTGTTCTGCTTTTGTTTCAATATAATTATGCCAAAGGTTATTATATGCATTAGGGATATTATTAACAATGTCTTTTGCTCTTTCTGGCGATTTGTCAGTATAATTAGTGTATAAAACTGTCGAAAATATAGATGCTTTATAAAATCTCAGATTATGTATAATTTCATTTGTGACAATTTTAGAATTTCTGAAATTCAGGATTAGTTTTTGTGGCGTTGATTTGATACCGTTTTTTTTTATAGTAATTATTCCAAAATCAGTTTTTTTGGGGATTCCGTAAGGTATATTCATTTTATTTGAAGCCTTTTCCCCATTGATCGTTATATCACTTAAAGTAACGTTGTTTTCAGTAGCAAATGCTCTTGCATAAAAGGTTTTACAATTATTGTCTGCTATTAGTCTAAAAGATATTGGCGATTCATTGTAGAGTAATTTCGAAGTTATGCCTTTATCCAAATAAACTTCGTTTTGCAGGTCAACTAATTTTATTAGTTCTTCAGCCATTAAAGGTGAGCCTAAAAGTTCTTTTTCATTTTCAAATGACGGCTGTTTCTTGATAGCGGAAATATCATTAAAAAGCAGAATGTCTTTCGTGGTTGCAGTTCCGGTTGTTAATGAGTTAAGAGTAAAAGCCATTGTTTGTTGGTATTCCTTAGTTCCTGTTAATATATATGCTAAACTTGCAAATATACAAATAATTAGAGGGGTCACCGCAATAAGCGGATGTCTTAAAACCCAACTAATGAATCCTCTAATGTTAGTATTTTCGATTGATTTATACTTCATTGATAAGATGTATCAATCTTTGCTCGTTGCAGTATATATTCTTGGAAACAGAATGCCTGGAATTTTAATTGCAAATTTCATTAAAACAAAAGGGATACACGTCCTAATGCCGTTTTGCCGGCAAGCGCGGACTTGTTCTATTGTATTGATTATAATCTGGTTCTTTTTGTTTGTACTCAAACCACCTGTTCTCATTTTTAAGAAAACAGCAGGCAGGTATTTTGCTTTCAGTTTGTTAACGTACAAAAAGCGTACAAGCAGTTCAAAATCAGAAGATATTTTATAGTCAGTTCTGTAGTAGCCGTATTTGTCAAAGTTCTTTTTATAAGTGAAGAAGGTAGGATGAGGAGGAGCAAACCCAAATTTGAATTTGGATATATTGAAATTCTTAGCCGAATAGTATCTAACGGTCTTGTTAATGTTTTTGCGGCTTACAAAAATGAGGTCTCCATAAAGAGCATCAATATCGTTTGCATTGAATTCGCTTACTATCTTTGAGATAATGTCGGAATGATGGTATAGGTCATCAGCATTCAGAATTCCCACGATGTCACCGGTAGCCATCTTAATGCCTTTGTTCATAGCATCGTATAGCCCTTTATCTGGTTCACTAATCCATTTCATACGGCCGTTGAAGAGGGACTCGTATTTCTTGATTAAGTTAACCGTATCATCGGAAGAATTACCATCAACAACAATATATTCAATATTTTTAAAATCTTGTTTTAATATGGATTCAAATGTATCAGTTATTGTTCTGGCATTGTTATATGATGGTGTTATTATTGAAATTGTCATAATTCTTTAAGACAGTTTATATAGTTCCATATAACCATTCCGCATTTGTTTTTTAGAAACAAACGTTCTGCTATTTCCATGCAAAAGGAATGCTGATTGGATGGCTCTTTTTGATTTCGTCGATAAATTTAGTCATAATTTTTGAATAATCATATTTAATGACCTTGACTATATTCAAAAATCTTATTTTTCTGATATGAACTGAATTAGTTTGTTCTCAAAATAGTCATATTCTTTGGCGTATTGTTTTAGCAGGTTATTGCATCTTTCGGAGAACTCAGACATATTTAAAGTGTCTAAAAAATCAATAAGTTTTGCACCTAAATTTTTGCCGTCGCTAATAGTAACGCCTAACTGGTGCTCTTTTACCAAATCCCCTTGGATACTTCCTTCTGTGGCAATTAGTGGCTTTTTCATCAGCAATGCATTATAGAATCGATTCGACATTAATGTGTTATGTGATTTAATGTATGGCATAAATATATTTACGAAAGAGGCATCTTCTATCAGATTTAGTTCAATTCTTTTGTCATATCTGTCGCTGAAACTGATATTTGTAATATCATTATGTATTGCGTGGATGGAGATTCTTTCTTGGACCTCTCCGCCACCAACGAAACTTAATTGGAATCTATTGTCGTCCTTTAGCGAATCTGCAATTTCTATATTTGCTTCATAATTCCTTATTTGACCAATAGTTAAAATATTAATTGGCTTTTTATGCAAAGAGTATTCTTTGTTAGAATTAATGGCAACTCTAACTTTCTCTATGTCAAAATTATGAGATATTACATAGTCTGCTTTTGGAAGATGCTCGATGAAACCGGGCGATGAAACAATGTTAATTGCGCTGTTGCTAATCGCTTTTTTAAAAGAGTTTTTAAAAAGAGGGAATTGCTCCATGCTAAGGTCCCTGATATCAATTATATATTTCTTTTTATATCTGCGTTTCAGGAAAGATTGCATATATATTGGTAAAACAGAATTGAAGAGTATTATTTTGTCATATTTTTCTGTTGTCAATTTGTGCTTTATAAATTTGCTAAAAGCATAGTAGTCAGTGAATCGGGAGAATCTGTTATTTTTTGGGGCATGGTTCCAAGATAAGTATTTATTAGGCTCTGATAGATCTCTATTCCAATATATGATGTCGTAATTGATTTTTAGTTTGTTTAAGATATGAGTATATATTGAAGCGTACGGGGCAGCCCAAACGTTTAGTGGTAATATAAGAGCAATTTTCATATTTAGAATTTCGTGATTTTAATTTTCAGGTCAATTTTTATATTACATGTAATTCCAGAAGAAACGGAATAGCGCAGTGTTTTGCTCCATTTTCGACATTACTGCGATAAATTTGATAATATATAGTCCTAAAATTATAAAATAGAATAATTTTTTTTCTTTGTATAAATAGGCAAGAGTGAAAGCACCTATGATAAAATCAAGTCCATAGAAATAGCAGTTTATGCGTCTAACCAACTGGCTTTTGATAAAGGCATATGAAATCAATGCGCCAAAGAAGTACAGGTTGTAGGCAACTGGCATCCATGTTTTTTTGTACTCATCTTTAACTTTATTGCTGAAGAATATGATGATGAAGTCAATAGTGGCATTTATAAGAAAACCTAAGCCTATTGTAATATTTTCATCATAAAGCAACTTGTTTTTCATATTCTGGGTGTAGTAGTCATATCCGAGCAATTCAGCACCTTTGGAAATAATGGTTGAAAATAGCTCTAAAAGATTGATTGACAGAATGCTTATGCTCACTGCTAATCCGAATAGAATTAGTTGCGTTTTTATATTTGAGAACCAGATTCTCCTGAATCTTAGAAGCGGATATAATGGCAGGAGGATTATTGCAGATTTGTGTATGAGGCATGCTGCTATTAGGCATATATAGTGCCAGATAGGTTTCTTTTTGTCTATAAGGGTTATAGCGTATGTGAAGAGGGCAAAAGCGAGAATCTGTCTCATTCCGTTGGAGAATGAAAGCCAAACGCATCCAACGAGGAAAGTTGTCATCAAGTGGGTATATATGCTTCTATAATCCTTAATTGCTCTGAAAATTAGGTAGAGTTGCGTGAATGCAATTATACCAAAAAAGATTGTGAAGTGGAGATTAATATATTGACACCCGCGCATAAAAGCAAGAAAGCCTATTTCTAAATTTTCTCTATCCGTAGATTCAGGGGGTAGAAGGTAGGTGTGTAGGTAGTCGAGGTGGTCAACGCCAACACCATAACGCATAGAGAATAAAATACTATATGCAATAATGGCGTATGCAACATATTCAAACCGCTCTGTCTTTTGAGCGAGGTAAGCCAAAGATGTGCAGACGGCAATCAAAATAACATATAAGGTGATAGTTTCAATCATCGTCTTAGCAGTTTGTTTAGGATGTTGTATATAGTGACTATCTGCTTTGGGAAAAGCAAAAACAGCCCTGCTTCTATCTTGTATTTCAAACTTGGATAGTTTAGCATATTCTTAAAAAGCCTGCGGTTTGCAAACAGTGCTTCACTTAGTTTGTATCTGTCGGATTCTGAGTATTTCAGATTGTTCTCAAGTGCGCTATTTAAGCAGATGGAAATCATTTTTCTGAAAACTTTTATATCCTGTTTGTCTGTAGCATTATCCTTTTTGAATTGTTCAAGAAGATTTGCAACAGTCATCAGGTCAAAACTTCTTTTGGGATTAAATGTTCTGGTTATAGAATTTGGCGTTTCCCTGATAATGTAAAGGGGGCTGTCGGTAATATATATTCTTTCTGCAAAGAAGTAAGCCCGTGTTGCAAATTCATTGTCTTCGTGATATAATTCAGGTAGATAATCCAGTTTGTTTTCGTAGAGGAATTCCCTTTTGAATAAAGTCAGAGGAGGGTAAACGCTCCATATGCTACTTTGGAAGAATGTATGTCCGTCAACTGCATTTTCGGCAAATTTTCCATATTGTACGCATGGCTTTAGCGTTTCTTCAAATTTTTCGAGTCCGTTTATTGCAATGGCATCAATATTATCCGCCTCAATCTTTGATAGTGTTCTGAAAGAATTCTCAGCAATAGTATCGTCAGAGTCAATAAACCATATAAAATCACCTTTAGCAGCCTTTAGCCCTGTATTTCTTGCTGCGCCAGGACCTTGGTTTTGCTGGTTGATAATGGTATATTTTATGTTGCTTTTGCTTAGGATTCTTTCTGCTATCTCGGCAGTCTTGTCTGGAGAGCCGTCGTTGACGGCAACGATATCGTAGTCAATGTTGCCCTTATCCTGATTTAATATGGAGTTCAAGCAGTCGGAAATGTATTTTTCCGTCTTGTACATTGGTATGATTATCGTCAGTCTCATTTGCTGATTTTTTCCTTTATGTATTTCTTCAAAGCGGCTCTTTCTCCTTTGCTTATGCCGATGGTGTAAATTGTTAAAGCCATAATTGTAAGGCAGATGCCTGTTGAGACTACAACTTTTGTCATTCCGTTGAGGTTCATGACCGAGAAATGACATGTTGGTATGGAGATAATGCTTATAGCCATAATTGGGATGATGACTTTTTTGAAGTAAGTCCCATATTTAAGACTTGAGCATTTCTTAGCAAAGTATATTCTCGTAATCCAGGCGATTATGACGAATGCCAGTTGGATATACATTACGCTATATGGTTCTGCTTCATATTTGAGAGCGAAGAATGAAGCCGGGATATTCAGAAGCAGTATTATGCCGGTTGTTATCTGGTAGTTGCGAATGCTTCCAGATGCTTGAACGGCGACCCATAGCGGTCCCTCCAAAGAGTCAAAAAGACAAATTATAACAATCATCGAGCAAAATATTGAGCAGTAGGCAGGAGGGTTTACCAGCCAGAGGTTCAGTATATAGTCCATATTCATTACTATTGGAATTGCTATGGCAAGCATCATAAAGAATGAATATTTGGATATATTGCATACCAGTGTTGTGAATCTGTCGTGCTCATTATTTGTGTATGCCTTGATAATTTGCGGGTTCGACGCGGTCTGAAAGTAATATACGAAAGAGTAAGTTGCGGAGCGTATCTGGTTTGTTATGCCAATTGTTGCATTTAGGGCAACTCCTCGGAAGATATTCAGTATAATGTTTACACCTTGCGTGTAACCCAAATAGGCGGAACTGCCAATCAGGTTCCAACCAGAGAAGGAAAGAAACTCTTTTAGCATTGGTTTGTTGCTTGTTGGGATGAACTTGCAGTTTCTGAAGTTCTTGTTGCAGTATATTATGAATGCTGCGATTACTATAATTGCCGTAGCCAGCAATAGAGCACCATAAAGAATTAGCAGATCGCATGAAAATAATGTAAGCGACAAGGCAACTGCGAGTTTCATGGCAGATTCCACAATGGCAAGGTAAGCAAAGAAGGTCATTTTTTCATTTGAAACAATGCTCGAAAAGTAAGGAATCTTGTTTATCTCGATTAGTGTTATCGCAACAGCAAACTGGTACACTATATTTGCCTCGGACATTCTGCCATCGGGAATTGACAGTTGCGTATTAACAAACCAAAGTCCGATAGTCTCAGCCAAAATAAGCAGAATGGCTGAAATAATCAGGTGAGAGACAATGCTTGTAGAGAAAGTTTTCTGAATTAAATTATCGTCGTTTTTGGCAATGGCAACGCTGAGGTAGCGTTGGGAAGTGTGAGTCATTGCCGAATTGAGAAAACTGAAAAGGACTACTATACCAGCAACAACGTTGTAGATACCGAAATCTTCCACTCCGAGGTAGGCGAGGATGATGCGTGACGTATAAAGTGAAATGCCCATGGTGATGAACATTCGCAAATAAAGCATCAGTGTGTTTTTCGCTATCCGTCTGTTTCGTTTATTGTCGTCTTCGGTCATTTCCATTTAGATGGTGCCAGGTATAGATTCTACGGCTTTTATCAGTTTTTTGCTGATTGGGGTTGATGTTATATTCTTATATTGACGGATAGAGTGGACATCGCTTCCGAAAAAGTTATACCATCCTTTTTCAAGAATCTTTTTTGCTTTCTTTTGTGTTTCTGGACTGTATCCGCCACTGATAGCCCCAAGATTTAGTTGGAATAAAACTCCAGCCTCTTTCAGTCGGGCATAGTCCTTCATATCCATATATTTATATCTTTCCGGATGAGCAAGCAGAGGTCGGTATCCTTTACTCATAATCTCCTTTAAGGTGTTTTCAAAGCCGTATGGAGGATTGAAGTAACTTGTCTCTACCAGTAGCAGGTCATCTTCCATAGTGAGCAGTTCTTTCTTAGCAAACCTCTCTGAGAAAAGATTGTCAAGCATGTGCTCTGCTGCAAGATGCAACTTGATGTTTCCTTTATATGCTTTCAAGAGTTGTTCAAAACTGGTTTTTAACCCGTCAATAGTATTTGGAATATCCTCCATGATGTGAGGCGTTAGCCACACTTCTGCAACTCCGGCTTCTTCCATTAAGTCGAGCAGCTTTAAACTGTCGTCTATTGTCTTTATTCCGTCGTCAACACCTGGGAGGATATGCGAGTGGCGGTCGATAGTTCCTCGTAGAGTTCCTGATTCTATCAGGTTTTTCTTTTTACTGAGAAAAAACATAATATATTAGTGGTTTAATATTTGTATTATTATAGTGTAAAAACGTCCGTCAGATATTTATAACCATAAGGAATGGCAATACCGGTAAGAAATGCTAATAGTATAATATATACCTTTTTAGGGTAAATAGGCTCTTCTTCTCCGGTTGCCGGTTTTAGTAGGCGTGTATTGTTAACTATTAAAGAAGAAGAAAGTTTATTTTCTTCAAGTTTATTCAGTAGATAGTTGTAAAATGCTTTTTTTGTTTGCTCTTCGCGTTCTAAAGACATTATTTCTTTTATATCTTTAGAATCTGAACCAAATAGACAAGCAAGTTCGTCGTCGTCTTCTTCTATTGTTTTTGCTTGGAAATTCAGTGTATTTATATTTTTCTCAATATTATAAAGAATTTCCGTTCTTTTATTTTCAAGTTTATTGTTGATGTCGCTTAGTTTTGTTTTGTTGCTATTTTTCGAATCTGTAATTTGCTTTTTTGTTGATATTATAGTATTGTATTCATTGATTAGTGCGCATAAAGTGTCATTTTGTAGCCCTAAATTTGTTGGTATAATGTTATCTGTTTGTTCTGCTATATAGTTTTTGATGTACTTGGTTACCAATAGTTGGTTATTTACACTAAAAAGTGTTTCTGAGTCTGTCATGCTGCTTTTTTGTTGTAGGCCAACTCTTTTGTCAAGATGCAGTTCGGATTCAAGTCTATTAAGTTGGGTTTCAATGAACTGAGAAGTGTTATTATATGATTCTTTAATATGATTAATCCATTCTTCATTGTAAACGGTTAAAAGGGTATTAAGTATATCTTCCGCCCTTTGAGGGTTTGTATCTGTAATTGACAAATTTATTACTGTTGATTTCGGATTTGGAATTTTGGCTGTTATTTTTTTTGATAGAGTGTTGGCGATGATTTCAGAAGGATTGAGTTTTATGTTAATATCTGTATTTTTATATATTGAAAAGTCTTTGGTTGGAGTGACTTTAATCTTTCCCATGGGCGTTTCTGTTATTTCGCCAGTCTTTATGTCAAGTTCTTCTGATATAGTCTGATTGTTTAGCCTTATTTTTTTTATGTGGCATAATTCTTTGTTAGTCGCTTTTATATCGAATGAAATAGAAGAAACTCTTTCCCCATTGAAGTTACTGACAGGCTTTATAAATTCTACTATTATTGGAGACTTTTTGTAGAGATCTATATTTCCTGCAAATCTTTGCTTTGTATATGTTACGTTTAAATTCAACTTTTTCACGACCTTTTCCATAAGTATAGGAGAACGGAAAACTTCTATTTCGTTAAAAACGTCTATGCCTGTTTTGTTAATATCCCAATAAGAGAAAGTTATCAGTTCGTTTATTTGTGAATTGCCATATATGTCAGAAAGCATCATTACAGATAATTCTCTTTGGTATTTAGGTTGTGAAGCAAAAGAGTAAATGACGCCTGCTACAGTTGAAAGAGCAATGGATATTAGAATGAATAGGCGATTCTTAATAGTCCATGTTAAAATATTGCGGCTTGTATTGTCTTTGTTTATTTTCATTATCTGTAATTCTTATTACTATGGTACAGAGCAAATCTTAGGGTCACCGAATTATGGCAATTCAGTGTATATGGTTGGTTGTGAAATTAAATGTTTTATAAAAATCACTCTATCTCAGAATGTTTTATAGTTGCAAAGATAGTGCAAACCGAGCGGAGAAAAAAGCAAGTTTAGTTGCTTTTTTATTCCGAGGTGCAGCCTATCTTGGGCGAATTAAAAATTGTAGAGAACCGATAGAGAAAGTCGTTTCCGCATAATTAAAGAAAAAACGCCTCCTGTCTTGTGTATAAAGCAAAAGGGGAGGCGTTTATGTAAATAATATTAAATCTTATTTATTAGTTATTTCAGCACTTTGTGTATTTGTTACATCACTTTTGTATTCGTTTGCGTGCAGCTGCTTTTGCCTGTCAATACGTCGGCGTGCTTTTACTTTGTTCTCGTCGAAGCCTTCTCCGTAAACTGTATTTACATTGCTTTGTGACATGAAAGCGTGAGGGTCAAGTTCTTTAATCAGTCTATATACGGATAGTGCTTCAGATTTTCTGCAATATATTAGCAGCATTTTCACTTCCTGACGAGTGTACCAGCCAGTGCCATCAATTATTGTACAACCTCTGTGCAACTCGTGGTTTACAGCCGTTGCTATTTCGTCCCACCGCTTTGAGAATATAGTGAACTGAACGGCCTGCCGGTTATTGTTGACAACCATATCAGTCATATAGGATAGAAAGACGAGGACAACATAACCGTAAATCATTCTGTTGAGGTCGTGATAAATTAGGAATGACGAAGAAATGATTATTAGGTCGATATAAAGAATCATTCTTCCAACTGTTACTTGACTTGTTTTGGAAACCATAGCGGCGATGATATCTGTACCGCCAGTGCTCCCGTTATGAGAAAAGGCTATTCCAACACCTGTACCGCAAAGGACGGCGCCAATAACGCAGTCGAGGAATGTTTCCGGCAAGAATATTGGGAATGCTTCAAAGAAGGGCTGTGCTATACCAAGAAATATGGATAGGAAAGTTGCCCCGAAGATAGTCTTCAGTACAAAAGGCAATCCAACTATTTTATATGCGATTGCAAGCAATACGCAATTCAGAACAAAAAATGAGGCTGCAACAGGAATGCCTGTTTGAAAATATATCAAGGAAGCAATACCTCCCATGCCTCCAATAATAACTCCTTTAGGAAGGATAAATCCACAAAAACCTACTGCGTAAAGGATTAGGCCGAAAACTATCATTACGCAGTCGTGAAGATTGCTAAGCAGATAAGTCTTGTTGAGTTTCATTACGGATAATTTTGTAGCAAATTTAATTCATTTTTGCTAATAAAAGTATTTTTTTTGATGAATTTATATGATTGTAGTGCATTAATGAATAAAGTAGGCTGGAAATGTAGTTATATCCGTCTATTTAGTGTAACTTCGCAGTAAAAATAAGTTACTATGTTTTCGTTTAAAAAGAATTGGTATGTGCCTAAAGGAGCGGAAATGACAGAAATGGATAAGAAAATTCTTTTCTATCAGTCAAAAGGCTATGAGGTGCCTACAAGAGACTTAATTAAAACGCCTGAGCAAATAGAGGGTATAATTGAAAGTGGTAAAATCAATACTGGCGTTCTTGATCTTGTTGAAAGGGAAATCAAGGCTGGTATGAGTACTGCTGAAATTGACAAACTTGTATATGACTATACAACAGACCATGGTGCTATTCCTGCTCCGCTAAACTATGAGGGCTTTCCCAAAAGCGTTTGTACCTCAATTAATGAGGTAGTTTGTCACGGAATACCTTCCGAAGAGGAAATCCTTGAGGAGGGAGATATAATTAATGTTGACGTTTCTACAATTTATAAGGGATATTATTCAGATGCTTCCCGGATGTTTATTATAGGCAAGACTTCTCCGGAAAAAGAAAAACTTGTTCGCGTTGCAAAGGAATGTCTTGAAATCGGTATGCAGGTGGCAAAACCTTATTGTTTTGTCGGTGATATTGGGCATGCTATTGAGCGTCACGCAAAGAAAAACGGTTTTTCAGTTGTTCGCGATCTTTGCGGTCACGGCGTTGGTCTTGAGTTCCATGAGGCACCTGATGTTTTCCATTTTGGTAGAAAGGGCACTGGGATGCTCCTTGTCCCTGGAATGGTTTTTACAATAGAGCCTATGATAAATATGGGTACTTGGAAAGTTTTTGTTGATTCAGAAGACGATTGGACTGTTGTTACCGATGACGAACTCCCTTCCGCCCAGTGGGAGCATACTTTCCTAATGACAGAAAAAGGACTTAAGATTCTGACAAAATAGAGAAGACCTTCATTCTGTTATGTTGATAGCAGATTTGGACCATTGTTTTTGTAGGTCAAGGAAATGTTAAAAGTGGTTGCTTGTCAATGTCATTTTGAGGCAACCACTTTTGTTAATTAAACAGTTTTATTAAACCATAAATTGACAATGCCAAAACTAAGATTGTGATTATTGTAAAACTTGCACATCCCCATTTTAGTTTTTTTGCAATTCTTTTTGTATTTGGTTTATTGTCTCCTGTGTTATGCTGGATAAGGTTGAATATTGCAAAAAGCGTTATTAATATATCATCGAGCCAGCCAATTCCAACTATTGGGTCTGGTAAAATATCTACGGCTGAGAAGTCATAAATCAATGCCAGCACTGCAATAACCCATGACAATTCTTTCCCTAATTTATGCTTTTTTTCTTCGTTCATAATATTTGACAATTGGTATCTGCAAATTTAGCAAAGTGGAATGCAAATCGCAAAATATTTGGAAATAAATTTCTGCATATATAGGGTGTTGACATGGCAGGAGAAACGCTTGGCTTTCAGCCCGCAAATTTAAATGATTTTGATTCCGCAATCGCGGACACTCTACAGAGTGTCCCTACAGTAATCTGTATGCAATAAATTGACAATCAATTAACTGTATGTACGAAATGTATTTCGTCCGCCGTGGGTGATGGCGTATGCAAAAACGTCACGAACCGCGGATACTTTTTCAAATCGTTCCTACGGTAAATATCATATAAGGCTTCGAATATCAATTATTTGTAGTAGTATATTGCAAATGAGCCTTCCTCGTTGAATATGTATTGGTACACAAAAAAGGAACGCATAGCGTTCCTTTTTTCAGTTATATGAAAT
>UQLZ01000056.1 GCA_900541935.1 uncultured Prevotellaceae bacterium | reverse complement strand
ATTTTGTCCTTATAATAAGTAGTAATTTTTGTAACGCTTATTTAGGACTAGTCATACCTTTGCAGAGTTTGTAGAAGGATTGGCTCTTAGATTGGCAGATGATTTCTCAGTAAATGCATAATAAGTTTGTGAAAAAGCCAAAAATGGCATAATTAAAGAAAGTGTGAACAAAAATTTTCTCATAATACATCTTGTTTAAAGTAGATAATTCAGATAGTTAAAATTGTTATAAATAACAATGTATTCATCTTTAGAAAGGCGCTGGTTCGCCTCCACCTTTATCCATAGAGAAATCATTAGGATTAAGACCTGATGATGGCAGGATATTGTTAGTGTCTATTTGGTCGAAGGTTGCTGCCCCAAATTGAGATTCCACGGTTTCTGATTCAAGAGAAATTTCGTTGTCGCTCCAGTTTTGGAAGCGTGCAAATCGTGCAACGAATCTCATCTCAACGTCATCTACAGCACCACTACGGTGCTTAGCAACGATAAATTCCGCTTTTCCTTTAATTGGTTTGTTTTCTCCATCTTCTGCCGAGTGGCTATAGTATTCTGGTCGGTGGATAAAACAAACGATATCGGCATCCTGCTCGATGGCTCCTGATTCACGCAAGTCGGAAAGTTGTGGACGTTTGCTGTTTGAGTCTTTACGGTCTTCAACCTTACGGCTCAACTGTGACAGTGCAATGATTGGGATATTCAATTCTTTTGCAAGTTGCTTTAGTGAGCGTGAAATCATACTAACCTCCTGCTCACGGCTTCCGAATTTCATACCGGTTGCATTCATCAACTGAAGGTAGTCGATGATAATTATCTTGACACCATGTTCGCGAACAAGTCGGCGCGCTTTAGTTCTCAATTCAAATATTGACAGGCTGGCAGTATCGTCAGTGTAGATTGGTGCGGAGAATAGTTTTCTTACGCGAGTATTTAACTGCTCCCATTCTGCTGCAGTCAATCGTCCACTCTTGATTTTTTCACCTTCAATTTCGCATACGTTGGAAATCAAACGGTTTACCAACTGAGTGCCAGACATTTCCAGTGAGAATAAGGCAACAGGAATATTATAGTCAACAGCCATATTTTTTGCCATAGATAGGACGAAAGCAGTCTTACCCATCGCAGGACGAGCAGCAATAATTATAAGGTCTGAATTTTGCCATCCTGACGTCAGTTTGTCGAGTTGGTGGAATCCTGTTGGAAGTCCGCTAAGACCGCTTTCCCTCTGACCAGCCAGGGCGATTTGCTCGATTGCCTGAGTGATAATTGGGTCAATTTGCGTAAAGTCTTTTTTCAGGTTATTTTGCGAAATCTTGAAAAGTGTTCCTTCCGCTTCTTGAAGGAGGTCGTCAACATCGTATGATTCGTCGTATGCTTTTCCGGCAATGCCAGAGCAAAATTCGATAAGTTCTCTTGCAAGAAATTTTTGAGCAACGATGCGCGCGTGCGTTTCTATATGGGCAGCCGATACAACGTTTGCAGTAAGTTCAGAAATGTGTATAGGGCCGCCAACAGCATCAAGGGTTCCGTCTTTGCGTAATTGCTGAGTTACTGTCAGCATATCTATCGGTTCTTGATTAAGACCGAGTTTACGGATAGCATCGTATATTTTTTGATTGGCAGGGTCGTAGAAGGACTCTGGGGTAAGCAAGTCGCAGACATTGGCAAAGGCGTCTCTTTCTAGCATTAATGCTCCGAGAACTGCTTCTTCAACATCTTTGTTTTGCGGTTGCAATTTGCCTCCTTCTGAAAAATCAACTTTCGGAGTCTTTTTTGTAAATGAGTTTCCTGTTTTTTCGTAATCTGCCATATCTATAAAATTATTTAGTGCAAAAATAGGAAAATATATCCGAAAAAGATAACTTTGTATGATATATAATTCACGATGAAACTTAGCATAATTGTACCAGTCTATAATGTAAAGGATTATCTTCCAAAATGTGTTGATTCGATATTGTCGCAGTCTTTCGGCGATTTCGAACTCATTTTGGTTAATGATAAATCCCCCGATGATAGTGGCGATATATGTCGTCGCTATGCATTGTCAGACAAGCGGGTAGTATATGTTGAGCGTGAGGTCAATGGAGGTTTGAGTGCTGCAAGAAACAGCGGGCTTAAAGTGGCTAAAGGTGATATTGTAACTTTTATAGATTCCGATGATTATATAGCAGAGGGAACTTTCGAAGCGGTTATGGATGCTTTTACAGCAGATGTTGATATTGTTGAATATCCGATTTTTGTTGACTATGGAGCCACGTCTGAATATATTCTTCAGTCTGCTTTAAGCGGAATTGGTTCGGCGTGGTCTGATTGGATTTCAGCGAAAGGATATTTTCATTGTTATGCGTGCAATAAGTTTTTCAGGCGCTCTCTATGGAATGATATTAAATTCCCTATAGGCAAGGCTTTTGAGGACGTGTTTACAATACCTTATCTCTTTAGAAAAGCACGGCACTCATTCGCGGTAAAAGAAGGTATGTACTATTATTGTTGCCGTCATGGGTCTATTTCGCGAAATTATACAGCAGGTTATCTTGCCGATTTTGTAAAGGCGGAGTTGATGCTTTTTGAGGAGTTGAAAGCATCAAAGGCCGATAAAGTCAGTCTGGATGAGTATTTCATAACTATGTGCAACTGGCAGGCACAGTTACTTAAAGTTGGGGGAGATTATCTGCTACCTTGTTGGAAAGTGAATTTGGCTGGCGTTTTACGATCTAATTTGGATAAAAAGATAAAGATAAAATCGGTATTATATTTTTTATTAGGCAAGCATTATTGTAAAATTCTTTCAAAATATATAAGATTCTGATGATTTCAGTAAGTTTCATAATACCAGTATATAACACCCCCGAAACATTGTTGCGGAGGTGCATTGACTGTATTTTGAAAGTCAGAGGCAATTGTGATGCTGAAATTATAGTTGTTGATGATGGTTCTGCAGAAACAAATGTCAAGGAAGTCTTGAGTTCCTACGGCATTGACGTTAAGTTTTTCCGTCAGGAGAATAAAGGCCAGGCAGCAGCGAGAAATGTTGGGCTTGCAAATGCAACAAAGGAATATATTCAGTTTGTTGATTCTGATGATTATCTTTTAGCCGAGAATTATCTTGAAGTTCTCAATCTTGCGGCTGAAGAAAATGCGGATTTGATAATGTTTTCGCATAAGGAGGTTTCAACTGTAGAACCTATATTGCAAGAGCGTAAAGGTGCTACATTGTGGTGCGGTGCCGGCGATGATTATTTGCTTAATAACAGCATTTTTGGCGTTGTTTGGAATTGTCTTATCCGAAGGTCTTCGATTAGCGGTTTGGCATTCCATGAGGGAATTTATCATGAAGATGAGGAGTTCGCTCCGTTGATGATACTGAGAGCGAGGAAGATGCTTGTTACCAATTATATTTGCTACGCCTATTATTGCAGTCCAAATTCTACTATGACAAATATCGACGGCAAGCATATTGACCGCCGTTTCCGAGATTTTTGCACTGTTATAGATACATTGTGGCTGAAGAGTAGCGGTATGACTGGCAAAAGGCAGAAAGCATTAATTCGCCGTATTGACCAGTTGTGTCAGGCATTTGCCTATATTGTTGTCAGGCAGTCGCCCGACAAAGAATTTTTTAAGCGATGGGCAGGCTCTCTTTTTGAAAAAGGGTATTTGCCGTTGCCTGATAAAAAGTATAATTTTAAATATTCTTTATCGCGTAAGTTGACTGATTCATGTGGCAAGTTGGAATTTGCCTATAACGTAATGCATTTGATATGAAGATATTATTGCTCGGAGAATACAGTAATGTCCATTGGACGCTTGCCGAGGGTCTTAGGGCTCTTGGGCATACGGTTTGCGTTGCCTCGAATGGAGACTTTTGGAAGAACTACAAACGCGATATTTCATTGGAGAGAACACTCGGTTCTAAGTTTAGTACACTTTCTTTTTATGCAAAACTTGCATTCGCTCTGCCTCGTTTCAGAGGTTATGATATTGTTCAGATTATCAATCCGATGTTTCTGGAAATGAAGGCGGAAAAATTATTCCGTATTTATGATTATCTCAGGAAGCATAATGGTAAGGTGTTTATGGGTGCGTTTGGTATGGACTATTATTGGGTTAGTGAATGCAGAGAGCATAAGCCTTTGAGGTATTCTGATTTCAATTTTGGGGATGATTTGCGAACTGATTCGGTTGCAATGCGCGAAGTTTATGATTGGGTAGGTACTCCTAAACAGAGTCTTAATGAATATATTGCAAAAGATTGTAATGGCATAATTGCTGGATTATATGAGTATTATGTTTGTTATAATCGTTTGTATTCCAAAAAGTTGGAGTTTATACCATTCCCGATAAATTTAGAACAAGTTGTCAGAACTGCTCCAGTTGTTAAAGACAAGGTTAAATTCTTTATAGGCATATCAAAAGAGCGTAGTGTCTATAAAGGAACAGATATAATGCTTCGTGCCGTTAAGCGGATATGTTGCGATTATCCAAATGAATGTGAGTTGCGAATTGCAGAGTCTGTGCCTTTTGAGGAGTATCAGAATATGATGGATAGCAGCCATGTTATACTTGATCAACTTTATTCCTATACACCTGCGATGAACGCATTGCTTGCAATGGGTAAGGGTCTTGTTATCGTTGGTGGTGGAGAGGAAGAAAACTATGCTATTTTGGGTGAAAAAAAGTTACGACCGATAATTAATGTTTTACCTAATGAGGAAGACGTTTACGACAAACTTAAAAGGCTTGTTATGAATAAGAGTGAGATAAAGCGACTATCGGATGAAAGTCGCCTTTATATAGAAAAATACCATAATCACATATCGGTAGCACAAAAATATTTGAGTTTCTGGTCTGAAAAATAAATAGTTATGCTAAGTTTTCCAAATGCAAAAATTAATTTAGGCTTATATATAGAAAGCAAGAGAGAAGATGGGTATCATAATATTTCGACAGTTTTTTATCCGATTCCTTTTCAAGATATAGTAGAGATTGTTGAGTCAGATAAACTTGAATTGACTGTTTATGGAAATAAGGTTGATTGCCCAATGGAGAAAAACCTTGTTGTAAAGGCGTACAGATTGCTTGAAAAAGAGTTTTCGTTGCCGCCAGTCAGTATTTCCTTATATAAGCGTATCCCTGATGGTGCAGGATTGGGAGGGGGCTCGTCGGATGCTGCATCAGTTGTTAAAATCCTTAATTCAATGTTTGATTTGGGCATGACGGAAGGAGATATGGCAAAGCGAATTGCTCGTATTGGGGCTGATTGTCCTTTCTTTATCTATAATAAGCCGATGGTTGCAAGGGGTATAGGTGATGAGTTTAGTGAGGTTGACTTGACTTTGAAAGGCTTGCATCTTGTCTTGGTAAAGCCAGATGTCTATGTTTCAACAGCAGAGGCGTATGGCGGAGTTAAACCCGCCATTCCTCATATTCCAATAGAAGAAATCGTCTCCAAAGGAATAGAGGCATGGAAGGATATTTTAGTGAATGATTTTGAAAAATCCGTCTTTGCAAAGCACCCGGAATTACCAGCAATAAAGGAAGAAATGTATCGTCAAGGAGCGGTATATTCTGCTATGTCTGGTTCTGGTTCGTCAATGTTTGGGTTATTTGAAAGTGACATAATGGCAGAGAATTGTGCAAAAGCACTTTCTGGTTATCATTTCGTTTTATGAATTTAATTAATTGATAATTAGAGGATAAAATACTTTTGATTCAAAAAGTTGCCTGAAATGTCAGATATGACATTTTTGGCAGACTTTTTGTGTATCGTTTTGTGTTAATTTGAAAACAATAAAAAATACAATATATCATGTCGGATAAAAAAGATAAAATAGAAGAACAAGAAGAATTAAATACAGAGTCTGCAAACGTGGAAAATCCGGAAACAGAGCAAGAACCGGAATTGACAGCGGAAGACAGATGGCAAAAGATTTGGAAAGGACAAAGAAAGAACTTGAGGATTCCAAAAAAGAATACATGTTCCTATTGGCAGAATTTGATAATTTCAGAAAGAGAACGCTAAAGGAAAGAGGAGAACTCATAAAGAACGCTGCCGAGAAGGCGATGGAAAACCTTTTGCCAGTTATTGATGATTTTGAAAGAGCATTGCAGGCTGTTTCAGAAAGTTCAGACGTTGAAAGTTTGCGCGAGGGTGTTGAATTAATCTATAATAAGTTTATGAAGTATCTAGAATCAAACGGTGTTAAGCCGATTGAATCAACGGGTACAGACTTTAATACAGAATTTCATGAGGCGGTAACAGTATTCCCTGCTCCGGAAGAATCAATGAAGGGTAAGGTTATTGATACTGTCCAGAAGGGTTACATGATTAATGATAAGGTTCTTCGTCACAGTAAGGTTGTAGTTGGTCAATAATTGAGGAGGAAGATTATGAGCGAGAAAAGAGATTACTATGAGGTTCTTGGCGTTGACAAGAGTGCCACACCAGAAGAAATAAAAAAGGCTTATCGAAAGAAAGCCATTCAGTATCACCCGGATAAGAATCCTGGGGATAAAGAAGCAGAAGAGAAATTTAAGGAAGCGGCAGAGGCTTATGATGTTCTAAGCAATCCCGATAAAAGGTCACGTTATGACCAGTTTGGACATAATATGGGGCCACAAGGATTTGGTGGAGGCTTCGGAGGCGGAGGTATGTCAATGGATGATATTTTCTCTCAATTCGGAAGCATATTTGGAGACTTTGGTGGTTTTGGCGGTTTTGGCGGAGGCGGTCGTTCTCATCGCAATGTCAATCGTGGCAGCGATTTGAGAATAAATGTAAAGGTTAATATTAAGGAGATTGCCAAAGGCGTTACCAAAAAATTTAAGATAACAAGGTATGTTGCATGTTCCGAATGTGCAGGAACAGGAGCAAAGGAAGGTAAGGCTTTTAAAACATGTCAGACATGTCATGGAACAGGTGTTGTCACTCGTGTTCAGCAAACTTTCTTGGGACAGATGCAGACTCAGTCTCCGTGTCCCGACTGTCATGGTGAGGGCAAGGTGATTACAGAAAAATGTCCGCACTGTAGTGGCGAGGGCGTTATCCGAAAGGAAGAGATTGTTGAGGTAAATATCCCTGCCGGAGTTCAAGACGGTATGACTTTAAAACTTAGTGGTAAAGGTAATGCCGCACGTCGTGGTGGCATTAGCGGTGACCTTCTCATATATATATCAGAGGAGCGTGACTCTGTGTTAATAAGAGATGATAATGATGTTACATATAACTTGATGCTTGATTTTCCGACTGCCGTTCTTGGTGGAAAAATAGAAGTGCCAACTATTGACGGAAAAGCGAGAATAACTATAGAACCTGGAACACAGTCTGGAAAAATTTTAAGATTACGAGGTAAAGGTTTACCTTCAATAAACGGTGGCCCTGCTGGAGACGAGTTAATCAATGTTATGGTTTATACACCTGAGCATCTAACCGCTGAAGAGAAGAAAATGGTTGAAAGTATGAGAAGTTCAGAGAACTTTAAACCTACAGAGGATGTAAAATCTCGTATTTTCAGCCGTTTGCGTCATATATTCGATTAAAATTTTTATTTATAATTAGAATGGAGGTGCGCATTTTGACACACCTCCAATTTTTTCTATCGCTCAAAAAAAGTTTAGCGGACAGTAAGATAAAAGATTACAAATAGAATGATTTGTCGTAGAATAAGAAAAGTGTGCCGGGAGAAATCCTTGGGCACACTTTTTGATTTTTAACAAATATTTACTTGTTTAGAAAATGGTTATTCGAGTGTGAGGCCATTGAGGTCGAATCCGCGAAGAAATTCCTGATAGCCCATTCTCTTCTTGCCTGATTGTTGCAATGAATTTATTTCAATGAATTTATCAGCCGTTGCAACTAATATTTTTCCGCCAATAACCTTTATTTCTCCTGGCTTGCAGTTGCTTGACGCTTTCTCTGTTATAGCAGATTCATATACCTTAATTTGCAATTGTTTGTCGCCTTTTGTGATATTGCTCCATGCGGCAGGATATGGTGAAAGTCCTCTGATAAGGTTCTGGATGCTAATGGCATCTTTGCTCCAGTCAAGGTGGCAAGTGCCTTTGAAAATTTTTGGAGCAGGAGTCGGTTCAGCGCCGCCAAGGAGTTCTTCCTGGCTGATTGTTTTAACGGTTCCAGCAATAATATCGTCAACAGTTTCAAGAACCATATCCGCACCAAGCACCATTAGTTTGTCGTGAATAACGCCAACATTATCTGTATCTGCAATATCAACGCTCTTTTGCTGAATTATATCGCCTGTGTCTATTTCATGCTTTAAGAAGAATGTTGTTACTCCAGTAACTTTTTCACCATTTATAATAGCCCAGTTCAAAGGTGCTGCTCCGCGGTATTTCGGGAGAAGAGATGCGTGTAGGTTGAATGTTCCGAGTCTTGGCATTTGCCATACAACTTCTGGCAACATGCGAAAGGCAATAACAATGAACAAGTCTGCATTTATAGCCCTTAGTTCTGAGACGAATGCTTCATCTTTCAACTTTTCTGGTTGGAGAACGGGTAGCCCTTTTTCTACTGCATATTTCTTTACGTCAGATTGGGAAAGATGCTTTCCGCGACCTGCTGGTTTGTCTGGCATAGTAACTACAGCCGCTACGTTATAGCCGCCATCAACTAATTTAGACAAACTTGTTACCGCAAATTCCGGTGTTCCAAAAAATACTATTTTTAAATCTTTTTTTGTCATAATGAATCGTTTAATCGTCCGAGTAGTGGCGAAGCACGCGTCGGTAAGAGTTGAAAATTTTTGATTTTGATACAAATCCTATGTATTTGCCGTTTTCAACGACAGGTAGATTCCAAGCATTTGTCTTGTCAAAAGTTGACATCACTTTTTCCATATTGTCGCCGATTTCAATTTTTGCCGGTGGCATGCACATGAATTTCCGAACATACATCTTGTCATAGAGTGACGGACGGAACATAATATTTCTAATATCATTAAGAAGCACGATGCCGAGCAGATTGCCCTTGTCGTCGGTTACAGGGAATAGGTTTCTGTCGGATTTGGAGATTGCGTTAACCATTTCTCTAAGGCTCATCTCCGGATGCACTTCGGTAAAGTCGTTTTCTATAACGCTGTCCATTTTAAGAAGAGTAAGCACCGCTTTGTCTTTGTGGTGTGTTAGCAGTTCTCCTCGCTTTGCGAGACGCATAGTATAGATGCTGTACTTAACAAATAATCTTACTGTGCAGTAGGAAATTGTTGAAACAATGAGCAGAGGCAGGAATAATTGGTATCCTCCAGTCATTTCTGCTGTAAGGAATATTGCCATTAATGGAGCGTGCATAACGCCTGACATAACACCAGCCATACCCATTAATGCAAAGTTTTTGCACGATAGTTCATATCCAGAAAAGAATCCGAGAGTGTTTATTAGATAAGCAAAAAGGAAGCCTGTCATGCAGCCTACATATAGAGATGGAGCAAAGGTTCCACCGACACCACCGCCGCCGTTGGTTGCACTGGTGGCGAATACTTTAGTAAGAATAATCATCAGCAAGAATAGCAGAACAAACCATACATTATCCTTAAAACTGTAGAAAACACTACCGTCGAATAGTGTGGAAGGGTCTCCGTTTAGCAGGTTGGTTATGGCTTCATATCCTTCGCCATAAAGTGGAGGAAAGCAAAAGATGAGTCCGCTAAGAACCAAGCCTCCTAAGGCAAATTTGTACCATGGATTGTGGATTTTAGAGAAAATGCTCTCCATAAATCCTATTGCTTTGGTAAAGTATAGGGAAGTAAAACCACAGACAACTCCAAGTATGATAGTAAACGGTATTCTGCTTGTTACAAATGCTTCACTCTGGTCAAAGACAAATTCCGGACTGTAGCCTGTAAAGATGTATGAAACCGTAGCCGCTGTTATTGAAGAAATCAGTAAAGGCATTACGGAAACGGTTGTAAGGTCTATCATTAGAATTTCGATAGCAAAAAGCATTCCTGCAATTGGGGCTTTAAAGATGCCGGCAACACCTGCGGCTGCACCGCTACCAACGAGCATCATCAGTATTTGTGGTGACATTCGGAAAAGGCTGCCGATATTAGAGCCTATTGCTGCTCCTGTATTGACGATAGGACCTTCTGCTCCGACAGAACCTCCAAAGCCAATTGTTATGGAACTGGCAACGACAGAGGTATATGTGTTGTGCAGTTTTAGTCTGCTTTTGTTTTGGGAAATTGCGTGAAGAACGCGTGTAACACCGTGTGAGATATTGTCTCTTACGATATATCTTACGTATATGCCGACAATTAGAATACCGATAACAGGATATACTAAATATAGGTAGTTTGCTCCTGAAATTGTCAAGTGTTCGCTAAGCGTTGATGCTATTAGAGAAATAAGAAATTTCAGTAGTAAGGCTGCAAATCCAGAGAGCAGACCTATGACAAATGCAAGTATTAAAAGAAATGTCCTTTCACTGATGTGGTTTTCACGCCATGTTAGAACATTCATTAAGATGGTGTTCATCTTTTCATTTTGAATGGCTTTTATCATAATTACAAACCTTTGCCGGTGATAACTGTCTTTATTGTGTATATAATAATCTTCAAGTCGATGAGCAGTGACATGTTTTCAATATAGATTATATCGTATTTTGCTCGTTCGATCATTTCATTTATGTTTGTTGCATATCCAAATTTTACCATGCCAAGCGAGGTTATACCTGGTCTGATTTGGTAGATAAGGGTATAGTATGGGGCACTGTTTAGTATTTGGTCAACAAAATATTTTCTTTCTGGTCGGGGACCAACGAGTGACATGTCACCCTTGATGACATTCCAGAATTGAAGCGTTTCGTCAAGACGGTATTTTCTGAGAAATTTGCCTACTTTGGTAATCCGTGAGTCGTCTGCTGATGACAGTTGCGGTATATTGTCCTTTTCTGCATTTGTCACCATTGTTCGGAATTTGTAGATCTTGAATATTTTTCCATATCGACCTACGCGTTCCTGTTTGTAGATGATGCTACCCTTTGAATCCATCTTTATTAGTATGGAAATGATGCAGAATATAGGGGCAAGCATAATGAGAGCAATTGCCGAAAAAATGATGTCGGCTGTTCGCTTTATGCTTTTCTGCGATTCTGGCATGTCGCTTTGTGCAATGTCAATAAGAGGCTCCGTCAGTAGGTTTGCATGGCGGATGCGGCTTGTTATAATGTCGTATAGTTCTGGCGTGATTTTTATCGGAATGTTTAGTTTGAATAGTTTGTTTATTAAGCTGAATACTTCTGACTTTTCGCGTTTATATGGCGAAATGATAAGGATATCTATATTCTTTTCTTGGCAAATTCTTTCGATATCTTCTATTTCGTATTCGTTGATGTCTTTGTATTTTGCTTTTGTTTCACCAGCCAGGCTTACTATCCCTTTAATTTGGTAGCCTGTTGGCTTTGATTTCTTTGTAATCTTGTCAAGAAACTGGTGCGATTTTTTGTTGTTGCCTATGATGAGCGTGTTGAAACTCAGTTTGCCAGAGTGTATTCTTGCTATTATTCTTCCTGTTAGTATTAGCCTTGTTGAATAGATTGATGTGAAGAGTATTAGCCACATTGACAATATCAGTTCATAGTTTTTCAGTCGCTCGGGAAAACTGTCGTTGATGAGAACGATGAAAAACATTAGCAAGGATGCAATGAGTGTTGACATAAATGTTGTGCTGGCTTCTTGCAATCTCGACTTGAAGAAAACGGTGTTATAGTATCCTGAAAGGTATGAAATTAAAATCATCAGGAATGGGAAAAAGATAATTCCCAATGTTGTACCAGTACTTGTTAGAAATTCAGCAAATGTATTTATGTTTGTAAGTCCTTCCGATCCGCGTATCAGTTCGTATCTGATAGCAAGATAGAAAATCCAACCAATGTTGGCGGCAAGGTAGTCGCCAACAATGTATTTTACTCGTTGAGTATGTTCGCCGCTCAATTTCTTATTATTTTTACAGTATTGTCAATTCCTAATTTAATGATGCTTGATGCCTGTTTCTTTTGCGTGTCGTCCTGGCGGTATTTTACTATATAGTCAACACCTTGCTTTATTTCTTCTGATATTTCGCTGAAGATTGCTGGCGATTGTTCCCCGCTTATATTTGCAGATGTTGAAACAATGGGTCTGCGGAACTGACGGCATAGTTGATTGGAAAACGCTTCCTGCGTGATTCGGATTCCAACGCTATTATTTTCTCCTAAAAGGTTTTTGGCGATGTTGAATGCTTTGTCGTATATGATTGTTAGTGGCTTATCGCTTACTTCGATTAGTGAATATGCCATTTCTGGAACTTTCTCAAGGTATCGTTCCAGTTTTGCAGCGTCGTCGAGCAGAACAAGCATTGCTTTATTCTCTGCACGGCGTTTTAGTTCGTATATTTTATGAACGGCGGCTTCGTTGGTAGCGTCGCAACCAAGTCCCCAGATGGTGTCGGTAGGATAGAGGATGATGCCTCCAGCTTTCATTACCTCTATGGCTTTTTTTATATCTTCGTTCATATTTGCTTTGTCATTCATAGTTTATCAATAAACAAAGATAAGCATTGAATACTAAAGAAAAAAATCTATTTAAATTATTTTGTAGTTTTATGCCAAATTCGGTATTATAATTGATGTATATTGATTAATAATTGCTAACAGTTTCGGATGTCGTTATTGTTCAACTTGTTACGAACTGTTTACGCTTTAGTGTTTGCTTTTTGGAAAACTTTTTAAGTTGTGAAATTTGCTAAAGTTTTGATACTTAGTAATATAATAAAATATTTTGGTAAATTTTATTAAAAGTAAGTAAATACTTTATTTATTATTTTGAAAATAATTTTTTATTTGTCATCTTTGCAATATCTAATTTTCAACATTAAAAATCTTTAAATATAAATTAATCAGTGGAAACTCAAACCTTCAGTTACGAAGAGGCTTTTGAAGCGTCTTGTGGGTACTTCAAGGGTGATGAACTTGCTGCCAGAGTGTGGGTAAACAAGTATGCTTTGAAGGATTCCTTTGGCAATATCTATGAAAAGACACCAGACGATATGCACCGTCGTATTGCCAGGGAGATTGTCAGAATAGAAAATAAGTATGCGAATCCTATGAGTGAGGAGCAGGTTTATGATTTGATTAAGAATTTCAATCATATCCTTCCTCAGGGTAGTCCGATGGCTGGTATTGGCAATGAATTTCAGGTTGGCTCTCTTTCAAACTGCTTCGTTATAGGTCTTGACGGCAACCCTGACTCCTATGGTGGTATTATACGTATCGATGAGGAGCAGGTGCAGTTGATGAAGCGTCGCGGTGGCGTTGGACATGACTTGTCGCATATCCGTCCGAAGGGCTCTCCTGTCAAGAATTCAGCATTGACTTCTACAGGACTTGTGCCGTTTATGGAGAGATATTCAAATTCTACCCGAGAGGTTGCCCAGGATGGACGCCGCGGTGCGTTGATGCTTTCGGTTAGCATCAAGCATCCGGATAGTGAGGCATTCATAGATGCAAAGATGACGGAAGGCAAAGTCACTGGTGCGAATGTTTCTGTTCGTATTGATGATGAATTTATGCGTGCTGCTGAGGCAGGGGAAAAATATACGCAGAGATATCCAATTGAAGGCGATGATGTGACATATTCTAATGAGATTGACGCTAATTCTTTGTGGAGAAAGATTGTTCACAATGCTTGGAAGAGTGCAGAGCCTGGCGTCCTTTTCTGGGATACTATAACAAGGGAATCTGTGCCAGACTGCTATGCTGATCTTGGTTTTAAGACAATCTCAACTAACCCTTGTGGTGAAATTCCTCTTTGCCCGTACGACAGTTGCCGCCTTATTGCTATAAACTTATATTCATACGTTAAGAATCCGTTTACAAAGGAGGCTCATTTTGATTTTGACCTTTTCAAAAAGCATGTCGCTGCCGCTCAGAGAATCATGGACGACATCATCGACCTTGAAATGGAGAAAATCGAGAGAATTCTTGACAAGATTGAATTGGACCCGGAAACAGAAGAGGTTAAGTTTACAGAAAAAAATCTTTGGAACAAGATTAGAACAAAGACTCTTAAAGGTCGTCGAACTGGCGTCGGTTCTACCGGTGAAGGCGATATGCTTGCTGCTCTTGGTTTGCGTTATGGTACTGAAGAGGCTACTGCTTTCTCTGTTGAGGTGCATAAGGCTCTTGCTCTTGCTGCTTACGGCTCGTCTGTTCAGATGGCTAAGGAGAGAGGTGCTTTTGAAATATTTGACGCCAAGCGTGAGGCTCAAAATCCGTTTATCAATAGAATAAAGGAGGCTGACCCTGCTCTTTATGAGGAAATGGTTAAATATGGACGTCGTAATATTGCTTGCCTTACTATCGCTCCGACTGGTACAACAAGTTTGATGTGCCAGACTTCTTCTGGTATTGAACCGGTATTTATGCCTGTATATAAGCGTAGAAGAAAGGTTAATCCTAATGACCCTAACGTTCGAATTGACTTCGTTGACGAAACTGGCGATGCGTTTGAAGAGTACGTTGTCTATCACCACAAGTTTATTACTTGGATGAAGATTAATGGTATTGAGGTTCGTGATAATTACACTCAAGAGGAACTTGATGATTTGGTGGCTCGTTCTCCGTATTATAAGGCTACTGCAAACGATATTAACTGGCTTGAGAAGGTTAATATGCAGGGCCGAATCCAAAAGTGGGTTGACCATTCGATCAGCGTTACTATCAATTTGCCGAATGATGTTTCTGAGGATCTTATCAACGACCTGTATATGCAGGCTTGGAAGGTTGGCTGCAAGGGCTGTACTGTTTATCGTGACGGTTCTCGTTCAGGTGTGCTTATTGCTACTCAAAAGGAGAAGAAAGTTGAGGAGAAACCTGTTCTTGCTATCGAGGAACATCAGTTGTTGAAACGTCCTAATGAGTTGGAGGCTGACGTTATCCGTTTCCAAAACAATAAGGAAAAATGGATTGCTTTTATTGGTCTTGTTGACAATAAGCCTTACGAAATTTTTACTGGTCTTGCTGATGATGAAGACGGTATCTTCTGTCCTAAGTCGGTTAGTAAGGGCAAGATTATCAAGGCTGTTGACGAAAATGGTAATAAGAGATATGACTTCCAATTCATTAACAAGCGTGGATATAAGACTACTATCGAAGGCTTGTCAGATAAGTTCAATCCTGAATATTGGAACTATGCTAAGTTGATTTCAGGTGTACTTCGATATGGTATGCCTATCGAGCAGGTTATAAAACTTGTTGGTAGTTTGGAACTTAACAGCGAATCAATCAATACTTGGAAAATGGGTGTTGAGAGAGCGTTGAAGAAATATTTGCCGAATGGAACTCAGGCAAGCGGTCAGAAATGTCCGAATTGCGGTCAGGAGACACTTGTCTATCAGGAAGGTTGCTTGATTTGTACTTCTTGCGGAACTTCACGCTGCGGTTAGTAAACCATATAATACAAAAAGGAGGTGTGTCAAAATGCGCACCTCCCTCTTTTTACGCACAAAGCCCCGACTTTCACAAG
>UQLZ01000055.1 GCA_900541935.1 uncultured Prevotellaceae bacterium | reverse complement strand
TTTGTCCTTATAATAAGTAGTAATTTTTGTAACGCTTATTTAGGACTAGTCAATCACATAAAACGGCGTAAATTTGTAACACATTATGAAATTCGAATTTTCTATAGCAAAGCGCCTTCAACTGATTTCGAAGGATTCCAAAAGCAAATCGGCTACATTCACTTTGAATATAGCAACTTTCGGCATTGCTCTTGCAATTGTAATTATGGTTGCCTCTATTGCAATTGTCTCAGGTTTTAAGACTACGATTGTGCACAAACTGACAGACTTACAACCGCACATAAAAATAACAAACGGCCAAAACATCTCTGAATCTCCTATTAAAACCATTGACTATTCTGAAATACCGCAGATACTAAAAGGCAATAACTTTAACAATATTTCAACCGCATCCCCTATTTTCGAAACCCCTTGCATCTTCAAAACAAACAATGAATTTGCAGGACTGATCTTTAAAGGGATTGACAAAGATTACGATTGTGAAAACATCTCCAAATGCATCTTACAAGGAGATTTCAAAACAGGGAAAGACAGTATAGTGATTTCCAAAGGCATAGCAACAAAATTAAATTTAAGCGTTGGAGACAGACCTATTGTATATTTCACTGCCGACGGTAAAATCAAGCAGAGAAGACTAACCATTGCCGGAATATTCTCTTCTGAATTTGAAGAATTTGACAGAAACTTTATATTCGGCAATATTAACATAGCCCGCTCAGTAAACAGAATAGAAGGCAACTTAGCCACGTCAGCAGAAATAAGACTAAAAGATATTGATGACCTCGAAAATACCAAACAAAAGATTATTGACTCAATATATAATTACCTCTACACATCCGGCAGCAATTCGGTTTTCCAAATGGTAACCATCACCGAAGAATTTTCGTCATACTTTGCATGGCTTGATTTGCTTGACACAAATATTGTCGTAATATTGGCACTTATGACCTTAGTTGCCTGCTTCTCCCTAATTGCCGGGCTTTTAATAGTCGTCCTAAACAGAACAAACATGATTGGTATATTAAAATCAATGGGAGCAAGCAATTCAAGCATACAGAAAATATTCATCATCCTTGCGGGAAAACTAATTGGCAAGGCAATGATAATCGGCAACGCCATTGGCTTTGCAATCATTATATTGCAAAAGCATTTTCATGTGATAAAACTTGACCCGGAAACATATTATATGAGTTTCGTTCCAGTTGACATAAACGCATGGCTAATCGCTTTAAACATTGGAGTAGCCATTATCTCTATAATCGCACTCATAGGTCCATCTTTTATTGTTACGTCAATCTCTCCGACAAAAACAATAAAATTTGAATAGGCTATTATTTACAAGCAAAACATTTCAGGAATTAGAATAATCTGTTTAAATTTGTAAAAAAATATCAGTATAATTATGAAAGATAGAATTTTAGTTACAGGGGGTACCGGATACATTGGTTCACATACAACAGTTGAACTAATCAACTCTGGTTATGAAGTGGTTATTGTTGACAACTTATCTAACAGCAATATTGAAGTGCTTGACGGAATTGAAAAAATCACAGGAGTCCGTCCTCACTTCGTTCAAGCAGATTGTGCCAATAAAGATGCAATGAGAGACCTTTTCACAAAATATCCAGGCATCAAGGGCATTATTAACTTCGCAGCAAGTAAGGCTGTTGGAGAGTCTGTTCACAAACCACTACTCTACTACAGAAACAATCTTGTTTCACTCATCAACCTACTTGAATTAATGCCAGAATTTGGTGTTAAAGGATTCGTATTCTCTTCATCATGCACTGTATATGGAGAGCCTGACAAAAACCCGGTTGATGAAAATGCTCCAATTAAAAAGGCAACTTCTCCATACGGAAACACAAAGCAAATATGCGAAGAAATAATCATTGACGACATTATTTCAGGAGCAAATATAAAAAGTATTATCCTAAGATATTTCAACCCTGTTGGTGCTCACCCATCAGCAGAAATCGGTGAATTGCCAAACGGCGTTCCTCAAAACCTTATTCCTTACCTTACTCAAACTGCAATAGGCATAAGGAAGGAACTAAGCGTTTTCGGTAACGACTACAATACACCTGACGGCTCTTGTATCCGCGACTTTATCAATGTTGTTGACCTTGCAAAGGCTCACGTTATCGCAGTTGACAGAATGCTTACCGACAAATCAGATGAAAAAGTTGAGATTTTCAACCTTGGCACAGGCAATGGAGTTTCTGTTCTTGAACTTATCAACACATTCGAGAAAGCAACAGGCGTTAAAGTTCCTCACAAGATTGTTGGCCGCCGCGAAGGTGATATAGAAAAAGTATGGGCAGAACCGTCAAAGGCAAACAATATCCTTGGATGGAAAGCCGAAGCAACCCTTGAGGATACTATGACTTCCGCTTGGAAATGGCAACTTCGCCTTAGAGAAAAAGGTATTATGTAAAACTATAAATTTATTATGAAAAAACTTTATCTAACACTCCTAACCTGCCTGACACTCGGCTCTGCATCTGCAGCAATAAGCGATTGGGGTCCTGCTGACACAATCGCTTGCTACAATGTAGGCCCAGGCATTGAATACACAAAAATTATATACCACGAAAGACCACTTATTATGTGGTATTCAACTATTGACCTCCAGAACCAGTACAACAAAATTGAACAGGTTCAAAGCCGCCACCAAGTTCCGGATGTCAACAGGTGGGACGTTATGCAGCATTTCAAAGAGAACTCAAGACCAGGCCATAGGGTAAGAACGGCTTGGAATCACGACTTCTTCAGTTATGACCAAGGAATTTGCATTGGTGCAAACATTTCTGACGGCCAAATAGCGTACACTCTTTGGGGACGTTCAATGCTTGCTATTACAAAAGACAAGAAAGCAGAGATCTTTTTACCAAAATTTGATACTAAAGTTATCGCTGCTGACGGAACAGAAGTCGTAATTGATATGTTCAATTCAAATGCCCTTGCTATTAACGGCGATTGCGTTTTCTTTAATCACCTAAATTCAAGGACATTGACAGATGCCGGCAAATATATAAAAGTTCAGCCTCAATCTGAATGGATTGTTAATGGTCCTGATATTCCTTGTAAGATTATAGAGATTTCTGATTCTCCACTACAAACATCAAAAACTGAATGCGTAATATACTTGCGCAATGGAAAGCAGAATGCTCTTGACGGTCATGTGGAGGTCGGTCAAACTATAAACGTTCGCCAAAAGATGGTCAAATCTAATTGGGGAAACGTTCCAGAGAATATCCTCAATGCTTTCCACGGATACCCAAGTATTGCCCACGACGGAGTTCTACACGAAGGTGAATACAACAATTTTGAGAATGGTAGAGAACACGAGGAATCTTCACACGTAATGGTCGGAATCTCAAAAGACAAGACAAAACTTTACGTATGCATCAACGAAATGTCGGCTCAAAGCAAAGCAATAGACTGCGTTGATATGGCAACATGGATGCTTGAAAGAGGCGCTTGGGATATTGTAAACTTCGATAGTGGTGGTTCTGCAGCAATCGTAGTTAACGAAAAGATGGAAAACCTGCCAGGCAGAGGCTCTATCAGACCAGTTGAAGACGCGATGCTTGCTGTGTCACTTGCTCCTGACGATGCAACTGTTGACCACTTGACTTTCTCAAAACCGTATTTTTCTTGTCCAACAATCGCAGTTACTCCTCTAAAGGTAATTTCTTACAATAAGTATGGCGACATTGTTGAAGAAGGCGTTAGTGGCTGCTCTTTCAAAGTAGTTCCTGAGAATCTTGGTCACGTTGATGCTGAAGGAATTTTCCATAGCACATCAACTGGAGGCGTTGGTAAAATTATTGCTGAAAAAGATGGGAAAACCGGCGAAATAACAGTAACTGTTCAAACAGCATCTAATATAAAAGCAAAATATCCAAATATACTTATTGATTCAACAGAGCAATATCCTTTGGAAATTGAAGGCGTTATCAACGGAGCGACCCATCCTCTCGATGCAACAGCATTCTCTTGGGAAACTGAAGACCCGACAGTGGCTACTGTTGAAAACGGAATGTTAAGAGGTTTAAAAGATGGCACTACAACCGTAACTGGTACATTTGAGAACCTTTCAATAAAAATTGCTGTTGATGTAGAAATAGGTATTGGCAAACAATCCGTTTATGACTTCAAGCAATTTGCAACAGACCCAAATGTAACTAAATCCGGACTTACTGGATTGACATTGCAATCAACACTGCCAGAAGGTTGGACTGACGGTGCTCTATACTATGTTGAAAGCATCAGCGGACGCACCAGAACAGCAAAACTTAAATACGGAAAAACTATTTTCGGTTTGCCTGACGCTCTCGAATTGCCAATTTTCAACAAAGATGGTGCAATAAAGAGGATAACATTAAGTTGGGAGGATAATCTTGGCAATAGAAATGTTAGCGAAATAACAGTTAATAACACTGACGAAACTTACCGAATCGATTTTGCTGAAGATGGCAAAAAACTATCTGTCCCTGCATTCCCTATCAAATTGAACGAAATAATAATTTACTTCAATTCCGTTCAAAAGAAGACATTCGGATTTGGCAATCTTGTTGCTGTGTATCCAAAGACAGAGCAAGGAGGTGTATCTGCAATAACATCCGATAATGACATCTGCATTAACATTAGCGGTGCTCAAGCAAATATATCATTTCCTTCAAACGGTGGTTATGATGCTAATATTGAAGTTTACTCCACAACAGGAAGACTTGAATTGGCAGAAAGCATCAAGACTACTTCCGGCATAAACAACTTCAGTTTCAACACAGAATTTTTCGCTACCGGAATTTATGTTGCTGTTATTGAGCAAAACGGAATTTCCAAAGCAAAGAAATTCATTATAAGATAGTTACGCTATGAATAAATTTCTTAAAGAATTTAAAGAGTTTGCCGTAAAAGGCAATGTTATCGATATGGCAGTCGGTGTTATCATCGGCGGTGCCTTTGGCAAAATTGTTTCCTCTCTTGTTGGCGACGTTGTTATGCCTGCAATTGGTGTCATTATTGGAGATACTAATTTCAGAGACTTAAAATGGGTAATCAAAGAGGCTGTTACAGAAGGAGGAAACACAACAGCAGAAGTTGCAATCAACTATGGTGCTTTCATCCAAACTGTAATTGACTTTACAATCATTGCCCTTGTTATATTCTTGGCTATAAAGGCTATCAACAAATTGAAACGCAAAAAAGAAGAAGCACCTGCTGTTGAAGAAAAGCCGGCAGAGCCATCTGAAGACATCAAACTTCTTACAGAAATCAGAGACCTCTTAAAGAAGGACAAATAGATTTTTTAAGATTTGCTAATAAAATTTCTATAGGATTTTCAGAAAAATATCTGAAAATCCTATTTTTATCACTATATATTCCGTACTTTTGTAGTACAAAAAAAACAATCATTATGGCTTTATTTGACAGACTGACAAAAACAGCGCAGGACAACAAGCAAAGAATAGTCCTCGCAGAAGGTACGGAACCAAGAACATTGCAAGCAGCAGAAATGCTAATCGCTGACGGTATTGCAGAGATTATCCTCATCGGCAAGCCAGAGCAAATCATGGCAAAGGCTCAAGAGTTGTCGCTGAACAACATCGACAAAGCAACTATCGTTGACAACACCGACACTGCTGTCACTGAAAAATATGCCGAACTATTCTACGAATTGCGCAAAAGCAAGGGAATCTCAATGGATGATGCCCGCAAAACTGTTTTAAACCCTCTTTACCTTGGTTGCCTTTTAATAAAGAACGGCGATGCTGACGGTCAAGTAGCAGGGGCGTTAAGCACAACTGGAGATGTTTTAAGAGCAGCCTTTCAGGTTATAAAACCAAAGAAAGGCATAAGCGTTGTTTCTGGCGCTTTCCTAATGCTTCTTCCTGAAGGTTCCCCATACGGAACAGACGGTATGCTTGTATTTGCTGACTGTGCTGTTGTTCCTGAACCAAATGCTGCAGAATTAGCACAAATTGCAGTATCTTCAGCAGAAACTGCAAGAAACGTTGCCGGAATAGATCCAAGAGTTGCAATTTTGAGTTTCTCAACAAAAGGCAGTGCTAAACACGAAACAGTTGACAGAGTTATAGAAGCAACTAAAATTGCTCAAGGTATGGCTCCTGAACTCGCTATTGACGGAGAATTGCAAGCCGATGCCGCTATCGTTCCAAGCGTTGCACACAGCAAAGCACCAAATAGCGAAATTGCAGGAACTGCAAACGTACTTGTTTTCCCGAACCTAAACGTCGGTAACATTACATATAAACTCGTTCAAAGAATTAGTGGCGCTCAGGCAGTTGGCCCAATCCTACAAGGCTTGGCAAAACCTGTTAACGACCTTTCAAGAGGTTGTAGTCCTGAAGACATTTATAAAACTGTTATTATTACTTGTAACCAAAGCATTAACGCCAAATAGACATGAAAATTTTAGTTTTAAACTGTGGCAGTTCTTCTGTCAAATATAAATTAATAGACCTTAAAGGAAACGAACAAGATATATTGGCTGAAGGCGGTGTTGAAAAAGTTGGCTTGCATGACTCTTTCCTTAAATTCAAATTTAACGGAGAAAAAGTAACAATTACAACATCAATGCCTAACCACGACATTGCAATTCGTGTAATTCTTGACAACCTAACAAGTGCAAAATACGGTTGCATAAAAGATTACAATGAAATTGACGCAGTTGGTCACCGCGTTGTTCACGGTGGAGAAAAATTCAATAAAAGCGTATTGATTACCGAAGAAGTTATTGCAAAGGTAAAAGAATGCTACGACCTTGCTCCACTACACAATCCTGTAAACATTGCTGGTATTGAGGCTATAAGCAGCATATTGCCTGACGTTCCTCAAGTTGGCGTATTCGATACAGCATTCCACCAGACTATGCCTGACTATGCATACATGTACGCCCTACCATACGAAGCATACGAGAAATACGGTGTTCGCAGATACGGCTTCCACGGAACAAGTCACAGATACGTTTCACGCAGAGCATGCGAATTCCTCGGCGTTGATTATGAAAAGCAAAGAATCATCACTTGCCATATTGGTAACGGCGGTTCAATCACCGCTGTAAAGAATGGCAAATCAGTTGACACATCAATGGGTCTCACTCCAGTAGAAGGTCTAATGATGGGTACTCGTTGCGGTGATGTTGATCCTGCTGCCCTTCTCTATATCGAACAAAAAGAGAACTACACAGCAACAGACATGCAAGCCCTAATCAACAAAAAGAGTGGTGTTCTCGGAATATCTGGAGTTTCTTCAGATATGAGAGATATTGAAAACGCTATCGCTGAAGGCAATGAACGTGCAACTTTGGCACTGAAGATGTACGAATACAGAATTACAAAATATATCGGTGCTTATACTGCCGCTCTTGGAGGAGCAGACATAATTGTGTTTACCGGAGGCGTTGGCGAAAATCAAACCGTTACACGAGAAAGAATTTGCAAACAACTCGAATTCCTTGGTATCGACTTTGATTCAGAAAAGAACAAGACCCGTGGTGAAGAAATAGAAATAACCAAACCTGGTTCAAAAATCCGCGTAGTTGTTATTCCAACAGATGAAGAGTATATGATCGCTTGCGATACTGCTGAAATTATCAGCAAAAAATAATGAACAAACGATAATAACAAACAAGATAGGGAGATACAGGATTACTGGCTCCCTATCATTCTTTTTGGGAATATATGAAAACAGCAACAGGCAAAAACGAAATAGGCAGAAAAATTCTGAAATTTATCAGAAACTTTTTTCTATGGTTTATAGGAATATCAGTCGCATTGGTAATTCTTTTCCGCTTTGTGCCTATATATTTCACACCGCTTATGGGTATCCGCTGTGTTGAGCAGATTTTTCAAGGAGAGGAAATAAAATGCAAGCACTCTTGGGTTCCACTTGAAGAAATGTCAAGATACATGCCTCGGGCTGTCATTGCTTCCGAAGACGGGAGATTTACAGAGCACCACGGTTTTGACTTTAAAGCAATCAAGCAAGCAATGAAAGAAAAAGAAGAAAGAGGAAGAGTTCGAGGAGCAAGTACAATTTCCCAGCAAACGGCAAAGAATGTATTTCTTTGGCCTTCTTCAACTTGGTTAAGAAAAGGATTAGAAGCGTACTTTACTGTCCTAATCGAAATATTCTGGAGCAAAGAGCGAATTATGGAAGTATATCTAAATTCTATTGAAACAGGCGACGGAATTTATGGGATACAAGCAGTTGCTAAAGAGCACTTCAACAAACAAGCCAACCGCCTGACAAAAGGAGAATGTGCCCTTATTGCAGTATCACTGCCAAACCCACGTAAATTTAATTCCGCAAAACCAACAAAATATATGCTCAAGAGAAAAGCGACAATAATGAGATATATTAATAGTATTCCAAAGTTCCCTAAGACAGAGGAAAAATAACGAATTACATTAAATTTTACTAAAATGCGTTGTTATTAGTCTGTTTTAAACTATCTTCGCATAAAAATATACAACTATGAACTTTATTACTTGGACATTCAATCCCGATATTATATCACACCCTATAACTGTACGCTGGTATGGAATTATGTTCGTCATCGGCTTCATTCTTGGAGTCAACGTAATTTCAAAAATGTTTAAACGCGAGGGAACAAAAAGCAGTTGGGTTGACGCAATTTTTATATATACCGCCATTTGCACTATTGTTGGAGCCCGACTTGGGCACGTTTTCTTTTATGCGTGGGACTACTACTCCCAACACCCCGAAGACATAATAAAGACTTGGGAAGGAGGCCTGGCAAGCCATGGCGGTGCAATTGGAATTCTTATCGGACTATTTTTGTATTCCAAATTCGTTACAAAGAAGCCATATCTATGGACTCTTGACAGATTAGTCGTTCCAGTGGCTATGGTTGGAGGCTTTATTCGCCTTGGAAACCTTTTTAACCACGAAATATACGGACACGCAACAACAATGCCTTGGGGATTCAGATTCATTAGCAACCTTGAGCAATGGATGAATGGTGCAGATCCTATTTTCACCCTGCCTTCTCACCCAACACAAATATATGAAGCCCTTTGCTACTTCGCTCTATTCGGACTTCTAATGTTTATGTATTGGAAACGCAACTCAGGTGAACGACAAGGATTACTATCTGGCGTATTTCTGGTAATTCTCTTCTCCGCACGATTCCTAATTGAATTCATCAAAAATCCACAAGAGAATTTTGAAATTGGCATGATTTTGAATATGGGTCAATTACTCAGCATTCCATTTATTATTGCCGGCATTATACTAATTGTCAGAGCAATGAAACGCCCAAGAGAAATTATACCATATCCTAACGAATTTGCACCTGAAAAGAAAAAATAATTTATGACACTAAGCGAAAGCATATTAGAATATTTGTCAGAAAAAGGACTAATACACCTATCTACCGTAACATTTTACGATAGGCTCATCATCTTTGCCATCATCATTTTAATATGCTTTACTATCTATATTACAATTGAAAAGTTAATAAAACCCACTTTGCTTAAAATGACAAAGCAAACTTCAACAAAGTGGGACGACCACCTTTTCAATGAAAAAATGCTAAAAAGCATAAACCTGCTAACAGTCTCTATAATTCTACACCTTCTCATGCCTATTGCAACAGCCGGTGCTCCGTCTGTGACTGTTATCCTTGGGAAGTGCTGCCAACTGCTGATTTTAATTTCTTGCATACATCTGACAAACTCTTTTATTGCGTCCTTTCACAAAATATCAAATGAAACGAACTCGGCTAAAACGAAAACTATTAACGGTTTCTTCCAAGTCCTAAAAGGAATAGTTATTATTGTTGGTATTATTCTGGGAGTCAGCATCCTTTTTGACAGAAGCATTGGTTCTATATTAGCAGCAATTGGTGCTTCTGCAGCAATACTGTCTCTCGTATTCAAGGATACAATTCTTAGTTTTGTTGCAGGTGTTCAGATAAATATTTATGACACTTTAAGACCAGGCGATTGGATTATAATGAACTCAAAAAACGTAAATGGTGAAGTTATTGACATTAACCTTAACATTGTTAGAGTTCTAAACTGGGACAACTCCATCGCTACAATACCAGCACACCTCTTCCTTACTGAAACTGTCCAAAACTACAGGCAAATGAGAGAGGACAACTCAAGAAGACTTTCAAAGAAAATATTTATTGACATTACTTCTATAAGGAAGGTTGAAAGTAACGATATTACCCGATTTAGAAAACTAACAACCCTTACTGAAAAAGATACTGAAGGAAAAGGATTTTCAAATCTTTTCTACTATAGGGAATACTTGAAAAAGCACTATGAACGTTTTTGCAAAAAAAATCCAAAACTAGAAACCACACATCATCAAATGATGATTAAAACTTTAGAACCTACTAATTTCGGATTGCCAATCGAGCTTTATTTCTTTACAACAATTACGGATTGGGAAAGTTTTGAAAACTTCAATTCCGAAATCATGGAATTTGCTTTTGCATCACTGGAAATATTTGGACTTAAACCCTTTCAGTCTCCTTCGGGCAACGACTTATCCCAAATAATTACAAACAAATAAATCTTATGCGTCACAAGTCAATTGTATCTGCAACAATAATATTATTAAATGCTATACTTTGTTTAAATATTTATAGCGCTTCCACAAAAACAGAACTGCAGGAAAAGATTGAGCAGATAATTAAAGACAAAAATGCAAATTTTGGCATTGCTGTTAAATTCGACAACAAAATTATATGCAACATTAATGGAAACAACAAATTTCCAATGATGAGCGTATTCAAACTACATCAGGCAACATACATTCTGAACAACTACTCTAATAATATAATTAACGATACAGTATTCATCAGCAATGATATATTGAATAAACAAACATACAGCCCACTACGAGACAAATTTCCAAATGGAAATATAAATATCAGCATAAAGGACATTATTGAATACTCAGTATGCCAAAGCGACAATAATGCAAGCAATATACTGTTCTCTTTATATGGAGGCACAAAACCTGTAAACAAATATATTAAAAACATCGGTTGCAATAACACACAAATAAAATGGACAGAAGATGATATGCATTCAGAAATGTATCGTTGTTACGAAAACTACACTACCCCAAATGATGCTATTATTCTTCTTGAAAGAATTGCGACAGAAAAGACAAATAGCAATATCTTATGGCTAAATGATATAATTGGAAAAGTTAAAACTGGAGAAAACAGACTTGCCAAACCACTAAACAAAACGAATTCTACACTCCACCATAAGACAGGTACAGGTTTTATAAAATCTGATGGAACAATAACAGCCATTAATGACATAGGCTATGTTAGACTTGCAAATGACAGCATATACTATATTGCCGTACTTTGTTCAGACAGCAAACTTTCAATTTGCGAAACAGAAAATATTATTGCAGAAATCTCAAAATTGACTTTTAAATATATTTCTGAATTGAAAAAATAATCTTTTAAAAATTGCCTTTAACGCCATTTTTCCAATATCGCAGTTTTTTGTACCTTTGTAAAATAAACACATAGCGAAAAAGTAAATTTGAGCAAAGCGTAGCGAATTGGCTGAAACAGCGTTCGTTACGCTTTGTTTTTCTATGGAGCAGAGCCAACGGAAAGCCAGTGCGAAGCCAAACGGCGCAAGAGTTCAGTTACCACCTCATTACTCCCGTAACGGGTGCGGATTTCTTGCTAAAAGGTTCTTTTTCTGCGATTTGCGTAGATTTGCATAGCAGTCGGTAACTCACTGTAACTTAATTTTGTAATCAAAAAAAGGAGTGAGTTATGCGTAGTACATTCAAGGTCTTATTTTACGTGAAGAAAGGCAGCGAGAAGCCCAACGGCAACCTGCCTTTGATGTGCCGTATCACAGTGGACGGCGAGATTAAACAGTTCAGTTGCAAGATGGACGTTCCTCCACGCTTGTGGGACGTGAAGAACAACCGTGCTTCGGGCAAGAGTATCGAAGCGCAGAAAATCAACCTTGCGGTAGATAAAATCCGTGTGGAGGTAAACCGCCGCTATCAAGAACTGATGCAGACGGACGGTTATGTTACCGCCGCCAAACTCAAAGACGCCTATCTCGGTATCGGCGTCAAGCAGGAAACCTTGTTGAAGCTGTTCGAGCAGCACAACGCCGAGTTTGCGAAGAAAGTCGGGCACAGCAGGGCGCAGGGAACATTTACCCGTTATCGGACGGTCTGCAACCATATCCGGGAGTTTCTGCCCCATACTTACAAGCGTGAGGATATTCCGTTAAAGGAACTCAACCTTACTTTCATCAACGACTTCGAGTATTTCCTCAGAACGGAGAAGAAATGCCGCACCAATACCGTGTGGGGCTACATGATTGTGTTGAAACACATCGTTTCCATTGCGAGGAACGACGGACGTTTGCCGTTCAACCCCTTTGCAGGGTATATCAACTCTCCCGAAAGCGTGGACAGGGGCTACCTCACCCAAACGGAGATACAGACGCTCATGGATGCACCGATGAAGAACGCCGCCCATGAACTTGTACGGGACTTGTTCGTCTTTTCGGTGTTCACGGGTTTGGCGTATTCGGACGTGAAGAACCTCACCGCCGACCGCCTGCAAACATTCTTTGACTGCAATCTGTGGATAATCACCCGAAGAAAGAAAACCAACACCGAATCGAATATCCGTCTGTTGGACGTTCCCAAACGCATCATAGAGAAATACAAGGGACTGGCAAGGGACGGTCATGTTTTCCCCGTTCCGAGCAACGGCAGTTGCAACAAGATACTGAAAGGGATAGGCAGACAATGCGGCTTCAAGGTGCGTTTGACCTACCATGTCGCAAGGCACACGAACGCCACGACCGTACTTTTGTCGCACGGCGTGCCCATCGAAACCGTGAGCCGCCTTTTGGGGCACACGAATATAAAAACCACCCAAATTTACGCCAAAATCACCGCCCAGAAGATAAGCCAAGACATGGAAACCTTGTCGCACAAGTTAGAGGACATGGAAAAGAATATTTGCCGAGCCATTTAACAACCTTAAAAACAGAACAGCGATGAAAGAAGAAAGAAACATCATCACGATAGACGAATACGGCAGTATCTCTTTACCGACCGACATAGGTGCAACCGCTATGACCGAGTGGGAAATCTGCGAACTGTTCGGGGTAATCGCCCCGACGGTTCGGGCAGGGATAAAGGCACTTTGCAAGAGCGGAGTTTTGAGAGAGTACGACATAAAACGCACTATCCGCATATCGGACAAATACAGTGCGGAGGTTTACAACCTCGAAACGATAGCCGCCCTCGCTTTCTGTGTGGAATCGTTCGGGGCTGCGAAAGTCCGCAAGGCATTGTTGGAGAGGATTATGTACGGGCGAAAAGAGAACAACATGATTTTTCTTTCGCTGAATGTCGGCAGTCAAGCAGTCGTGTCGTCATAAAGTCGTGTCGTATTGACGTATTGAAATCACTAAATCAGTACGTCAGTACATCGCTTATAGCGAGAAATGCAGGGGAAATCTCCTTGCCGCAGGCAAGCGGAGCAATCATTCCCGTTTACAAAGGCAAAGCAAGCACGGGGCTTTCCGTCGGCTTCAAGGTCAGGTGGTTACGCCGTCAGGGGAACAATCTCTACCCTCATTCTTCGGGTAGTATTCTTCCCCTGAACCTTGCATCCGACCGCCCCATGCAAAAGAGCCTTTGAAAACGGAAAAGACCGCCCCGCCACCCACCGGCCGAAAGGGGAAAAATAATAAGGGGGAGTTATGGGTACGCAAGCGGTAGGGACAGCCACAACCGAAAGACAGACGACACGCCGCAAGGTATTTACGAAGAAAATACCATAGCTTATTAGGGAATTTTCCGAGCCGCAATACTACGTATCGCTGAAAATTCCCCAATAAGGCAAGGGGCAAGCCCCTCTGCACACCCCATCGGGGACGGCATTTGCCGCCCCCGAAGATACAAAAAATCATTGTTTCACAAGTCAAGTAAGAAAGGAAAAATATATGGGTTTCGTAGTTTTACACATGGAAAAGGCGCACGGCTCCGACAGCGGAACGACCGCCCACATCGAGCGTTTCATCATACCGAAGAACGCCGACCCCACACGCACGCACCTAAACAGAAAACTCATTGAATACCCCGACGGGATAAAAGACCGTTCGGCGGCTATCCAAAGAAGATTGGAAGAAGCGGGGCTGACACGCAAAATGGAAGCAACCAAGTACGGGCAATCCGCATCAACGTGTCGGGAACGCACGAGGATATGGAGCGCATCGAACGGGAGGGCAGGTTGGACGAGTGGTCGCCGACAATCTGAAATACTTCGCCGACACGTTCGGAAAGGAGAACATCGTGGCGGCTCACCTGCATAGGGACGAGGAAACGCCGCACATACACGTTACTCTCGTCCCCATCGTCAAGGGAGAGCGCAAGCGCAGGAAACGAGAGGAACAGACGAAGAAGCGATACCGCAAGAAGCCGACCGACACCGTAAGGCTGTGCGCAGACGATATCATGACACGGCTGAAATTGAAGTCCTACCAGGATACCTATGCCGAAGCGATGGCGAAATACGGGCTGCAAAGGGGCATAGACGGATCGAAAGCTCGCCACAAGTCCACGCAGCAGTATTATCGGGATATACAGAAACTCGCCGATAGCCTCAAATCGGAGGTGGTGGATTTGCAACAGCAGAAAGAAACGGCGCAGGAAGAACTAAGACGGGCGAAAAAAGAAATACAGACCGAGAAGCTGAAAGAGGCGGCAACCGTCGCAGCCACCAACATCGCCGAGAGCGTCGGTTCTCTTTTCGGTAGCAACAAGGTCAAGACATTGGAGAGGGAGAACACCGCCCTGCATAGGGAGGTAGCCGACCACGAGGAAACGATAGAGGCACTGCAAGACAAGATACAGACCATGCAGGCAGACCACAGCCGAGAGATACGGGAAATGCAGCAGAAGCACGGCAGGGAGATAGCAGACAAGGATACAAGGCACAAGGAGGAAATATCGTTTCTGAAAACGGTAATCGCAAAGGCGGCGGCATGGTTTCCCTATTTCCGTGAAATGCTCCGTATCGAAAACCTCTGCCGCCTTGTCGGGTTCGATGAAAGGCAGACAGCAACGCTCGTCAGTGGCAAGCCGTTGGAGTATGCAGGCGAACTCTATTCGGAGGAACACAAGCGGAAATTTACGACCGAAAAGGCAGGTTTCCAAGTGCTGAAAGACACGACAGACAAAACGAAGTTAGTCCTTACCATCGACCGAAAGCCCTTGCCGAGTGGTTCAAGGAACAGTTCGAGAAGTTAAGGGAGAACATACGCCGACCTATACAACCGCAAAGGAAAGGCAAGGGATTCAAGCATAAATGTTAAATCCTGCCCGATTTGCCGAAAAAAGTGCGGTACGCCGTTCGTGGTGTCCCGCACTTTTTTTATATTTGTTCGCAAGGTGATATACTTGAAGAAAATAACAGCCGATTTCGCTGTTAGCACAACATTAGTGATTATGAATAAAAAAAGGAAATATTAGAAAAATTGGCTTTCATAAGACGCCATAAAGAATTTGCATCTTTTGGAGTAAAGGAACAAGAGGTGTCTTATAATCCTTGTCTATCTGAAGAAGATATTAAGGAGTTTGAGCATAAACATTGTATAACTCTTCCTGATGATTACAGAACTTTTATTTCTGAAAAA
>UQLZ01000054.1 GCA_900541935.1 uncultured Prevotellaceae bacterium | reverse complement strand
ACCTTTTTAGTGTAACGCTATGGCAGGACTAGACAGAGTATAAAAACAAAAAAGAGAGCCATGTGGCTCTCTTTTTTGCTTTAAGTCAGTTAGTTATTATAGAATAACTTTCTTTCCGTTTACGATATAAATACCGTGGTCAAATCCAGTAAGGCGAGTTTCTCCAGCGTTTACTTTGTAAGTTCTGTAACGTCCGTCAACAGATGCAACATAAACAACTGTTTCTTCTTCTGAATTTACAATGATTTCACCGTTTGCAGCATATACTTTCAGACCGTTTTCAACAACGTTTTCCTCGATTCCGCCTTGCTTGTAGTTGTAAATTGCTTCGAAGTTTGAAACTATGATTTCATATTCCTTGTTTACAACCGAGCCGCTTGTAGTGAATCTGAGTTTTTCCAAAGTGATAGGGTAAACTGCAATGTCTTCAGGGTCGCACCAGTCAGACAAGTTGAATTCAAATTCAGAGAACTGGTTGTTAGGCACGGCAGAAGCGGTAGCCGTCCATACAGATTCAATTACGCCAAGAGCATTCTTTGCAGTAGCGGTGATTTTAGAAATCTTTGTATCACCCGGGTTGATTCTGATTTTCAATTTTTCAGGCAAACTCCAGATAGGGTATTCCTTGTTAATTTCGATATACTGCCCGCGGCCAGTATTTCCAATATAGTTCAATTTGAAACCCTTTTCGAACTCAGTCATAGCGATGCCAGTACCACCCACCTGCTTGATTTTAGCGTCAGTAGGGAAGTTCTGATAAACCGGCATAGCGTCAGCAGTTGGTATTTCAACAGTAACGTTCAAATTTCCAGAGAATGAGCCAACCTTACCAGTAATTGTAGCCTTACCGTTCTTAACTCCTTTCAAAACGCCAGTGTTAGCGTCAACAGATGCAATGTCGGAATTGTCAGAAACCCAAGCGAGTGCAGAAGGGCTAATTGCCATTTCATTTTCGCCAACCATTGAGTTCACTTCGATAGGATATTCACGAACGTTGTCGATAAGCACGTTTTCAAGTCTGAACTTCACTTGGTCGCTTTCTATAACAGTAACAGGGATTGAAGCCGTCATACCGTTAAGAGAAGCCGTCAAGGCAGCGCATCCAGAGCCAGTGCCGTAGAAAGTGGCACCGTCGTTTATTATTTCACCGATTTTAGAGTCGCAAGAAAGGGTAACACCTTTAACGTCAGTATCAACCAAAACACCGTATTTGTTATATCCGTAGAATCTTGGAGTGTAGATACCATATCTTGGGAATTGCATAGCCCATTCAACGAAGCGGATTTCAGCAACGGTTTCATCCTGAGGAGCATTTGCAACAGCGAAAAGACCTGAAGCAACGGCACGAGCGTGTCCGTCACTTGTTGCATTTCTTACGCCCAATGCGTCAGTATAAAGTGTAGATGAGCCACCACCGTCAACATTGACAGCGTCTGTAGCACCTGCGTATCTCATCATGTCGGCAAGTTCCATAGTGTGAACTCCGGCAGAAACAGCAGAACGGCCGTCAATAACCATCATGACGAATTTTGTCATATCAGAGTTAAAGCCAATGCTACTTCTTGGGTGTCGTGCGCTTGCGTCACCTCTATCGCCTTCTGATTCAAGAGTAATGCCGTCTTTTAGAATATGAGGGTTACCTGTGCATAGGTGCATAGGGAACACTTCCTTATCGCCTACGAAAGCACGAGGAGTTACAGTAACAACATCACCGACTTTAAGACTTTCAACAAATGTTTTGCCGTCGCCCTTACCTGCGATAATGTATTCTTCACCTGAATATTCTTTATTACCAGTTGATGAAACAGAAGAAGTTACTTCAAATTTGACAGTCTTACCTGCAGTTATAGTTGTTCCTTCAACTTTCTTAAGAGTAACTTCAGCACAAGAGCCAGCAGCACCAGGTTGCTCCATTACTCCGTAGTATTTTGGAGTGAAAAGAGTTACGCCGTTTCCAGCCATACCGTTGTTGATGACATTTAATGCAACAGTTTTTCCGTTTGCCTCTGCTGTTCCTTTAGAAAAGTTAACAGCACCGATAACAGGTTCTCCTTTTTCATTGAAGAAGAAGTTTGGCCATGCAGAAGAGCCGTTTGTTGTTTTGTAGATTTCACCTTGTGCAATGGCAGCGTGAACTGGAGCGCCAACTTTAGAAACTCCGTTTGTCGCTGTTCCTGAGGTGATAAAGAAGTCAGTGTTGATACCAGCAAAGAATTTTTGTTCTGCAGAGTTGTGTGCTGCAGCCTGGTTTGGAATTGTTGCTCCTCCGGAAAGTTTGTTACCTGCAATTGTTGTTTCAAAAGTGACAACAGGGTTATTCATATCCACAGTAAGATAGAAAACTCTAAGTAGTTGTCCGTTGTCAGGTCTATGAAGGTGCAGGCTTGTTTGGGTTGTGCCAGGGCCTACAGTAGCATGGAATACGGTATCCACCGCAAACTCATATCCAGCCAAATTTACCGTATTGGCAGCGCCAGCCATTAATGACACTGCTGATGCAGCAAATAGTAAAGAAATTTTTTTAAACATAGTTTATTATATTAGGTTATTTAACTATCAATTTTGTTGTTTGTGTACCAAGTTTTACAAGGTAGATACCAGGAGCAAAACCTTCAGTGCTGAAAGTGCTGTTTCCGTTAATAGTGGTATCAACTAACTTAGTTCCGCTTAGTGAAAAAACAGATAGGTTGGTGCTTTCAGCAACTTCGATATTAACGCTCTCTCCAGAATTTACAGGATTAGGGTAAATTTTGAGGGTATTTGCGTTAATGTCTTCGATTCCGCCTTGCTTGTAGTTATATACAGCCTCGAAGTTAGAAACGATAATTTCGTATTCCTTGTTATCCACAGAGCCGCTTGTTGTGAATCTGAGTTTTTCCAAAGTGATAGGGTAAACTGCAATGTCTTCAGGGTCGCACCAGTCAGACAAGTTGAATTCAAATTCAGAGAACTGGTTGTTAGGCACGGCAGAAGCGGTAGCCGTCCATACAGATTCAATTACGCCAAGAGCATTCTTTGCAGTAGCGGTGATTTTAGAAATCTTTGTATCACCCGGGTTGATTCTGATTTTCAATTTTTCAGGCAAACTCCAGATAGGGTATTCCTTGTTAATTTCGATATACTGCCCGCGGCCAGTATTTCCAATATAGTTCAATTTGAAACCCTTTTCGAACTCAGTCATAGCGATGCCAGTACCACCCACCTGCTTGATTTTAGCGTCAGTAGGGAAGTTCTGATAAACCGGCATAGCGTCAGCAGTTGGTATTTCAACAGTAACGTTCAAATTTCCAGAGAATGAGCCAACCTTACCAGTAATTGTAGCCTTACCGTTCTTAACTCCTTTCAAAACGCCAGTGTTAGCGTCAACAGATGCAATGTCGGAATTGTCAGAAACCCAAGCGAGTGCAGAAGGGCTAATTGCCATTTCATTTTCGCCAACCATTGAGTTCACTTCGATAGGATATTCACGAACGTTGTCGATAAGCACGTTTTCAAGTCTGAACTTCACTTGGTCGCTTTCTATAACAGTAACAGGGATTGAAGCCGTCATACCGTTAAGATTAGCAACCAAAGCCCCGCAGCCAGAGCCAGTGCCGTAGAAAGTGGTACCGTCGTTGATGATTTCGCCGATTTTAGAGTCGCAAGAAAGTGTAACGCCTTTAACGTCAGTATCAACTAATACACCGTATTTGTTATAACCGTAGAATTTTGGAGTGTAGATACCGTATTTAGGGAATTGCATAGCCCATTCAACGAAACGGATTTCAGTGATAACTTCATCTTGTGGAGTCGTTGAAACACAGTATATACCGTTAGCAACGGCACGCTCATGTCCGTCACTTGGAACGTTCATAGCACCAAACTTAGGCAAGAACATAGAAGAAGAACCGCCACCATCGATATTAATAGCCCAATCAGCACCTACCCATTGCATCAAGCCGGCAAGTTCATAGTAAGTTGCACCTGAAGAAATTGGAGAGCGTCCGTCAACAACAGCAAAAATAGTTTTAGAACGGTCTTTGTTATAGCCCACAAACGTTCTTGGGTGGCGAGAAAAGTCGCCTTGCTCAACTCTTTTTCCGTCTTTTAGGAAAATAGTATTACCGCCAAGCATTTGGCGAACATCAGGAGTTTCAGAGTTATAATGAGTTAGGGCATGTGTGAATTGAGCGGTTATTTCATCACCTGCTTTCAGCCCTGCAACTTTTGCTGCGTACGAGCCAGAGGCGCTTAGAACTGCTTTGCCGTCAACGAGGCGGTTACCTGTAGTAGATGCTTCTCCTATAACTTTGAAGGTCATTGGTGCATTGCTTTTCCAAGTTTGACCGTCTGCCAATTCTAACAGAACTTCAGTAGTTCCAGCCGGGGTATGGGTGAATTTTCCAATAGTAGGAGTATAGAGTATGAAACTGTTTGCTCCAACTTTTGAATTGACACCAGTTAGGGATTCCTTTACTCCAGCAATCGTAATGTTGTAAGTTGTTGATACATTGGTAACATACGGAGTTGCTGAACCAGCAACAACGAAGTGCGGGGAGCCAGTTACCATAGTACCCATAATACCGTTATGGATACTTCCGTTAACAGGAGTGCCTACCTCGCCAGATGTGGCAAAGAAGTCACCGTTAACTGCAGCAAAGTAATTTTCGTTTTCGTTTGTTTTGCGCTTTGCGTGGTCAGAAATGTTTTCACAACCGATAATAGAATCTCTACCTAATTCGGTTCTGATTTCAAAGTTTTTCTGATTGTTTTCCACTTCCAAATAGAATGTACGGAAAGTGAGGGATGGACCTGTGAATTTTATTGCAGTATAGAAACTTCCAGGACCAGCCTTGAAGTGCTGCAAGGTATCAACGGTGTAGTTGTTGCCGTCGATTTCATAAGTAGTTGTAGCAAGTGAAGGCAGCATTGCTGTTGCCGTAAAAAGTGTAAGTAAAAGTTTTTTCATAAGCCTTGGTTTTTATGTTGGTTTTGTAGTTCAAAATTAGGCAAAAGATTTAACATAGCGCCTATTTAATGCAACAAATATTTGTAACAAAGGCTTAATTAATGCAAATGTGAGTTGGCTGTGAAATATATTTGGGTCTAATTGAAATTGTTAAATTTGCTGAAAGTGGGAATTTTGTATTAACTTTCGGGTGTTATCCCTGTCATAACATCAAAGTAGAGAGAAAATGAGAATACTTAACATTAACAAATCACGTATAAAGTTCGACGATGTGCTGAAAGATTACGAGCGGCCAATTTACCACTATATTCGGCGTATGGTTGTTGACCATGATGATGCTGCGGACATTATGCAAGAAACGTTTTTGAAGGTATATCAGGGTCTCGGAAATTTGCGAGATGAGAAGGCATTAAAGTCTTGGGTTTATAAAATTGCCACTAATGAGGCTTTACGTTTTCTCAGTCGCAGGCGTGAGGAATTGCTGTCGGTTATTGATGAGAATGAATTGCTTTTAGGCAGGTTGGCAGAAGGTGAGTATGTTGATTATGACGACAAGATGGCGGTTGATTTCCAGAAGGCATTGCTTTCTTTGAGTGAACAGCAGAGGCTTGTTTTCAATATGAGGTATTACGATGAACTTTCATATGATGAAATAAGTGATATTACAGGTTGCTCGGTTGGAACTTTGAAGGTTCAATACCATAATGCAAAGGAGAGAATAAAGAATTATATGCTTAACGAATAGTTACAATTATGGAAAATATTAAATTTGAAAGCAAGAGGACTCCGTATCAGGTGCCGGATGGTTTTTTCGAAGATTTTCGCGGTAAACTTTCGCAGAGGATAGAGAAGGAAAACAGGAAACGCAGAAGTTGGATTCTTGGAATATCAAGCAGTGTTGCTGCTGTTGCGATTATTGTAACTTTTTCAATTGCAATTAATAGTAGCAGTCAGGATAGGTTATATGAGCAGGAAATTGCAGCTCTTGCTGAATCTCCGGAAAAATATATGTCAGATGAGAAACTTGAAGCATGGGTTGACTTCTATGAAAATGACTTATTTATTAACGCACAATATTCTAATTGAGATGAAAAAATTGATGATTATTCCTGCAATTATTGCCTGCCTGTTTTTTTCGGCAGTTGCCTACGGTCAAAATGGCAAAGGAGACGGTAGGAATATGCCTACTGTTGAAGAGATGATAGATTTTGAATGTAAAAAATTGACAAAGAGGTTGCTGCTTGATGATGCAGACACAAAGAAATTTGTCAAAACATATACAGACTATCGTAAGGAATTTATTGCCATAAAAGACAAGTATCCTATTCTTTGTAGGCGTAATAAAGATGAGATGCTGACTGATGCGCAGATTGAGGAGAAAATACAAAGTCTGTTTGCGCAAGGTAAGGATATGATTGCTGTTAGGGAAAAGTATTATAAGGAATTTCGGAAATTTTTGACACCAAGGCAAATTGATGTTGTTTTTGATAGTGAGCGTCATAGATTCAATAGGTTTAAAAAAGAGGGAGACAGACGTAAAGGCAACAAGCCAAGAAGATAAATTCCCACAGACTAAATAGTTGATTTTGATGAGAGTACCCCTGCAATTGTTTGAGTATCAGTTGCAAGGGTGCTTTGGTTTTGATTGTCATATAATTTTATAGTAAGTCAGGACTAACGTAATTGATATGAAAATATCGACCTAATTACGGAAAAAATTGTAACTTCGCAATAGAATTTCAATTGAATGGATTTTTCTATGCTTTATATACCCAAAGAAGAGTTGTATTGCCTTGCTGTCTTGGTGATATTGGCTGTTATTCAGATTGCAGTTGCTCTTAAAAAGAAGTATTCTGTAAAAAAATTGCAGGTGGATAGTTTTCAAGATATTGATGCAAATGCAAAGCCGTCATTGTCAGTAATTGTGTATGCAGATAAGGAGATAGGAGCATTTCTTAATCAAAGTATACCGGCTATTTTTAACCAGAATTACAATGATTATGAGGTTATTATAGTCAATGCCGATTCATCAGAGACGGTAGATGATATGATTACTATTTTGACAGCGCAATACCCTAAACTAAAGTCAACATTTATCCCTGACAGTATTTGTAATGTTTCAATTCGCAAACTTGCGACAATGCTTGGCGTTAAGGCTGCTGCAAATGATGTTGTTATATTTACTGATGCTAATTGCATTCCGCTTACAGATAATTGGTTGGCGTCAATGGCGCGGAAGTTTAGTGATGAAACGGGAGTTGTTATTGGTTACGCAACAGTCGATGCTTCTTCTGATACGTCTTTCGGCCACCGTTATAGGGTTTTCGATAAGGTAGAGGACTCGGTGGAGTATCTGCTTGCTGCGTCTTCCAACCATGCTTTTCGTGGTGACAGGATGAATATTGCGTATCGTAAGGAACTTTTCTTCGACAATAAGGGCTTTTCTCGGACGATGAATATGAAGTATGGTGATGATGATATTTTTATCCGTGAACTTTCTGAATTGGCAAAGGTTAAGCCAGAGTTATCGGAGGATAGTATAGTTAAGGAGATGCCTGTTGATTATGCTTCTTCGTTTGTTGTCAATAAGTTGCACAGGGCGTTTACAATGTCGAAGATAAATCCAGGATTTAAGAAGATTTCGTGGGTGATAGCCAATTTGAGGGTTATCTATTTGATACTGACAGCCGTTGCTGTTGCTTTATCGGTGGTTAGTATAATTAAAGACCCTGCAATTGCTTTGCATTCCATAATTTTCGGCGGTGTGGCGATTGTGCTGTTTATTACTGATTTGCTTGTCTATCTTTTCTATATGAGAAATGTTATGGACGCTCTTAAAATGCCAAAACTGCTGTTCACAATTCCGCTATTCCGAGAGATAAGGCCTTTTGTGAACCTTTATTATAAGATTCATTCTTCGAAGATTGACAATTATACTTGGGAGAGGTAGATGATAATGCATGGTGGAACAGGCAAGTTCCTCTGTTTACGAAACCAATTTTTGTTTATTGATGAAATTCCATTGTAAAGTGTATCTTTGTAAAGATTTTTAGGAGACTCAAAATATATAATCCGAAGGTTTACAACTCAAGAACTTATTAATTTCCAAACAAAAGCCGATGTTAACATTTATTTCATGCGCTAAGACCATGACAGATCGCTCGCGGGTGAACGTTCCTTTTACGTCTGAGCCTTACTTTGCCGAAGAAGCCAAGCAAAACGCCATGAAGATGGCTCAATATAGTGTTGACGATTTATGCAAGGTGCTACGGATTAATCAGAAACTGTCTGCGGTAAACTGTATGCGTTATAATGATTTTCTTTCCGATGACGGAAAAAAACTTCCTGCCTTGCTGTCTTATACTGGAATGGTGTTTAAGCGTATCCATCCGGCTGATTTTACTGCAGAAGACTTTTCCTATGCTCAGAAGCATTTGTTGATAACCTCGTTTTTATATGGATTGCTCCGTCCGCTCGACTTGATTCGAAACTATAGGATGGAGGGTGATGTTAAGTTGCCCGAACGGGGAGGGATAACGGTATTTGATTACTGGAAACCCTTGTTGACCGATTTCTTTATCAGTGAGATAAAACAGTGTGGAGGCGTGCTGGTGAATTTGGCAAGTGGCGAGATGAAGGATTTGTTCGACTGGAATCGGGTTTGTCAAGAAGTACGAGTCATTACCCCGGAGTTTTATACATGGAAAAACGGCAAGTTGGTTGTGGTTACGGTTTATGCCAAGATGTGCCGAGGAGAAATGACGCGTTTTATTATGAAAAACCGGATAGAGAGCCCTGATGAGTTGAAGCAGTTTGAGTGGGAGGGGTTTGCATACGATGAGGAGGCAAGTGATGGCGACCGTCTATGCTTTCTGTTTCGCTGAGTAGAGAAAGGAGCAGCGAGAATGATGCCTGTGTTACTGTATGCTAAAACTATTTATTTTCCTGCGGAAGCGGTAAGGAGGGTTGCCTTGCCTTTTATTGTTATCTCTTTTAGTGCTGCTGGGATAAGCACTGTTTCTCCTTGACGGATAGTTTCCGAGCCTTTTTCACCTTCTACAACAGCCTCTCCGCTAACGCAAATAATGATTAGAAAAGAGTCGTGCTCGTTTTTGAGGTTTATTTCATCATCTGTCTTGATGAGAGACGTTGTGAAATGCTTGCAGTTTATAAGTTTTGTGCGGCCTTTGTCAATATTGCAGTAATCCATTTTGCTGCAGAATTTTGAGTAGTCGATAGCGGCACGAGCCAAGTCTGTATGCAGTTCGCGGTATTTCCCGTTAGTGTCCTGACGCTTGTAGTCATATACTCGGTAGGTAATATCCGAGGTTTGCTGTATTTCAACAAGAAGGTTCCCAGCACCAATGGAGTGAGTGCAACCTGAAGGGAGGAAATATAGGTCGCCAGGAGAGGTCTTGTAGCAGTTGACGATGCCCATAATTGACCCGTCTTCAATACGTTGCTCATACTCTTGTGGAGTTGTCTCCTGACTAAGGCCGGCATATAGTTTAGCGTCCTTATCAGTATCAACAATGTACCACATTTCGGTTTTACCCATGCAGTTATGTCTTTTTTCAGCCAGTTCGTCGCTTGGATGAACCTGAAAAGAGAGGTCTTTTTTTGCGTCAATGATTTTCACCAAGATAGGGAAGGTAGTGCCGAATTTTTCGTAAGAGAGTCCGCCAACGAGGAGTGAGCGGTATTTTTCTACCATTTGCGTTACAGTCAAACCCTTGTCAACGCCATTGGAGACTATTGATTCAGAACCTTTAACGCCTGATATTTCCCAACTTTCGCCAATAGTTTTACAGTCCAAAGGAATGCCCTTGAACTGTGAAATCTTTTCGCCACCCCACATTACGGTTTTGTAGTGCGGCTCGAATTTTATCGGCTTTAGTATGTTGTTAATATCAGATTGCTCCATATTATAATTAGAATGCAAAAGTAATACAAACCCCTTGTACAAAAAAACAAAAACAGTTTTTTTTTAGCAAAACGCCTTTATAGGTGGTTGATATGGGGCTGGATGGATGATTTACGTTATGTTTCTGCTATTCTTTTTTGTTTTCTTCATTTATGCCTAATATCCTGTTATACTCCTGGTCATCGTTAATAACCGCAACGGCTTTTTGGAATATTGCGTTAGTTGGATTGATGACTTGGAAATAAGCGTCGCGGGTATAAATGTCGCGGGCGATTATTGCCTTTACTATTTGTGACAGGAAGTTTTTGCTTAGGGCGTAATCCTTTTCGTTGAACTTGACAGAATCGGCATTACCCATGTTGATGAGTTCCTGCATAATGGTATCATCAGCGTTGAAGAATTTTATAAAGTCCTCAACTTTTGGGTATTTGCTCTTTAATTCATTGCGATGCTTGTCAACGTAGGCAACTGCAAAATTGTTTGGAACGGCTTTTGCCACCAGTTCGCGGTAGTATTTTGTGTAAGCCGTTGTATCAAGCGGAATGAAGATGTCCGGCATGATTCCGCCTCCGCCAAAGACTGTACGTTTGGTCTTTAGGGTTGAGTAACGCATTTTCTCGTCGAATTTAGTGCTGTCAACGGAGTATAGTTCTCCATTGTTAAACCTGTTGATGATGTCGCGTTCGTATTTTTCCTTATCGCCAATGGTGTAAGGCTTTTGAATGCATCGCCCTGAAGGGGTGTAGTATTTTGATATGGTTAGCCTTATCATCGTTCCGTCAGGAAATGGAACGGGTTGCTGAACGAGGCCTTTTCCGAAGGTTCTTCTGCCAACGATAACAGCCCTGTCCCAGTCTTGCAAGGCACCACTGACAATCTCGCTTGCTGATGCTGAATACTGGTTGACCATAACAACGAGTTTGTTGTCTTTTAGTTTGCCGTCGCCACGTGCGGTCATGTTTCTGCGTGGCTGTGATTTGCCCTCGGTATATACTATCATCTCGTTTCTTTCGAGGAATTGATTTGCGATGGTTGCGGCAATGTCGAGGTATCCTCCACCGTTGTCGGTAAGGTCAAGTATTAACTGCTTCATCCCTTTCTTTTTAAGGGTCTTAACAGCATTGTTAAATTCTTCTACGGATGTTCTGGAAAATCGTCCGAGGCGGATATACCCGGTCTTTTTGTCAACCATATAGGATGCGTCGATGCTGTAAAGAGGTATTTCGTCGCGTGTGATGCGGAATTTTAGCGGTGTTGCCGAGCCTTGTCGCTTGACGGTTGTTTCAACGACGGTGCCTTTCTGACCTCTTAAGCGTTTCATAATCTGCTTTGTTCGCATCTTCACGCCGGCAATGGCGGTGTCGTTAACGGCGATAATTCTGTCACCAGGGTGTATTCCGACTTTTTCTGCTGGGCCGCCGGAAACGGTCTGAACAACGTAAAGCGTGTCCTTCTGCATGTTAAATTCCACTCCAATTCCGCAGAAATTGCCGTCAAGCGGTTCGGTGAGTTCTTTGGTTTCTTCTTTGTCGGAATATGTTGAATGCGGGTCGAGGGTTTCGAGTAGCCCGCGGATTGCGTTTTCTACCAAAAGGTTTTCGTCAATGGAGTCAACATAGTACTTCATTATCATCGATTCTGCTGCAGCCAGTTTCTGGCGTGGAGTGATTGTTCTCCATTCTTTTTGTTCGGATGTTGCGGTAATAGCGACGGCAATAACCGCAGCAATAGCGAGAATATATTTTTTCATCATAATCTATTTTTGAGGCAGTTTCATTCCTGGAGGCAGTAGGCTGGTAACGTCTTTGCCGTAACTGACCAGTTCGCGTACTATTGAAGAACTGATGTGCCCGTATTCCGGTAGGGTATAGAGCAGTATAGTTTCTATGCCCGTTAGGTCACGGTTCACCTCCGCAAGGTTCTTTTCATATTCAAAGTCCTGAATAAGCCTTACGCCACGAACAATGAATTTTGCGTTGTGCTCGTTTGCAAGGTCTGTCGTTAGATTGTTGTAAGCCAACACTTCTACTTTGTTGTTGCCTTTATAGATAGCCTTTATGCTTTCAACCCTTTCGGCTTCGGTCATAAAGGATTTTTTTGTCTGGTTAACGCCAATGGCAATTATTATCTTGTCAAAAAGAGGCAAGGCTCTTTCAACGATAGAGTAATGTCCTATAGTGAACGGGTCGAATGAGCCCGGAAATATTGCAATTTTTTTTTCCACTTTATTATCTTTTATCTATTCAGCTGCATTCAAATTGTCGTCATCTTCAACAACAAGGTTGTCGATAATGAATAGTTGTCGCTCCATAGTGTTCTTGCCCATGTAGAATTCGAGCATGTTTTTAACGGAGTCGTCTTTGCGCCACATAACTTTGTCAAGACGGATGTCAGGACCGATAAATGTCTTGAATTCTTCTGGGGAGATTTCACCGAGACCCTTGAATCGTGTGATTTCTGCGTTTGTGCCGAGACGGTTGATTGCGTTTATTCGCTCTTCGTCGGAGTAGCAGTAGAAGGTATCGTTTGGCTTGTCACCTTTTTTAGATCTCTTTGCCGTCCTTTTGTCGCGTACGCGGAATAGCGGCGTTTGCAGAATGTAAACGTGGCCCTTTTTGATGAGGTCTGGGAAGAACTGGATAAGGAAGGTAATCATCAACAAGCGGATGTGCATACCGTCAACGTCGGCATCGGTTGCAATAATCACTTTGTTATATCTCAATCCGTCAAGCCCTTCTTCGATATTCAGAGCGGCTTGCAGCAGGTTAAATTCTTCATTTTCATAAACCACCTTTTGAGTCTTGCCGTAGGTATTCAGTGGCTTACCACGAAGTGAAAATACGGCTTGCGTTTCAACATCACGGATTTTTGTGATAGAGCCTGACGCAGAGTCACCCTCGGTGATGAAAATCATTGTGTCATCCTGGCGGGAGCCTTTGGCATCATTATAGTGAACGCGGCAGTCGCGAAGTTTCTTATTGTGGAGGCTTACTTTTTTTGCTCGCTCTCTTGCTTGCTTAGTAACGCCGGCAATAGCCTTGCGTTCCTTTTCGGATTCCTGAATCTGGTGAAGCATTATTTCTGCTGTTTCACCGTTGATGTGGAGGAAGTCGTCAAGTTCTTTTTTCAGGAAGTCGCCGATGAATTTCGCAACAGTCGGACCTTCAGGACCAACATCGCGTGAGCCAAGTTTTGTCTTTGTCTGTGATTCAAAGACGGGTTCTTCTACCTTTATGCTGATTGCGGCAACCATACCGTTGCGGATGTCGGAATACTCGAAATTCTTGCCGTAAAACTCTTTGATTGTTCTTGAAACCGCTTCACGGAAGGCACTGAGGTGCGTTCCGCCCTGCGTTGTGTGCTGTCCGTTTACGAAAGAGTAAAATTCCTCGCCGTATTGTGATGTGTGGGTTATTACTACCTCGATATCCGTACCGACAAAATGAATGATAGGGTATAGGGGGTCGGTTGTCATATTCTCCTTTAGCAAGTCGAGCAAACCGTTGCGGGAGTGGTATTTGGTGCCGTTGTAAAGAATTGTCAGACCTGTGTTAAGAAACGAATAGTTTTTCAGCATCACCTCAACGAACTCATCGCGGAATTTGTAGTTCCTAAAAAGTTCGTTGTCGGGGGTGAATTTAACGTATGTACCGTTTGGCTGGTCTGTTGCGTAAATTTCTTTATTTTCAACGATTTCACCACGCTCATATCTGATTGTTTTTGCCTCTCCGTTGCGGTAGGCAGAGATTTCGAAAACAGAAGAAAGAGCATTGGTTGCCTTGATACCAACGCCGTTAAGACCAACAGACTTTTTGAAAGCCTTAGAGTCATACTTACCGCCGGTATTCATCTTGGAAGAAACGTCGAGCACCTTATCCAAAGGAATGCCACGGCCATAGTCGCGAACCTCAACAACGCCATCTTCGCTGATGTTGATGTCGAGTTGCTTGCCGAAGCCCATAGCATATTCGTCGATAGAGTTGTCGATAACCTCTTTCAGGATAACATAGATACCGTCATCTGAATGAGTTCCGTCGCCAAGTTTTCCGATATACATACCCGGACGCTTGCGGATGTGTTCCTTCCAGTCAAGCGTCTTGATGTCATCACTTGTATAACTGTTGTTTATTGTATTTTCAAGTGGTAAATTCGTTTCTTCCGCCATTGTTTTTGAGTATTATAGCTTTAACACACAAAGTTATATAAAAAAAACGAGAGCAGAAAAACAAGTTTTGTTATTTTTCAGCAGTTTGGCATTTAGTATGGATAATTGCGAGTATCGTTTTAATATTTCAACATCTACAGCGATTATGTGGGATTTCAATTGATTATAGGGACGAAATGCATATCGTCCGCCCGCAAACGGAACATATCGCGGACACTCTTCAGAGTGTCCCTACAGGTTATGTTTGTAAATATGTGATTCTGTTATAAATAAAATAATTGTGTGGTGGGATAAATTGTTCCTTTATGTTCTTTTTGTGGTTAAATGGTTAGAAATTTGCATGTTCGCAATTTTGTAATAAAAATTTAATGGGCAACTAATTGACTAATTGATAAAGTATTGGTAATTTTGCAGTCAAAACCCGAGTAATACACATAAAGGCTAAAATTGATTATTAACCCATACAATAAAATAATATGAAAAAACTTTACTTTTTAATGAGTTTTCTGCTCGTTGCTCTTATTGGCTCCGCAGCAGAAGTAACAGATGTGTTTGCTTTCAATGCTGTAAATGATCTTAAAAACTCACAGGATTGGACTGCAAGCAAAAGTCTTAATATGCCAACTTTTAATTACGATTATAAAGGCGTACAAATTGGAGTGAAAAATACTCCTGCAGGAGAGTTTACTCTTACTTCCACGAAGTCTTATGCAAATGTAAAGACTGTTAATATAACTGCTTCAACAGGTGGAGCATGTTCTATCTCTGTTTCTGTTGGTGATGCTGTATTTACATCAAATGGACAGAATTCGGTCGCGGTTGCTTCTGGTATTAGTAATGCTGGAAAAGTATATTCCTTTGCAGGTGATGGCAATGGTTATGTTGTGGTAACTTTCAATGCTACAAGTAAAGCAATGTATCTGGGGCAAATTGAAGTTATTTACGATGACGGTGCTGCAGAAACAGACGTTAAGACTCCGACATTCAGCCTAAAAGAAGACACTTACTATGAGGCACAACAGGTTATTATTGCAACTGAAACTGAAGGTGCAAGCATTACATATAGCGTAACTAAGAATGATGTTGAGTTTGTTGCTTCAACAACAGCAGTTGCACCTGTAACAGTTGAATTGCCAATGGAAACTGTAGCAGCAAGCTATGTTATCACAGCAAAAGCGGTTAAAGATGGAATGACAGAAAGTGCTGAGGTATCTGCAACATATACACTTAATCCAAACAAGCCAGCGGAAAAATTGTTCTATATGGCTAGTTTAGTTATTGACATTAAAGCAGGTGATGAAGTGGTATTTGTCAGTCCAGAAAAACTTGCTGCAATGACAGAAACACCTGATGGAGACCGTATTGGATCTGTTGTTGCTACTATTCAGGATGGAGTGAATAACCCATATAATGGGGAAACTTATCTTCACAAATTGGATTTAAATCAGAATCCAGAAGCGGGCGTTTATATCGTAGGCGTTGATGGCGGAAATTATACTTTCCAATCTAAAATTGGAGGTCAATACTTGAGTGCTCCAACAAAAGACAATGATAATGATCTTTACCTTGTTAATGAAGCAGCCACAGACTTTGAAAAGTGGACATTAAAAGAGGTAAAAGGTGGTCTTGTTGCTTACTCTCTTGCACAACCGGCTCGTTTAATCCAAAAAAATAATGATGCAAGATATGGTTTTGCAACATATAAAGGTTCTCAATCTAACGCATATATCTTTAAATATGTAGCAGATTTGTCAGGCGTAGAGAGCAATGTTGCAGAAGAGGCAGCAGTAATTAATACAATAGCAGGTGGCGTTGTTGTAGCAGTATCAGAACCGGCAACAGCAGCAGTTTACACTGTTTCTGGTCAGTTGGTGGCAAACCAAGCAGTTGACGCAACTGCAACAATAAACCTTGCAAACGGTTTCTATATCGTAAAGGTTGGCAACACAGTTAAGAAAGTTATCGTAAGATAATCGTTTCAATGACTAGTCCTAAATAAGCGTTACAAAAATTACTACTTATTATAAGGACAAAA
>UQLZ01000053.1 GCA_900541935.1 uncultured Prevotellaceae bacterium | reverse complement strand
TCTCCATTGGATACTGAAAATGTAGTTGGAACAAATCCTGAGACAGGTGCTGAGGAAGATCGTAAGCCCAGCGATGATGAAAAGACTTCTGCATTGGCATTTAAGATTGCAACAGACCCATATGTAGGTCGTCTTTGCTTCTTCCGCGTTTATTCTGGTCAGGTAGATGCAGGTAGTTATGTATTTAACAGCCGTTCTGGTAAGAGAGAGCGTATCTCACGTCTTTTCCAAATGCACTCAAACAAGCAAAACCCGATGGAAACAATCGGTTGTGGTGATATCGGTGCAGGTGTTGGATTCAAGGATATTCGTACTGGTGATACTCTTTGTTCAGAAGAACATCCGATTGTTCTTGAAGCAATGGAGTTCCCAGATCCAGTTATCGGTATTGCTGTAGAGCCTAAGACTCAAAAAGACTTGGATAAACTTGGTGTTGGTTTGCAGAAACTTGCTGAAGAAGACCCGACATTCCGTGTGGAAACTAACGAAGAAACTGGCCAAACAGTTATCAGCGGTATGGGTGAGCTTCACCTTGATATCATTATCGACCGTTTGCGCCGCGAGTTCAAGGTTGAATGTAACCAAGGTCGTCCTCAAGTAACTTACAAGGAGACTATCACTAAGTCTTGCGAACTTCGTGAGGTATTCAAAAAGCAAACTGGTGGTCGCGGTAAGTTCGCTGATATCATCGTTCGCGTTGAACCAGTTGACGAAGGCTTCCAAGGCAACTTGCAATTCGTTGATGAAGTGAAGGGTGGTAACATTCCTAAAGAATTCATCCCATCTGTTCAAAAAGGTTTCCAAACAGCAATGAAGAACGGTGTTCTTGCTGGCTACCCGGTAGAACAATTGAAAGTTACATTGATCGATGGTTCTTTCCACCCGGTTGACTCAGACCAACTTTCTTTCGAACTTTGTGCTATTCAGGCATTCAAGAAAGCATGTGAGCAAGCAGGCCCTGTATTGCTTGAGCCAATTATGAAGATTGAGGTTGTTACTCCAGAAGAAAGCATGGGTGACGTTATCTCAGACCTTAACAAGCGTCGTGGTCAGGTAGAAGGTATGGAGTCAAGCCGTAGCGGTGCACGTATCGTTAAGGCAAAAGCACCTCTCGCAGAAATGTTCGGCTATGTAACATCATTGCGTACTATCACTTCAGGTCGTGCAACTTCAACAATGTCATTCTCTCACTATGCTGAGGTAGGTAAGACAATCGCTAAGGAAGTTCTTACAGAATGTCAAGGTAGAGTAGATTTATTGAAATAATACATAAATAAAATGAGCCAAAAAATCAGAATCAAATTGAAATCTTACGATCACAACTTGGTTGACAAATCAGCTGAGAGGATTGTAAAGGCAGTTAAGGCAACAGGTGCTGTAGTTAACGGTCCTATTCCATTGCCAACTCACAAGAGAATCTTCACTGTTAACCGCTCAACTTTCGTTAATAAAAAGTCACGCGAGCAGTTCCAACTCTCTTCTTACAAGCGTCTAATCGATATTTACAGTTCAACATCTAAGACTATCGATGCTTTGATGAAACTTGAGTTGCCAAGTGGTGTAGATGTACAAATTAAAGCGTAAGAAAATTATTAAACTATTAAATTAAACAGAAATGCCAGGATTATTAGGAAAGAAAATCGGAATGACATCCGTTTTCAGTGCCGACGGTAAAAATGTTCCGTGCACTGTTATCGAAGTAGGTCCTTGTGTTGTCACTCAAGTTAAGACTATCGAAAACGATGGTTACGAAGCACTCCAACTTGGTTTTGTTGACAAGAAGGAGAAGCACACAACTAAGCCGGAAGCAGGTCACTTTAAAAAGGCTGGTGTGACACCAAAGAGACACTTGGCCGAGTTCAAAGGTTTTGATAAAGAATATAAACTTGGTGACGAAATCAACGTTGAGTTCTTTGCAGATGCAGAGTTCGTTGACATTATCGGAACTTCAAAAGGTAAAGGATTCAAGGGTGTTGTAGGTCGTCACGGTTTCGGTGGCGTTGGTCAGACAACTCACGGTCAGCACAACAGACTTCGTGCTCCAGGTTCAATCGGTGCTTGTTCTTACCCAGCAAAGGTCTTCAAGGGTATGCGCATGGCCGGTCAAACTGGTAACGAACGTGTGACTGTTCAAAACTTGAAAGTGTTAAAAGTGATTTCAGAGCACAACCTCCTTCTTATCAAGGGTTCTGTTCCTGGAGCTAAAGGTTCAATCGTCTTAATTGAAAAATAATGGAATTAGCAGTATATAACATTAAAGGAGAGGATACCGGACGCAAAGTCACTTTGAATGACAGCGTTTTCGCTATCGAGCCAAATGAGCACGTTGTTTATCTTGATGTAAAACAATATTTGGCTAACTGCCGTCAAGGCACACACAAAGCAAAAGAAAGAAGCGAAGTCTCTGGCTCTACTCGCAAACTTCACAAGCAAAAAGGTGGAGGTGGTGCACGTATTGGTGACATCAATTCTCCAGTTCTCGTAGGTGGAGGTCGTATCTTCGGTCCTAAACCAAGAGATTACCGTTTTAAACTTAACAAGAAAGTTAAGCAGCTTGCTCGTAAATCAGCTTTGTCTGCAAAAGCGCAAGATAATCAGATACTTGTTGTTGAAGACTTCTCATTTGAAGCTCCAAAAACAAAAGATTTCGTAAACTTTGTTAAGAATAACAAAATTGCTGATAAAAAGGCAGTTTTGGTTTTAGCAGAACAAAATAATAACGTATATTTGTCTGCTCGAAATCTTGAAAGAGTAGAAGTTGTAACTACTTCGGAACTAAATACATACAGAATTTTGAACAACAAGGTTCTCGTTTTGTGTGAAAGTAGTGTTGCGAAGGTTAACGAATTTTAACAAAAAGGACACAGAAAAATGGAAATTAGTATAACACCAATCGTGACTGAAAAGGCGACAGCGCTTACAGAAAAGCAAAACCGCTACACTTTCCGTGTTTCTCCGGAAGCGAACCGCGAGCAAATCAAGCAACTCGTTCAAAAGCTTTACGGCGTTAAAGTCGTTTCAGTTAACACAATGGTTTGTCGTGGTAAGGACAAATCAAAATACACAAAATCAGGACTTATTCAAGGTAGCACATCTGCTTACAAAAAGGCAATTGTTACTTTGGCTGAAGGTGAAACTATAGATTATTATAGCAATATTTAATTTAAAAAATGGCAGTAAGAAAATTGAAGCCCACAACACCGGGGCAAAGACACAAAATTATTGGTGTATTCGATGAAATCACTGCACGTACACCAGAGAAATCTCTTACGGTCGGAAAAATGTCCACAGGCGGACGTAACGCAGAAGGTCACCGCACGACAAGATATGTCGGCGGCGGCCACAAGCGTAAATTCCGTATCATTGACTTTAAGAGAACAAAAGACGGTGTGCCTGCGACAGTAAAATCAATCGAATATGATCCGAACCGTTCGGCTCGTATCGCATTGCTCTTTTACAAGGACGGTTCAAAGGCATACATAATTGCACCCAACGGATTGCAAGTTGGCTCTACAGTTATGAGTGGGGAGAACGCCGCACCAGAGGTGGGGAACGCTCTTCCACTAAGCAAAATACCTGTTGGTACTTTAATTCATAACATTGAGTTACGCCCAGGACAAGGAGCCTCTATGGTTCGTTCTGCAGGCACATTTGCACAGTTGACTTCTCGCGATGGTGACTATGTTATCATCAAATTACCTTCTGGTGAAACACGCAAGGTACTCGCTACTTGCAAGGCAACTATCGGCGTTGTTGGTAATTCTGACCACGCACTTGAACGCTCTGGTAAAGCCGGACGCTCACGCTGGTTGGGACGCAGACCACACAACCGTGGTGTTGTTATGAACCCAGTTGATCACCCAATGGGTGGTGGTGAAGGACGTGCTTCTGGAGGTCACCCACGCTCACGCAAGGGCTTGTACTCTAAGGGTCTTAAGACTCGTGCTCCTAAGAAGCATTCTTCTAAGTATATTATTGAAAGAAGGAAAAAGTAACACTTAATTAAAACATCATGAGTCGATCTTTAAAAAAAGGCCCATACATAAGTGTGAAGCTTGACAAGAAAGTTGCAGCAATGAACGAAAGCGGTAAGAAAGTCGCTATCAAGACTTGGAGCCGTGCTTCAATGATTGCACCAGACTTCGTTGGTCATACTTTCACTGTGCACAATGGTAATAAATTTATCCCTGTTTATGTTACAGAAAACATGGTAGGCCACAAGTTGGGCGAATTTGCTCCAACGCGTAAATTCGGCGGCCATGCAGGTAACAAAAAGAAATAATCGGCAGGGTGTTAATCGTTAGAATTAAAAAGAATTAAATACAATGGGTGTAAGAAAAAAAATCTCAGCCGACAAAATAAAAGAAGCTAAGAAAGCTCTTTGTTGTGCAAAATTGCGCAACGTCCCATCTTCTCCCCGCAAAATGCGCTACGTTGCTGACATGGTTCGCGGTATGGAAGTATTCAAGGCTCTTGGCGTCCTCAAGTTCTCTAACAAAGAGGCTGCTGCAAAAGTCGAGAAACTACTCCGTTCAGCAATCGCTAACTGGGAACAGAAGAACGAAAGAAAAGCTGAAGCAGGTGAATTGTTCATCAACACAATCTTCGTTGATCCAGCACCAATGCTAAAGCGTCTGCGTCCGGCACCACAAGGCCGTGGCTACAGAATCCGCAAACGTTCGAACCACGTGACATTGTTCATCGGTACAAAAGATATTAACACTAAAACAGAAGCATAAGAAATGGGTCAGAAAGTTAATCCAATAAGCAACCGCTTAGGCATCGTCAGAGGTTGGGATTCCAGCTGGTATGATGGAAAAGATTACGGTGATTCTTTGCTCGAAGACTTTAAGATCCGTAAATATCTTAATGCTCGCCTTGCAAAACAGAGTGTATCTCGTATCGTAATCGAAAGAACTCTTAAGATGATTACAGTCACTGTCTGCACATCTCGTCCGGGTCTTATCATCGGTAAAGGTGGTCAGGAAGTTGACAAACTTAAAGAGGAACTTAAGAAAATTACTAAGAAGGATGTTCAAATCAACATCCATGAAGTTAAACGCCCTGAGTTAGACGCTCAAATCGTTGCAACAAACGTAGCCCGTCAGATCGAAGGCAAAATCGCTTACCGTCGTGCAGTCAAGACTGCAATTGCATCAACAATGCGTGCAGGTGCTGAAGGTATCAAAATCCAAGTAAGCGGTCGTTTGAACGGTGCAGAAATGGCTCGTTCAGAGATGTTCAAAGAAGGTCGTACACCTCTTCATACTCTCCGTGCAGACATTGACTACGCACTCGTTGAGGCTCTAACTAAAGTAGGAATCGTCGGTGTTAAAGTTTGGATTTGCCGCGGTGAAGTTTACGGCAAGCGTGATCTTGCTCCTAATTTCACTAACAACCAAAAAGAAGGTCGTCCAAACGGTCGTAACAGAAAAGGCGGTTTCCGCGAGAAGAAAAACAATCGTTAAACCGAGTAATTAGACAACAATGTTACAACCAAAAAAGACAAAATTCAGAAGACAGCAAAAAGGCCGCATGAAGGGTTTCGCCCACCGCGGTAACCAGTTGGCTTTTGGTTCGTTCGGTATAAAATCGCTTGAATCCAAATGGATTACAGGCCGCCAAATAGAAGCAGCTCGTATCGCAGTTACGCGTTACATGCAGCGTCAGGGTCAAATCTGGATTAGAATCTTCCCAGATAAGCCTATTACTAAGAAGCCTGCTGAAGTGCGTATGGGTAAAGGTAAAGGTAACCCAGAAGGATATGTATTCCCAATCACTCCTGGACGTATCGTTATTGAAGTAGAAGGCGTCAGCTATGACGTGGCTAAAGAAGCATTGCGCCTCGCAGCTCAAAAGCTTCCTGTTACCACTAAATTTGTTGTTCGTCGCGATTATGATCCAACTCAAAACGTGTAATAAGTTATGAAAAAGGAAGAAATCAAAGAATTAGGAACTAAAGAATTGATTGAACGTCTTGAGGTTGCTCAAAAAGAGTATCTTCAACAAAAAATCAATCACTCGATCTCTCCTCTTGACAACCCTGCTAAGATTACACAGGACAGAAGGATGATCGCACGAATGAAAACAGAATTGCGTAAACGCGAACTTAACGAAAAATAATCCCAAGAGAGATGGAAAGAAATTTGAGAAAAGAACGTGTTGGGGTTGTTTCCAGCAATAAGGGTGACAAGACAATCACCGTTACTGTTAAGTACAAGGAAAAACATCCAATTTATGGTAAGTTCGTCAACAAGACGAAGAAATACCACGCTCACGATGAAAAGAACGAGTGTAACGTTGGCGATACTGTTCGTCTTCAAGAAACTCGCCCGTTGAGCAAAACTAAGAGATGGAGATTAGTAGAAATAATCGAAAAAGCTAAATAACAATGATACAGACTGAATCACGATTGACTGTAGCGGATAACAGTGGTGCTAAGGAAGCACTTTGTATCCGAGTTTTAGGCGGCACAGGTCGCAGATACGCTTCAGTAGGCGACATCATCGTTGTTACGGTGAAGAATGCAATCCCTTCATCTGACGTGAAGAAAGGAACTGTGTCAAAAGCTGTTGTCGTAAGAACAAAGAAGGAAATCCGTCGTCAGGACGGTAGTTACATCCGTTTCGACGATAACGCTTGTGTATTGTTGAATAATGCCGGTGAAATTCGCGGTAGCCGTATCTTCGGTCCTGTTGCCAGAGAGCTTCGTGCTACTAATATGAAGATTGTGTCTTTGGCACCGGAAGTACTTTAATTTCACAAAAAATTAGAAAATGAGCAAGTTACATATTAAAAAAGGTGATACCGTTTATGTAAACGCCGGCAATGACAAGGGCAAGACAGGCCGCGTCCTTTCTGTCCTCGTGAAAAAGAACAAAGCCATCGTTGAAGGTATCAACATCATCTCAAAGAGCTCTAAGCCGAGTGCTAAGCACCCGCAAGGAGGCATCATTAAGATGGAGGCACCTGTACATGTTTCTAATCTGAACCCGGTTGACCCGAAGACAGGCAAGCCGACTCGTATCGGTCGTGCTAAGAACGAAGCAGGTAAATCAGTACGTATTTCTAAAAAATCAGGGGAGGAAATTAAATAATGAGTAGCGCTAATATTAAAAAGGACTATAAGGAAAGAATAGTTCCTGCTCTTGAGAAAGAGTTCAAATACACTTCCGTTATGCAAGTACCTCGCCTAACTAAGATTGTTGTTAACCAAGGTCTTGGTATTGCTACAGCAGATAAGAAAGTTATCGAAACTGCTATTAACGAGTTGACAGCAATCACAGGCCAGAAGGCTGTCCCAACCTTGTCAAGAAAGGATATTTCAAACTTCAAGGTTCGTAAAAAAATGCCTATTGGCGTTAGAGTTACTCTTCGCCGTGACAAGATGTACGAATTCCTTGAAAGATTGGTGAGAATCGCTCTCCCACGTATCCGTGACTTCAAGGGTATTGACTCTAAGTTCGACGGCCGAGGAAACTATACACTTGGTATTACCGAGCAAATCATCTTCCCTGAAATCAATATCGACAGCATCCAAAAGTTGATGGGTATGAACATCACTTTCGTGACAACTGCCAACACAGACGAAGAAGGTTACGCTCTATTGAAACAATTTGGTTTACCGTTTAAAAACGCTAAATAATAGAACATGGCAAAAGAATCAATGAAGGCTCGCGAAGTAAAAAGAGCCAAACTCGTAGCCAAATATGCTAAAAAGCGTGAAGAATTGAAGGAAATCGTGAACCACGGAACACCTGAAGAGGCTTACGAGGCATCACAAAAGTTGCAGTCAATTCCTAAAAACGCTAACCCAATCCGTTTGCACAACCGTTGCAAAATCACCGGTCGTCCAAAAGGTTATATGCGTCAATTCGGCATTTCGAGAATCCAGTTCAGGGAAATGGCTTCTGCAGGTCTTATCCCGGGCGTTAAAAAAGCAAGCTGGTAATTTAATTTTAGAGAGTATTAAATATTGTCCGGAATGGTCCGGATCAATTTAAAACAAAAATCAATATGACTGATCCAATAGCAGATTATTTGACAAGATTGAGGAATGCTATCAAGGCTCAACACCGTGTTGTTGAAGTGCCAGCCTCAAACTTGAAGAAAGAGATTACAAAAATTCTCTTTGAAAAGGGCTATATTCTTAATTATAAGTTTATAGAAGGTGAAACTCCGGGTGGAACAATCAAGATCGCTCTTAAGTACGATCCGATTGACAAGGTTAACGCTATCAAGTGCTTGAAACGAGTTTCTCGCCCAGGTTTGCGCCAGTATACCGGCTACAAAGACATGCCGAGAGTGTTGAATGGTTTGGGTATCGCTATCCTCTCTACTTCTAAAGGTATCATGACCAATAAGGAAGCTAAGGAACAAAAGATAGGTGGCGAGGTTCTATGTTACATCTATTAATCTAAAAAGGAGGTATTGATATGTCAAGAATAGGAAAAGCACCTATCGCTATACCTGCTGGTGTAGACGTTAAAATAGAGAAAAACGTAGTAACAGTTAAAGGTCCTAAAGGCGAACTTTCACAATCATTCCACGAAGACCTTACTGTTAAGGTAGAAGACGGCCACGTAATCGTAACTCGTCCATCTGACGACCGCGAGCACAGAGCTCACCATGGTTTGGTTCGTGCTTTGATCAACAATATGGTTGTTGGCGTTTCTGAAGGCTACAAGAAAGAAATGGAACTTGTTGGTGTTGGTTATCGTGCAACATCTAACGGTCAAGTGTTGGAACTCTCTTTGGGTTTCTCACACGCTATCTACTTTGTATTGCCTAAGGAAATTAAGGTAGAGGCTAAAACAGAGAGAAATAAGAATCCGTTGATTATCCTTGAGTCATGCGACAAGCAACTCCTCGGACAGGTTTGTGCTAAGATTAGAACATTCCGTAAGCCAGAACCTTATAAGGGTAAAGGTATCAAGTTCGTTGGTGAAGTTATCCGTCGTAAGTCAGGTAAATCGGCTAGTGCTAAATAATAATTTGAGAAGATTATGATTACTAAGCAACAAAGAAGAATTAAAATAAAAACACGCATCCGCGGAAAAATCTCTGGTACTGCAGAACGTCCTCGTATGACAGTGTTCAGAAGCAACAAGGCTATCTATGTTCAATTAGTTGACGACAGCAAAGGCGCAACTTTAGTATCTGCTTCTTCAAAAGGCATTACCGAAGGAACAAAATCTGAAGTTGCAGCAAAAGTAGGCCAATTGGTAGCCGAAAAAGCGATCGCAGCAGGTATCAACGAAGTAGTATTCGACAGAAACGGCTACCTTTTCCATGGAAGAGTAAAGGCGTTGGCTGACGGTGCTCGCAATGGAGGTCTTAAATTTTAATTGTCAGAGAAATGAGAAATAATAGAGTAAAATCAACAAATGATATAGAATTGAAGGACCGCCTCGTTGCTATCAACCGTGTAACAAAAGTTACTAAGGGTGGTCGTGCATTCAGCTTCTCTGCAATCGTTGTCGTTGGTAACGAGAACGGTATAGTTGGTTGGGGACTTGGTAAAGCAAACGAAGTTACAGCCGCTATCGCTAAGGGAGTTGAAGCTGCAAAGAAGAATTTGATTCGCATCCCTGTTCACAAAGGAACAATTCCTCACGAACAGTATGCAAAATTCGGTGGTTCACGCGTAATCTTGAAACCGGCATCACAAGGTACAGGATTGAAGGCAGGTAGCTCTATGCGTGCCGTTCTTGAGAGTGCAGGTATTACTGACGTCCTCGCAAAATCACAAGGTAGCTCTAACCCGCACAACCTCGTGAAAGCAACTTTCGCAGCTCTTGAAGAGTTGAGAAGCCCTATGGCAGTTGCTCAAAACCGTGGCGTTTCTTTAGATGTTGTGTTTAATGGTTAATAAAAACAGTTATGGCTACTATTAAGATTAAACAAATAAAGAGCAGAATTAACTGCCCGGCAGTGCAAAAGAAGACTCTTGATGCACTCGGATTGAGAAAAATGAATCAAGTAGTGGAGAAGCAAGATTCTCCAGAAATCCTTGGTATGGTTAAACGAGTTCGTCACCTTGTAGAAGTAACGAACGCTTTAAATAATTAGGAATTATGGATTTAAGTAACTTAAAACCGGCTATCGGTTCAACATCAGATCGCAGAAGAGTTGGTCGCGGTCCAGGTTCTGGCATGGGCGGTACTTCTACACGCGGTCACAAGGGTGCAAAGCAACGTTCAGGTTACTCTCGCAAGGTTGGTTTCGAGGGTGGTCAGATGCCATTGCAACGCCGTGTTCCAAAGTTCGGTTTCAAAAATATCAACCGTGTTGAGTATAAAGCAATCAACTTAAACGTTATTGAAGAACTCGCAAAGGCTAAGAACCTTGCTAAGGTAGGAGTTGAAGAACTCATTGCAGCAGGTTACATTAGCAGCAAGCACAAAGTGAAAATCCTTGGCAACGGTCAATTGTCTGTTAAGTTAGACGTTGTTGCTCACGCTTTCTCAAAGAAGGCAGAAGAAGCAATCGTTGCTTTGGGCGGAACTGTTCAAAAACTATAGGTAATGAGATTTATCGAGACTATAAAGAACATCAGTAAAATAGAAGATTTACGCAAGCGATTGATCGTAACTTTTCTATTTGTCGTTGTCTATCGTGTGGGTTGTTACGTTGTACTTCCAGGTATCAACCCAAACGAATTGGACGCATTGCGCCAATTTACAGATAGCGGTTTGATGCAGCTTTTGGACATGTTCTCTGGAGGTGCCTTTTCACAAGCCTCAATCTTTGCACTTGGAATCATGCCGTATATCACGGCTTCAATCGTGATCCAATTGCTCGGTATGGTTTTACCGTCTTTCCGCAAATTGCAGCAGGAAGGTGAAAGCGGCCACATGAAGATTAATCAATATACCCGCTATTTGACAGTGGCTATCTTGTTGCTTCAGGCTCCGGCTTATTTGGTGAACCTTCAGGTTCAAGTCAACAGTGCAGGTGGTAACGCACACTTTGGTTTCTGGACTATGGCTTATATGACCATTATCCTTGCAGCCGGCAGTATGTTTATCATGTGGCTTGGAGAGCGTATTACTGATAAGGGCGTTGGTAACGGTATTTCCTTTATAATCCTTGTTGGTATTATTGCTCGTCTTCCGGGAGCACTTGTTCAGGAATTCAGTAACAGATTGACGACAGCTCAAGGTGGACTTGTAATGTTTGTCGTTGAAATCGTTCTCTTGTTTGCGGTAATACTTGGTGCTGTTCTCCTTGTTCAAGGAACGCGCAAAGTGCCTGTGCAGTACGCAAAGCGTATTGTAGGGAACAAGCAGTATGGCGGAGCTCGTCAGTTCATACCTTTGAAAGTTAACGCCGCTGGCGTTATGCCTATCATCTTTGCACAAGCTATCATGTTCATTCCTATCACTCTTGCAGGTTTCGGTGCAAGTGGTGAAGGCAGTTCATTTGTTCGTGCACTAACTGATATGACAGGTTTTTGGTATAATGCCATTTACTTCGTAATGATCGTTGCATTTACATACTTCTATACAGCCATTACAGTTCGCCCGAACGACATGGCCGACAACATGAAGCGTAACAACGGATTCATTCCTGGAGTAAAACCGGGAACTAAGACAGCAGAGTACCTTGACTCAATTTTGTCAAGAATCACTCTCCCTGGCTCAATTTTCCTTGGTATCGTTGCAATTATGCCTTCTTTCGCAAGTATTTGCGGAGTGAGTCGTGAATTTGCTCAGTTCTTCGGAGGAACTTCATTGCTTATCATGGTAGGTGTTGTTCTTGACACACTTTCACAAATTGAAAGTCACTTGATGATGCACCACTATGACGGAATGATGAAGTCCGGCAAGCTGAAAGGTCGTACAACTGGTAGTGCCTATTAATAATAGGATAAACTAAACAGAATGATTTATCTAAAGACAGATGAAGAGATAGAGTTGATGCGTGAAAGTAATCTCCTGGTTGGAAAGACGCTTGGCGAACTCGCAAAGTGGATAAAACCGGGGATTACAACGCTGAAGCTTGATAGCATAGCATACGAATTCATCAAAGACAATGGTGGTGTTCCGGGTTTTCTCGGTTACGGAGGTTTTCCAAACAGCATCTGCGTCTCAGTTAACGAGATTGTCGTTCACGGCATACCGTCGAACACAACTCTTCAAGATGGTGATATAGTTTCAATCGACTGTGGAGTTGTTAAGAATGGATTCAACGGAGATTCAGCCTATACTTTTTGCGTAGGTGAGGTTTCAGAAGAAGTTAAAAAACTACTTGAGACAACAAAAGAATCTCTTTACAAAGGTATCGAGCAAGCCGTAGAAAACAACAGGATAGGGCATATAGGAAACGCAATCCAGGATTACTGCGAAAAGCGCGGTTATTCAGTTGTCAGAGAAATGACGGGTCACGGAATAGGAAGGCGACTTCATGAAGATCCGGCAGTTCCGAACTATGGAAGAAAAGGCGTAGGACCGCTGCTTAAGAACGGGATGTGCATAGCAATTGAGCCGATGATTAATCTCGGCAGCAAAAACATCATCATTGAGAGTGACGGTTGGACATGCAGAACTAAGGATAGAAAACCATCAGCACATTTTGAGCACACAGTTGCAATCAGAGGAGCCAAGGCAGATATCCTATCATCTTTCGAATACATTGATGAAGTGTTAAACGGTAAATCATAAAACAGTAATATATGGCAAAACAGGCAGCTATTGAGCAAGACGGAGTAATCGTTGAAGCATTGTCGAATGCGATGTTCCGCGTAGAATTGGAAAACGGACATCAGATCACAGCGCATATCTCCGGAAAAATGCGAATGCATTATATAAAAATCCTGCCGGGCGATAAAGTAAAGGTTGAAATGTCACCTTACGACTTGTCCAAAGGAAGAATTGCTTTTAGATACAAATAAAAAAAGAAAAGAATATGAAAGTAAGAGCTTCAGTAAAAAAACGCACCCCGGACTCAAAGATAGTCAGAAGAAAAGGTCGCGTATACGTTATTAACAAGAAAAACCCTAAGTATAAACAACGTCAAGGATAATATCTTTGAGAATAAATAATAATAGTTTATGGCAGTAAGAATTGTTGGTGTAGACTTGCCCCAAAATAAGAGAGGAGAAATTGCCCTGACCTATATCTTCGGTATCGGCCGTAGCGCAGCCAATAAGATTTTGGCTCAAGCAGGTGTAGATAAAGACATCAAGGTACAGGATTGGACTGACGCACAGGCTGCTGCAGTGCGTGAAGTAATTGGTGCCAACTACAAAGTAGAAGGTGACCTCCGCAGCGAAATCCAATTAAACATCAAGCGACTTATGGATATCGGTTGCTACCGTGGTGTTCGTCACCGTAACGGTTTGCCGGTAAGAGGACAGAGCACAAAAAACAATGCTCGTACTCGTAAAGGTCGCAAGAAAACAGTTGCTAACAAGAAAAAAGCTACTAAATAAGATTAAAGTATGGCAAAGAAAACAGTCGCAGCAAAGAAGAGAAACGTTAAAGTTGACGCTATGGGTCAACTTCATGTACACTCATCTTTCAACAACATCATCGTGTGCCTAGCAAACAGCGAAGGTCAAGTAATTTCTTGGTCAAGTGCTGGTAAGATGGGCTTCAGAGGTTCAAAAAAGAACACACCGTACGCAGCGCAAATGGCAGCACAAGATTGTGCAAAAGTTGCATACGACTTGGGTCTCCGCAAAGTTAAGGCTTATGTAAAGGGACCAGGTAACGGACGTGAATCAGCGATCCGTACAATTGCAGGTGCAGGCATCGAGGTAACAGAAATCATTGACGTTACTCCGCTTCCACACAATGGTTGTCGTCCTCCTAAAAGAAGAAGAGTATAATCATTTAAATTAAAAAGAGTCTTAAACGTGAAAGATTGCATTCAACCACCTCTCTGCAATCGCGGCTGCACTGATAAGATTCGTTATCAACTTTAATATTATTAAAAGAATTAGAAATGGCAAGATATACCGGACCTAAGTCAAAGATAGCAAGAAAATTTGGTGAGCCAATCTTCGGAGAAGACAAAGTGCTCGCTAAGAAAAATTATGCCCCGGGTCAACATGGTGCCAACAAGAGAAGAAAAACTTCTGAGTATGGTAACCAATTGCGTGAAAAGCAAAAAGCAAAATACACTTACGGTGTATTGGAGCGTCAATTCCGCAACCTATTCAAGAAGGCAGACCGTACAAAAGGTGTAACAGGTGAAATCCTTCTCCAACTCCTTGAGGCAAGACTTGACAATATCGTTTACCGTTTGGGTATTGCTCCTACTCGTGCAGCTGCTCGTCAGCTTGTTTTGCACCGCCACATTACTGTCGACGGTAAGGTAGTCAATATACCTTCTTACTCAGTTAAGCCAGGTCAAATTATTGCAGTTCGCGAGAAATCTAAGTCTCTCGAAGTTATTGCAGATGCATTGGCTGGATTTAACCACAGCAAATATCCTTGGTTGGAATGGGATGAAAGCATTAAGGGAGGTAAATTGTTACACAACCCTCAGCGTGAGGACATTCCTGAAACTATTAAGGAACAGTCAATCGTCGAGTTGTATTCTAAATAATAAATTGTAAATATCCATGGCTATTTTAGCATTTCAGAAACCTGATAAAGTCATAATGCTCGAGGCTGATAACAACTTCGGAAAATTCGAGTTCCGTCCTTTGGAACCGGGTTACGGAGTTACTGTCGGTAATGCGCTTAGAAGAATCCTTCTTTCTTCTCTCGAGGGTTATGCTATCTCTTCAATCCGCATTGACGGTGTGCCGCATGAATTTGCGACTATCCCTGGCGTTATTGAAGACGTAACAAATATAATCCTTAACCTCAAGAAGGTGAGATTCAAACATGTCGCTGACACCGATGATGAAGCTTCAGCTAAGATCAGTGTGTCAGGCAAAGAAGTCTTGACAGCCGGCGACTTAGGCAAGGAACTTTCTGGTTTTGAAGTACTAAACCCAGATTTGGTTATTTGCCATTTAGATCCCGATGTTGCTTCTTTTACACTTGATTTCACTATCAATAAGGGCAGAGGTTATGTTCCTGCTGAGGAAAATGCTCTTCAGGACGCACCGATTGACGTTATTGCTATTGACTCAATCTACACTCCGATTGTCAATGTGAAGTATAGTGTTGAGAACTATCGTGTCGAGCAGAAGACAGACTACGAAAAACTCGTTCTTGAGATTACTACTGATGGATCAATCCATCCGAAGGACGCTTTGAAGGAGGCTGCTAAGATTCTTATTTACCACTTTATGCTATTCTCTGATGAAAAGATTACTATCGAAACATCAGAAGCAGAAGGTAATGAAGAATTTGATGAAGAAGTTCTCCACATGCGTCAACTCCTCAAATCAAAACTCGTTGATATGGATCTTTCAGTTCGTGCACTTAACTGCTTGAAGAGTGCAGAGGTTGAAACTCTTGGCGAACTCGTTACATTCAACAAGACTGATTTGCTTAAGTTCCGTAACTTCGGTAAGAAGTCACTTACAGAACTTGATGAGTTGCTCGCAAGTCTGAACCTTTCTTTTGGAATGGATATTTCAAAGTATAAATTAGATAAAGAATAATTACGATGAGACATAATAAAAAAATCAACCACTTAAGCCGTAAGAAAGCTCATCTTGATGCGATGTTGTCAAATATGACAGTGTCTCTTATCATGCACAAGAGAATTTTCACTACATTGGCAAAGGCTAAAGCGCTCCGTAAGTTCGCTGAGCCTATCATCAACCGCGCTAAGAGCGATACTACTAACGACCGTCGTGTTGTTTTCAGTTACTTGCAAGATAAGGCAGCCGTTACAGAACTTTTCCAAAACGTTTCTGTAAAGATCGCTGACCGTCCAGGTGGCTACACTCGTATCATTAAAACTGGCAACCGTCTTGGTGATAACGCTAAAACTTGCTTCATTGAACTCGTTGACTACAACGAAAACATGCTTAAGGCTGACAAGAAGAAAACTACACGTACACGTCGTTCTCGCAAGTCTGCTCCTAAGGCTGAAACTGCTCAAGAAGCACAAGCAACTGAAGCTGCTGAATAATATAAAGCCAATAGGCATTATAAAGGGTGTGCAATTGCACATCCTTTTTTTATTTATAACATTGTCTAGTCCTGCCATAGCGTTACACTAAAAAGTAACAGAAAATGAAAGAGACT
>UQLZ01000052.1 GCA_900541935.1 uncultured Prevotellaceae bacterium | reverse complement strand
GTGGCACGCGAGCTGGGTTCAGAACGTCGTGAGACAGTTCGGTCTCTATCTGTTGTGGGCGCAGGAGATTTGCGGGGATCCGACACTAGTACGAGAGGACCGTGTTGGACCGACCTCCGGTGAACCGGTTGTACCGCCAGGTGCACGGCCGGGTATCCGCGTCGGGGACGGATAAGTGCTGAAAGCATCTAAGCACGAAGCCAACCTCAAGATAAGATCTCCAAATAGGGACGTCGGAGACTACGACGTAGATAGGCTGCAGGTGTAAAGTCAGCGATGGCAAAGCCGAGCAGTACTAATTTCCCGAAAGCTTTTCGAAGCAGCAAAGCTGCAAGACATACCGGAGCAATCCGGGAACAATATACGCGACTAAAATTTACTAGCTTTCAGAATGTACTCACAATATAAACCGTAAGGTTAAAAGGAAAAACAAGGCGGCGATAGCGCGGGGGATCCACCCCTCCCCATTCCGAACAGGGAAGTTAAGCCCCGCTGTGCCGATGGTACTGGGAAACCGGGAGAGTAGGTCACCGCCCCATTAGAAAGGACAAGTCAAAAGCTTGTCCTTTTTTGTTTTATATGAGCATTCTACTTATTGAAATTATAGTATTAGTTTAATAAATTTTGTATCTTCGCAGTTGATTTAATACTGATATTATATGAATAAATTTCTTATTCTTTTGGTGGCTTTTTTTACCTACTTTAATGCTCTTCCTTGCACTTCTGCTATTGTTTCTGGGAGGTTCACTGTTAATGGCAGGCCTATTTTATGGAAACATCGTGATACCTCTGATTTAAATAATAAAGTTGAAAGAATAGAATCTGAATCTGGTTTTGATTATGTGGCGTTGTTTAACCAAAGTGATACTTTGAGTGAGCAGGCATGGATAGGTTTTAATGAGGTTGGATTTGCTATTATGAATACAGCTTCATATAATTTAAAGGCTGATACTATAAAAGAGATGGATAAAGAGGGTTTTGTTATGGCAAAAGCGCTTGAACGATGTAGAACTGTAGATGACTTTGAGGCTTTTTTGAATAGTTATCCGAAACCACTTTCTGTTGAAGCCAATTTTGGAGTTATAGATGCTTGTGGAGGTGCTGCCTATTTTGAAACCTGTAATTTTTCATTTACGAGAATTGATGTTGACAGTGTCGTTGTCAGGGCAAACTATTCGCATACTGGCAGAGTTGACGAAGGATATGGTTATATTAGAGAGGCTACAGCAGAGTCGTTATTAAAGCCTTATGTGGTGACTCGTTCTTTGACTCCATCAGTGTTTACAGAAGTGTTATCTCGGTCTTATTATCATTCTCTTATCGGAGGTGATTTTGCCTTGTGTGGGTTTGAATATATTGTTGACCGTGATTTTATCCCGCGTAGAATATCTTCTGCTTCTGTTGCTATAGAAGGAGTTGTGCCGTTAGAAAATCCTCAAATGACAACAATGTGGACCGTCCTTGGATACCCGCCGTGTGGAGTTGTCCGCCCTGTTTGGATTTTTGAGGGAGGTATTCCAAAAGAAGTTGTTTCAACTCAAGGAGAACTTGCTCCTGATGTTAGAAGAGCCAATAAATTAAAAGAGCAAGTTTTTGATTTTAGCCGAGATAATGGCAATAATTATTTGCGAATAGGGAAGTTGTTTAAAAAAGATGGCACAGGTATTTCGCAAATCAACAATAGAAAGAGTATTGACAATTATAAATCAGGATACGAAATTTTAAAAGGAAAGTTTGCAAAATGAATTCAACAATTTGGACAGTTGTACTATTAATTATATCAAATGTCTTCATGACTCTTGCGTGGTATGGGCATTTGAAATTAGGAGAAATGGGAGTTACTAAGAATTGGCCACTTTATGCAGTTATTCTATTGTCTTGGGGCATTGCACTTGCAGAATATGCTTTTCAGGTTCCGGCAAATAGGCTTGGCTATATAGGAAATGGTGGACCTTTCACCCTCGTTCAGTTGAAGGTTATGCAAGAGGCTATAACTTTAATTGTATTTACAGTAGTTGCAACCTTTATGTTTCAGGGACAGGCAATTAAGTGGAATCATATAGTTTCCTTTCTGCTCTTGGTAGCGGCAGTCTATTTTGCTTTCCTTAATACTGAAAAATAGTTATGACAATTTCTACGCGCATAGTGAAACCGAGTGGTTCCAGATATTTGAAGTTCCTTTTTGGAAGGTGGGCTTCAGATAATTGGTACTACTTTGTGGTTGCTGTCTTACCGTTTGTAGTTATGTCGTTTTTTTTTACTATTTTCTGGTATGTGACAGTTATGGTTGTTTTCCTTGTAATGCCAATGCTGTTGGCTCTGGTTTTTTTCCGTTATGCTTTTAAGGAAGAGGCTGTTTTTGCTGTACGCAAAGGGTCTATAGCAATTTCTGGTACAAAAATTACAAAATTTTTTTATAATGAAGAAGAGGTTGTTGTAGGCTCGAAATCTCTTGGAATTACGGAATTTTGCAGCATTGATGATTTTGATGGAGGATTCCGTTTAATGTATAAAAAAGCAAAATATCAGTTCATTCCATTTTATGTTGCTGATTTCTATGATTTTGATGCTTATATTCAGGCTAAACTGGTAATAGCAAAGCAAATTGGTATCAATAATATTATATAATTGATTTTGAAAATTAACTTTTTAGGTGGCTTTACAAAAGGAGAACAGCACCTTGTTTCTATTTTAAATTACAATTATCTTTGAGAATAAGAGTTATGTCTATTTTATGACCACTGTTTTCCGAAGACTTTTTTCTTTAAAATTTAGTACCTATCAATTGCTGTAAGAATGTAGGCTGTCATTGACTGTGTTACATTATTTGTTATAAATTGCATTCATAAGTAATGATTAATATGATGAAATAGACTTATAATTTATTATGTTAAGAGAAGTCTATTGTTGCCAAATAGTTTTTAATTTAATACCATTAGTTACCCTTTTTTATACAATATTAAAAAAATGATATGCTTTTATCTCAAAAGGATTAAAATGGACTGGACTTGTGTTTAGATAATTGCTATTTTTGTGACTAGAAAAACACAGGTGTAATTACAATATAATTTAGATTAGTTTAGGGTACTCAGAAATATCTGAAAATGTATTAAATAGGGTGCAAGGAAATGTCTGAGAAAGATGTTTCCTTGTTTTTGAAATCATTAAGCAGTAAATAATTAGGTTAATAAAAGTGCTCCAAAAGGGATAAAACAAAAATTTTCTTAAAAAACCAGATAAAATGAAATTTTCACTTTTTTAATCGAAACAGTTTCCCTAACTTTGAGGCTGTTAGAAAAAAATTCTCTTACCAAACCGTACATAAAAACATGGAACAAACATTAGTAATATTAAAACCATCAGCAGTAGAGCGTGGACTTATGGGAGAAGTAATTTCTCGATTCGAGAAAAAAGGTCTTATAATATCAGGGATGAAAATGATTCAGTTAACAGATGCAGTGCTGGCTGAGCATTATTCACATCTTGTAGATCGTCCATTCTTCCCATCGTTGAAGCAATCTATGATGAGTTCTCCAGTTGTTGTTATGTGCGTTAAAGGAGTCGATGCAGTTGCAGTTGTTCGTGCAATGACAGGAGCCACTAATGCAAGAAATGCTGCTCCTGGAACAATTAGAGGAGACTTCAGTATGAGTGGACAGCAAAATATCATTCATGCGTCAGATTCCGTAGAGAATGCAAAAATTGAGTTGGATAGATTCTTCAAGGCAGAAGAAATTTTCGACTATCTACCAGTGACAGTAAAAAGCCTTTATGAAGAAGGTGAGTTCTAAAATATACGACAAAGGATAAGAATAATGAATTTTAAAAAAACTATTTGTCTATTTATAGCGGCTCTTACCCTAACCGCAACAGCACAAGAATTAAGGTCTGTGTCTGCGCATGACAATATGCACAGCAATTTGCTTGCATCGCAAAGAAATATCCAGGATCAGGTTAAGACGATGGAAACCAAGGCATTTATGGATATCATTATGCAAGAAGAGGAAGAACCGGAAATAGACATTTATACAGAAAGTTGGAACAGTCAGGCAGTCAATCCTTACGCGGGAATGGATGTTGCAGATAATATCAGGATTGATGTAAGTGAATATTCTATGCCTGTTCCAGGATATATAACCTCACCCTACGGTTACAGAAAGAGATTTCGTCGTCAGCACAAAGGTGTTGATTTAAAGTTGCATGTTGGTGATACGGTTAGGGCTGCATTCAGTGGAAAAGTACGATTGACAAGATATGACCGCAGAGGGTATGGATACTATGTTATAGTACGTCATCATAACGGTCTTGAAACTGTTTATGGGCACTTGTCAAAGTTCCTTGTTAAGCCAAATCAGGATATTAAGGTAGGTGAACCAATTGCCCTCGGAGGAAACACTGGCCGTAGCACAGGTCCGCACTTGCATTTTGAAACAAGATATATGGGATATCCTATTAACCCGATGGCTATTTTTGACTTCCCTAATCAGACAACACATACGGATTTCTATACTTTCTCAAAAAGAACTTATACACAAGCAAGGGACTATTCTCCAAATGCTAATGTTCAGTATGCTGAGAAATGGTTGAAAACCAATAAGCCAAAAAATACTTACAGTTCAACTGGTACAAAAAGAACTCATAGAGTGAGAAGAGGAGAAAGCCTAAGTAAAATTGCAAGTAAATATGGTACATCAGTTAATTCTCTTTGCAGATTGAATGGCATATCTCGTAATACTAAGATACAAGTTGGAAAAGTTTTGAGAGTTAGATAAAAGTTGCAAGCACCAAAAAATTGGTGCTTGTTTTTTATAAGTATCAAGCGATTTTATCCTGTATGGTGTTGACTTTCAGTAACTATATTATTCATTTGCTTTTACAATGTAAAAATATTAACTTTGCACAAAGCAAAAATTAGAAGAAAATGGGTAAAATCATACTTACAGGCGACCGTCCAACCGGTCGTTTACATTTGGGTCACTATGTAGGCTCACTCCGTCGCCGTGTAGAGTTGCAAAACTCAGGCGAGTTCGACAAAATTTACGTAATGATTGCTGATGCTCAAGCATTGACAGATAATGCTGATAATCCTGAAAAAATCCGTCAAAATATAGTAGAAGTTGCATTGGATTATCTTTCTGCAGGCCTTGACCCAGAAAAGACAACTATCTTCATTCAGTCACAAGTGCCGGAACTGACAGAGTTGGCGTTCTACTATATGAACCTTGTAACAGTTTCTCGTGTTCAACGTAACCCGACGGTAAAGACTGAAATCAAGATGCGTAACTTCGAGACAAGCATTCCTGTAGGATTCTTCTGCTATCCGGTAAGCCAGGCATCTGATATTACAGCATTCAAGGCAACAACAGTACCCGCAGGTGAAGACCAGGAGCCGATGATTGAATTGACTCGCGAAATTGTTAACCGTTTTAATAATGTTTACGGTGGTAACCTCGTTGAGCCGGAAATCCTATTGCCTAATAATGCAGCGTGCTTGCGTTTGCCGGGAACCGACGGAAAGGCAAAGATGAGCAAGTCGCTTGGCAACTGTATCTACCTTTCAGACACTCCTAAGGAAGTTGCTAAGAAAGTTAAGAGTATGTATACAGACCCGTTGCACGTGAATATTGATGACCCAGGTCACCTTGAAGGCAACTGTCCGTTTATCTATCTTGACGCATTCTGCAAAGAGGATTCATTCGAGAAATTCTGCCCTGATTACAAGAACCTTCAAGAGTTGAAGGACCACTATACTCGTGGCGGTCTTGGTGATGGTACAGTGAAAAAACTTCTTATCAACATTATTGAAGAAGAGTTGATACCAATCAGAGAGCGTCGCAAAAAATACGAGCAAGACATTCCTGGCGTATTCGAAATCCTTAGAAAGGGTAGCGAAGAGGCTCGCAAGGTTGCAGCACAGACACTTGATGAAGTTCGTGCAGCAATGAAGATTGACTACTTCAATGATCCGAAACTTATTGAAGAACAAGCAAAGCGCTACGCTGAAAAGAAATAAAAGTAATTCATGCTAATTTGATAAAGGCTGCCAGACGATTTATGTTAGGCAGCCTTTATTTTTGGGAATGTATAAGTTATTTATAGTTGATAATGTACTGGTCCTCAATTGTATATGAGTCGTGCGGTTCTGTGGCGAAAATTTTTGTAACATAACCGTTGGCATCAGTTTCATATTTGAAAGTGCAATAGAATGTTTCAGGATTTTCTTTTGTGGCCAACTGTTTTTCCTTTGCAATCATATTTTTGCTTCGCTTGCCGAAGAATCCAAAGGCTTTCAATCCGTTATTTGAATCTTCACAGAAATTGTTATAGGCATAAGATGAAGATGCGATAAAGTTCAAATCAATAGAAACTTCCGGACTATTTAAAATTTCGCTATATTCAACTACTGACTCGTCAAAAATGCTATTCCCTCTGCCACATGTAACTTTTGTCAAATTGCCGTTAGTCCATTCAGGGAGTTCATAGTATTCGCTTGTCTCTCCTTTTTCAGTTGCTTTCGAAGATTGGATATAGCCATCTTGATAAGTGTATTTGTATGTTTCAACAAAGCCGTCGTTGTTTGTTTCGCTATCCATCTCAACGGCATATCCCTCATTGTTAAACTTAATGTTGTATTCGTGAATATATTCGCCGTCGTATTCATTATAACTCCAGCATTTTGCGTAAGCAGTTTTTGCTGCTTCATTGTAAGTTATCTCAGTTTTTTGTTTTGGTCCTTTTGCGCGTTCCTCTTCATCAATTTTCTGATTATGATTTGCGTCGGAATATATGGCAAGTAATGTGACTTTTCCTTTTTCGTTATAGGAAAATTCTAAAATAACTCTGGATGACCATTTGCCATTTCCCTTGTAAATGCTTACGATATTGTCAACAAGTCGGGTTTTATTTGTAATTTCAGGCTTTTGTCCGTCTTGCTTTGTGCCTTTTTGCTCTACGCGGATACGGATAACGGTATCGCCGCATGTAATTACGATTTCTGCCACACGGTCTTCACCAGTAAGGTTTGGTAGAAGAGTAAGGCTTAAAGTATGCTCGCCAGCACCGCCTCCATAGACATTCAGTTTGAGCCATTCAACTTCACTGGCACGAGATTTTGCATTAATTTCCTTAACTGTTGCAGTCCAAGGAGCAGCGGCAGTAAACTTGATGCCTTCTGATTTGGAAGTCTCGTCTGCATATACAACTTGTTCGGTTTGTGTGCCTTTGTCTAATTGAATTGAGCCGGGAACTGGTTCTTCATTGCTTGAGCAGGCAATAATACTTGATGCTAATAGAATGACACCAAAATAATAATTGATTCTTTTCATATTTTATCGTTTTTAATTTATTGATTTTCATTGACAAACTAAAAATTGTCGTAAATTTATTACAAATTTCCCCCCCCCAAGTTTATTAATAGTTTTTAATATTTGTGGTGCGGGATTGTCAAACCTTTGGTCTTGCTCAATAAATTTGAGACGGGTAAAAACATTTACTTTTTGGCTTCTGAATAATTGAGTATGTATAGAAAAATGTTATGAGATTATAGGCTTTTTGCGAACTGGTCTTTATTAGAAGTTTTTACATTTCAAAAAGATTTAGCGTACCGCAATATGTAAAAATACAACAAACGGGATTGTTATTTTATGAGCAATCCCGTTTGTTTTGTGGTATATTCTTATTCAGCGTCGGCGGCGAAGGTCATCAAGTATGACTTGATAAAGCCGTCGAGGTTTCCGTCCATAACGCCGTTAACGTCAGACGTTTGGAATCCAGTGCGGTGGTCTTTCACTCGTCGGTCGTCAAAGACGTAACTTCTGATTTGTGAACCCCATTCGATTTTTTTCTTTCCTGCTTCAATTTTTGCTTGCTCAGCCATACGGCGCTGCAATTCCATATCGTATAATTGCGAGCGGAGCAGTCGCATTGCGTTTTCGCGGTTATCCAACTGGGAGCGGGTCTCGGTATTTTCTATAAGAATTTCTCGAACTTCGCCAGTGTCAGGGTCTTTATAGTTATATCTCAATCGCACGCCAGTTTCCACTTTGTTTACGTTCTGACCGCCTGCACCACCACTTCGGAAAGTATCCCAAGTAATGTCTGCCGGGTTGATTTGAACCTCGATAGAATCGTCAACGAGCGGAGTTACGAAAACTGAAGCAAATGATGTCATGCGCTTTCCTTGTGCGTTGAACGGAGAAACTCTGACAAGTCGGTGAACACCGTTTTCGCTCTTTAGGTATCCGTAAGCCATGTCGCCTTCAACCTGGATTGTAACGGATTTGATGCCCGCTTCATCGCCCTCGACAAGGTGAACGATTGATGTCTTGTATTTATGGTCCTCGCACCAGCGAAGGTACATACGCATAAGCATTTGTGACCAGTCTTGGCTTTCAGTACCGCCGGCACCTGAGTTGATTTTAAGAACTGCACCGAGTTTATCCTCTTCCCGGCGAAGCATATTCCTTAATTCAACGGCTTCAAACCGCTCTATTAGTTTGCTATACATTTCGTCAAGTTCCTGCTCGGTAATGAGTTCCTCTTTGACAAAGTCAAAGCCTAAAGCCAACTCGTCAACCATCTTTTCGATTTCCTCATAACTGTCAATCCAGAAATGCAGGTCCTTAACTTTCTTCATCTGCTTTTCCGCAGCCTTCTGGTCTTCCCAAAAATTAGGGACGTGAGTTCTTAACTCTTCCTCTTCAACTTCGATTTTCTTGCTGTCGATGTCAAAGATACCTCCTCAACGCCAACTTGCGTTCTTCTGTCTCTTTTAATTGGTCTGGTGTAATCATATTTGAAATTTTACGCAAATTTCGCAATTTTTATCCGAATTATCAAAGGTATTATATTTTTGTATATAAAATTATTGAGGTAATTTTGTGGCGTCAAAATAAATGAGTTATGCTTAAGTTAATCAAACAATTTGTTGTGGTATTTGCGATATTTATTGCATTATTCATCGTTCAAAGGCTAATCTTCATAGGATATTATTCAGATGTCATTGCTATAGGAGGAGCAGGAGATGTGTTCTCTGTGTTGCTTCACGGGCTGCCAATCGACATGTCTGTTGCTGGTTATTTGTCTGTGATACCGGGTCTTCTGCTTGTTATCCAGGCGGCTTTGGGCGAAGATAAGCGATGGCTGACAATTACCCGCATTTCATACTTTGGCATAATCTCTTTGCTCATATCTGCAATATTTGTTGTTGACCTCGCCCTTTACGGCTTTTGGGGATTTCGACTTGATATGACGCCGTTGTTTTATTTTATGACTTCTCCCGCAGATGCGGTTGCAAGCGTCAGCGGTTGGTTTGTAGCCGGCGGTGTGCTGGCATTACTTATCGCTTCGGCATTGTCTTTTGCAGCGTTTTATTTTACTGTTATAAGAGAGAAAAAAGTCTGCAAAAATAATAGCAGGATAGTTACTGCTGTTGTTTTGTTTTTATTGACTGGTTGCTTGTTTATACCTATACGAGGAGGATTTACGGTATCAACAATGAATTTGAGTAAGGCGTATTTTAGTCAAAATCAACGGTTAAATCATGCTGCGATAAACCCTGATTTCAGTCTCCTGTATTCTGCTACTCATCAAAATAATTTCGGTGAGCAGTATAACTATTTTGAAGATTCAGAGGCTGTGGAGATTATGAAAGGGTTGGTCGAGAATGCTCAAAGTGATTCTATTCCAACCGTTCTAACCCATAAGCGTCCGGAAATAATAATGATTATACTTGAGAGTTTCTCAAATCATTTAATGGAGGTTACCGGTGGAGAAAATGTTGCTGTCAATTTGAATAATTTGGCAAAGGAAGGATTGCTATTCAATAATTTCTATGCCAACAGTTTTAGAACCGATAGGGCATTGACTTCTATAATAAGCGCATATCCGGCTCAGCCGTCAACAAGTATTATGAAGTATGTAGAAAAGGCTGAAACATTACCTTCGATACCTAAGACATTAAGGGGTAATGGATATGACATAGGATACTATTATGGAGGCGATGTCAATTTCACCAATATGCTTGCATACCTTGTTTCCTGCAAGTTCGATAAGATTATTTCAGATAAGGATTTCTCACATGCGGAAAAGAAAAGCAAGTGGGGAGCAAACGACGGTACCCTTTTTGACAAGTTTATCAGCGACTACAAGACCGACAAGCAGGAGTTGCCACGATTTAGGATTATCCAAACATCAAGCAGCCATGACCCTTTTGATGTTCCGTATAATAAATTTGAGAATAAGGCAAAGAACGCGTTTGCCTATACTGATGACTGTCTTGGAAAATTGGTAGATGAATTGAAACAGATGGATAATTGGGATAATACGCTTCTTGTTATAACTTCTGATCATTATGAGGCATATCCATTGCTTGACGATAAGCAGGAGCGACACAAAGTTCCGTTGATTCTTTATGGCGGAGCGTTGGCAAAGCAAGGTATTAATGAAACATATTCCTCCCAAATAGATATGGCTGCGACATTGCTTTATCAGTTGGGAATCGGTCATTCAGAATTTACATTCAGCAAGAATATTCTAAATGATGAGGCACCCCATTTTGCGTATATTTCAGACCCTGGGTGCTTCGGTATTGTTACAGCCGAAAACTGCTTTGTTTACAATGGTGATGCTGATGCCGTTATTATCGACCGTGGAGCAGAGCCAGGCAAGAATGCCAAAAAGGCAAAAGCATTTATTCAAACGCTATATGATGATTTAGATAAGAGATAAGATGATAGATTTTATTAATACGTTAGACACTAAGGTTTTTCTCGAACTAAACCAAATGCATGCACCATTTTGGGACTATTTTATGAGTGCGTTTTCAGGAAAGGTTATATGGGTGCCTATGTATGCAACAGTTGCTTATTTGATGTTTAAAAACCTCAGTTGGAAAGTTGCATTATCTTTCCTAATCGCAATAGCCTTGATTATAGCATTGTCGGATATGACTTGTGCCAAGGTTATCCGTCCATTTGCAGAGCGTTTGCGACCAGCAAATATTGAAAATCCGATTTCCCACATGGTTCATATTGTTGAGAATTATAGGGGAGGGGCATACGGTTTCCCGTCATGCCATGCGGCTAATTCTTTCGCCTTTGTGACTTTCCTTGCAATGATTATAAAAAATCGCTTGCTCTTGGCTTTTGCTTTCAGTTGGGCAGTTGTTAATTGCTATTCAAGAATTTATTTGGGCGTCCATTATACAGGAGATATTATCGTAGGAGCATTGGTAGGCTCAATTATAGCATGGCTGGTGGTTACGGCAACAAGAAAAATCGTCACAGAAAAATTCGAATACAACCAGCCAGAATACCAGCACGCTGGTATTTTTCCGATAGTTCAAGTTTTAATAATTGTAGGAATTGCAGTTTATTCTTTTATTAAAGTATATTAAAGCCAGTATAAAGGCAAAAAAATATGCTATATAACATAATATTCTGATAAAAAATTCTTAATTTTGCAGTTGAAAATAAGGTGTATATGCAAAATATTAGAAACATTGCTATTATAGCGCACGTTGACCACGGCAAGACAACAATCGTTGACAAGATGCTCCTTGCCGGAAATTTGTTTAGAGAAAACCAGGCATCCGGAGAATTGATGCTTGATAACAATGACCTTGAGAGAGAAAGAGGTATCACAATTCTATCTAAAAACGTATCAATTAATTACAACGGATACAAAATCAATATTATTGACACCCCGGGTCACTCTGACTTTGGTGGTGAAGTAGAGCGTGTGCTTAATATGGCAGACGGTTGCTTGTTGCTCGTTGACGCTTTTGAGGGTCCTATGCCACAAACTCGTTTCGTCCTTCAAAAGGCTATTCAGATGGGTTTGAAGCCTATTGTTGTTATCAATAAGGTTGACAAGCCGAACTGCCGCCCTGATGAGGTTAATGAAATGGTATTCGATTTGATGTTCAACTTGAATGCTACCGAAGATCAGTTGGATTTCCACACTCTTTATGGCTCTGCTAAGCAAGGCTGGATGAGTGATGACTGGCAGAAACCTACTGACAATATTATTCCATTGCTTGATGCTATCATCAAATATATCCCTGCTCCAACAGTATATGAAGGTGATCCGCAAATGCTAATCACTTCACTTGACTATTCTTCATACGTTGGTCGTATTGCAATCGGACGCGTTCACCGCGGTGAAATCCGAGAAGGTATGGATATCGGTCTTTGCAAGAAGGACGGTACTGTTGTTAAGCAAAGAATTAAGGAACTGCATACATTCGAAGGCATGGGCAGAAAGAAGACAACAAGCGTTAAGTCAGGTGATATCTGCGCTCTTGTTGGTCTTGAGGGCTTCGAAATTGGTGACACAGTAACTACTGTTGATAATCCGGAACCACTCCCACGTATTGCTATCGACGAGCCTACAATGTCGATGACGTTCACTATCAATGACTCTCCATTTTTTGGTAAGGACGGTAAGTATGTGACATCTCGCCACATTGCAGACCGCCTTGAAAAGGAATTGGACAAGAACCTTGCACTACGCGTTAGAAAAGAGCAGCACGAGGATGTTTGGACTGTATTCGGTCGTGGCGTTCTTCACTTGTCAGTGCTTATTGAGACAATGCGTCGTGAAGGCTATGAGTTGCAAGTAGGCCAGCCGCAAGTTATCATAAAGGAGATTGACGGAGAAAAATGCGAACCTGTTGAGTTGATGACTGTAAACGTTCCAGAGGAATATTCAAGTAAGATTATTGATATGGTTACTCGCCGTCGTGGTGAACTTACTTCTATGGTAACTCAAAATGACCGCATCCAAATGGAATTCCATATTCCTTCTCGCGGTATCATTGGTCTGAGAACAAACGTTCTTACTGTTTCTGCAGGTGAGGCTATTATGGCACACCAATTCTTGCAGTATGAGCCGTGGAAGGGCGATATTGAGCGCAGAACAAACGGTTCTCTTATCGCAATGGAATCAGGTACTGCTTACGCTTACGCTATTGACAAACTTCAAGACCGTGGACGTTTCTTCATCTTCCCTCAGGAAGAAGTATATGCAGGTCAGGTTGTTGGTGAAAACGCTAAGGACAATGATATTGTAGTTAACGTTACCAAGTCTAAGAAGTTGACAAATATGCGTGCCTCTGGTGCAGATGATAAGGCAAGAATTATTCCTCCTGTTGTATTCAGTCTTGAAGAGGCTCTTGAGTACATTAAGGGTGATGAATATGTGGAAGTTACACCTAACCACTTGCGTATCAGGAAGATTATCCTTGACGAAATTGAACGTAAACGTGCAAATAAAGCATAAGGTTTAATTGCTTTTAAATATAAAACACGGCTGTTTCATAATGAAGCGGCCGTGTTTGTTTCTTAGTAATGTATAGTAATTGATTAACTGATTCTGCTCCAGTCGATGCTTTTGGAGAAGCGTTCTTGCAGTTGCAGTTCAACAATCTTGTTTTCTTGTTTGATGAAGTTTGGGTCGTCGTCGATAATCGCTTTTGCGGCTTCGCGAGTTACTGATATCAGTAGTCCGTCGGATGCGAGGTTTGCAATCTTTAAATTGAAAGCAATACCGCTTTGCTGAGTTCCCTCAATGTCGCCCGGACCGCGCATCTGCATATCGGCTTCTGCAATTTTGAAACCGTCGGTTGTGTGGGTCATAATTTCAAGGCGTTTGCGTGTGTCGCTGGCTATCTCGTATTTTGAAACGAGAATGCAGTATGACTTATCTGCTCCACGACCGACTCTGCCGCGTAACTGGTGCAGTTGCGAGAGCCCGAAACGCTCGGCGTTTTCAATAACCATAACTGTTGCGTTAGGTACGTTGACACCTACTTCGATAACCGTTGTAGCAACGAGTATCTGGGTTTCGTTGCTTGCAAATTTCTGCATTTGCTCATCTTTTTCGGCTGGTTTCATTTTGCCGTGAACAAAGCCGACTTTGTATTCTTTAAAGGTCTGAACTGTTTGCTTGTATCCCTCTTCAAGACTCTTTAAATCAGATTTCTCGCTTTCCTGAATTAACGGATAAACGATATATATCTGCCGTCCCTCGTTAAGTTGAGAGCGGATTGCCTCATTGATTCGGTTTCGGTTATTTTCGAAAAGCAAGGAGGTTGCAACAGGCTTTCTGCCAGGTGGCAGTTCGTCAATTACAGAAACTTCAAGGTCTCCGTAGATAGTCATTGCAAGTGTACGGGGTATTGGCGTTGCTGTCATTACCAGTATATGAGGAGGGACAAGGCTTTTCTTCCATAGTTTCGCCCTTTGGGCAACGCCAAAACGGTGCTGCTCATCAATGATAACCAAGCCGAGATGGGCAAAGTTGACAGTATCTTCAATGACGGCGTGCGTACCAATAAGTATGTTTACCTCGCCGCTCATTAGGCCTGCGTGGATAACTTTCCTTTTTGCTTCTTTGGTAGAGCCAGTAAGCAGTTCTATTCTTACGCCTATTTTCTCTCCAAATTCACTTAGCGATTCATAATGTTGGGTTGCAAGTATTTCCGTAGGAGCCATGATGCAGGCTTGGAATCCGTTGTCAACAGCCATTAGAGCAGACATCATTGCAACGATAGTTTTGCCGCTACCAACGTCACCTTGAAGCAGGCGGTTCATCTGGCGGCCACTGCCAACGTCTGTCCGTATTTCTCGCAATACGCGTTTTTGTGCGTTGGTCAGAGGAAAGGGGAGAACGTTAAAAAAGAAATCGTTAAATTTCTCGCCTATACGCCCGAATATATTACCCTTAACTTGCGAGTTTCGTTGCTGGGTATATTTGAAGATATTCATCTGAACGTAGAATAATTCTTCAAATTTCAGTCTTCGTCTTGCTTCCTCCATTTTTACCATTGATTCAGGCATGTGAACATTCATCAATGCCTCTTTCAATGGCATAAGGTTATGCGATTTAATGACGCTTTCGGGAAGAGTTTCTCCAATGTAGTTAACCTTGCTGAAAAGATTTTTTACGAGGGTATATATAGTATTTGATGTAATCCCGCGTTTGCGAGCGGTTTCTGTCAGTGAATATATACCTCGTATTCCGCAAGGTTGGTTTGTTTCGGAATATACCTCTATTTCGGGGTGGGCAAGGTTGTATTTTCCGTTGAATAAAGTTGGTCTGCCGAAGAGGATATATTCCTTTCCGGTAACATACGTTTCCTTAATGTGTTTAATTCGTTGGAACCACACAACCTCCATAGTGCCCGTTCCGTCAGAGAAAAGAGCCTGTAGGCGAGTCTTTGCACCTTCCCCAAGAGTGTTGAATATAATGAATCGCCCTTTTAGTTGAACATAGTTCAAGTCACCGGCAAGTTCGCTGATTTTGTAAATCTTGCTGCGGTCGATGTACTTTTGCGGGTAATAGTGAAGCAAGTCATGGTAGTTGTAGATGTCGAGTTGCTTGTTCAGCACCTCGGCACGCTTCGGCCCAACGCCTGTAAGGTATTTTATGTCGATACTATTCAGTTTGCTCATCTCTTTCTGAGAGAATCATCTCTGCTATTTTCAAGTCTGCCGGGTGAGTGATTTTTATATTGTTAACATCTCCGTTATAAAGAGTCAGTTCGTGGCCGCGGTATTCAATGACAGAGGCATCATCAGTAAATGTTGGGCTGTATGTTGTATTATAAGCCTCTTTTATTAGCCTTGCTTGAAAAACTTGAGGCGTTTGAACGGCAACGAATGAATCTCTGTTAACAGAGTGACTTCCATTTCTGTCAAGTTGGCGTATGCTGTCAGTAACTGGGACTACAGGTATTGCGGTATCGCAAGAGTCTGCAGTGTCGAAACCGGTTTTTATAACCTGAGTGGTTACTAAAGGTCTTGCACCGTCGTGAACGGCAACAAACCCGTCAAGGTCCTCAACAAGTTCCAAAGCATTCTTTACCGAATCGAAGCGTGTTTCACCGCCTTCAACAACAGAATGCTTGATTGTGAAATTGTATTGTTTGCATAAGTCCATCCACAAAGAAGTATATTCAGAAGGTAGCGCAACGATAATTTGTATAGCGTTATCGTAGTTAAAGAAAGCCCTTATTGTCTGCATAAGCATAGGCTCTCCGCGAAGAGGATTGAATTGTTTAGGCAGGGTAGAGCCAAATCGGCTTCCTGAACCTCCTGCAACAATAATGGCATATTTAGTCGTATTCATAGTTACCGTCTCCTTTTTTTTCGTTGTTTACAAAGATAGTGAAAGGTGAGTGCAGAAAAAAGCAAAAACGCAGTTTTTAGATTT
>UQLZ01000051.1 GCA_900541935.1 uncultured Prevotellaceae bacterium | reverse complement strand
TCCTTTTCCGCATTGCTAAATTATATGGTTATCAACACTAAAAATCTACTGACCCCTTCTTAGGTTTATGTGGCACTAATGAATCATTATTAAACGTCACAGGTTATTACGGATTTTAATAATTTATTTATTTAAGTTTTAATGCTTATGCAAGCAAATATTTCATTTTAATAAGTTTATTTTGTACTTTTGTGCCCTATATAAATAATGAGATATGAAAATGCCATATTTGAAATTGTTGGCCGTTCTGTCTGTTTCCTTCATAATCCTTGCCATTCTTTCTATTCCGGAAAAGTTGGAGATTTTTGGTTATGAGTTAACGCAAATGTCGTTTGCCCAGGAGGTTAAGGCAGAGCCTGTTGTGCCTATGAATAACGTCGCTGAGGTTGTTGAACCAGTCAAGCCTGTTGTTAAGGCTGAACCGGATACAATGCCGAAAACCATCCTTTTTGTGGGTGATTCCATGCTTGAGGGGCTTTGCCGCCGTCTTGCTGCTTACGCGTCGCACAATGGCCATAAACTTTATACCGTTATCTGGTATGCTTCTTCTACCGAAAAATGGGGAACTTCTCCGCGACTTGCCCAATATATGAAGACTTATAAACCAGATTTTGTGTTTATATGCCTTGGTGGTAACGAACTGTTTATAAAGGATATTAAGAAAAAACGAACAAAATATGTTCAGAAAATGGTTGCGGATATAGGTTCCACTCCATTTATATGGATTGGCCCTCCAAACTGGAAGGAAGATACGGGCATCAATGACATGATTCACTCGGTTGTTGGTGATGACAGGTTCTTCTTGTCAAAGCATTTGCATTTTGACAGGGCGAAGGATGGTGCTCACCCAACACGCCAGTCTGCCTATAAGTGGATGGATAGCGTTATCACATGGTATAAGACCAGCCCTAACCCGCAGTTTAAATTAGACACGCCGAAAATTTCAAATAAGGCTCCTACTAAAACAATAGTACATACCCCAAATGATTGATTATTTGCAAAGTGTTTTGACGTACGAACCAGAATCGCCCATGTTGTTCAACAGTGGTCTGTTTTGGGTTCTGTTTATGATATTTCTGCCGATTTATGGTATGCTAAGAAACCGTAAGGCAACGATGATGGTATATGTCATTGCCTTTAGTTTGTTTTTCTATTATAAGTCGAGCGGGGCATTCTGTCTCCTGCTGATTGCCAGGACGGTGATTGACTATTATATCTCGCATTGGCTTGCAAAGTCTGACTCTAAAGCCACTCGCAGAGCATTACTGACAACGTCGTTACTCCTTTCTCTGGGAACGTTAGGGTATTTCAAATATGCTAACTTCTTTATGGAGAATATATCAGTGCTTTTCAGTACTAACTTTCAGCCTCTTGACTTAGTGCTGCCTGTTGGTATCTCATTCTATACGTTCCAGTCAATCAGTTATGTTGTTGACGTTTATAAAGGAAAGACGGGTCAATCGAAATCGCTTTTGGAATATTTGTTCTTCCTGTCATTTTTCCCAGCCCTGGTTGCTGGTCCTATAGTCCGTTCAACAGCCTTTTTGCCGCAGATATATAACAAGGAGAAGATTGGCGAAAGCACCGTTTTTAGCGGAATGGTTCTAATAATGATTGGTTTGGTAAAAAAAGCAATCGTTGCCGACTATTTGGCACAGTTCAACAATATGGTTTTCGGAATGCCTGATTCTTATAGCGGTTTTGAGTGCCTTATGGCTGTTTTGGGCTTTTCTGTGCAGATATTCTGCGATTTTTCAGGTTATTCAGATATTGCGATAGGTATTTCCCGTATAATGGGCTTTGAATTGGGCGACAACTTCCGCTCTCCATACAAGTCGTTAAGCATTACCGAGTTCTGGCGTCGCTGGCATATTTCGCTGTCGTCATGGTTGCGCGATTATGTATATATACCGTTAGGAGGCAACCGCAAAGGTTCTTTCCGTACTTACCTCAATCTGATGATAACTATGCTTGTTGGCGGTATCTGGCATGGTGCTGGCTGGCAGTTTATCATTTGGGGTGGTATGCACGGAGTTGGACTGGTTATCCACAAATTAAAGTCGCGCTTTTTCCCTGTTCAGCAGTTGCGTGGCATCAGGCTATTTGGTTCGTGGTTGGGAACATTTGCCTTCGTCACTCTACTATGGGTATTCTTCCGTGCAGAGAGCACTTCTGTTGCCGTTTCCCTAATAGGCAGGATATTTACTGATTTTACGCCAGAGATGGTGTTGCCTTTTATGCAGACAAGAGGCGCGTGGGTAGGCATTTGCGTGTTTGCTTTTATAGCAATCTTCACGCCGCTGAAAGTGTACCAATGGGCGGAAAAGCGGTATATTAGCAGTAATATTATTGTAAAGATTATTATCTTTGCAGTGCTTGTTCAGTTGATACTGGAATTTGCTGGTACAGAAGTTGCTCCTTTTATATACTTCCAGTTTTAACGGCATTAGAGAAATTGTTTTATAGGTTTTGTAGAATAGATAGTGATATATCCTGATAATATTGAAAGTAAGATAGGTTTCAGCACAGTCCGAAACCTTGTTTCTGAGCATTGCAGCAATTCTCTGGGTAAGGAGAAATGCTCCGCTATGGCGTTTTCTAATAATTATAACCATATACGTACGCAGTTGCTGCAAGTTGATGAATATAAGACTATTATGTCGAAGGCAGAAGGCTTTCCAAATGGTTCGGTATATGACTTGCGAGAAGAGTTGGAGCGTATTCGCATCATAGGTACTTACCTAACTGAAAGCGAATTGCAACATCTCGGAAAGACTTTAGCGTCGGCTATAGAAATCGCGGAGTTTTTCAATGAGGAGCGAAAACTCGCTTATCCGGAATTGTGGAAAATTGCTGAATCACTATCTCTCTTTCCACATATCGTTGCACTAATTGACCGAAGCATTGACCGCTTTGGTGAAGTTAAGGACGGAGCGTCACCTGCATTGCGAGACTTGCGTGCGTCGCTGCACTCAACGGTTAACAGTGTCAACGGATTAATCAATAGGGTTATTGCCGGATACAAGAGTACCGGTATTGTTGATAGCGACGTTACTCCTGCTGTTCGCGACGGAAGGCTTGTAATTCCTGTTTCTGCGATGAACAAACGCCAAGTAAAAGGCATTGTCCATGATGAATCAGCAACAGGAAAAACTTTCTTTATTGAACCTGCGGAAATTGTTGAGAAAAACAACAAGATACGTGAATTGGAGTCTGAAATCCGTCGCGAGATTATCAGAATACTTACCGAAATAACTGACAACATTCGCCCGGCGCTTGCAGAGATACTTGCGTTCTATAAGGTTATAGGCTTTTTCGATTTCATCCGAGCAAAAGCTACTTTCGCCGAAGAAATTGGAGCAGAAATGCCACACCTTTCCAAAAAGCAGGAAATTGAATGGTACAATGCAAAGCACCCGGTACTTTTCTTGTCGCTAAACAAATTGGGCAAGCAGACAGTTCCGCTGAATGTCAAACTTGACCCGAACAACCGCATTTTACTTATTTCCGGACCAAATGCCGGTGGCAAGTCGGTCTGCTTGAAAACTGTTGGCATTGTTCAATATATGTTGCAATGCGGCTTGCTCCCTCCTGTATATGCAAATTCGCATTTTGGAATATTCGATAACCTCTTCATAGAAATAGGTGATGAGCAATCTATTGAAAATGAATTGAGTACTTATAGTTCGCATTTGTCGAATATGAAACTTTTCATGCAAAAGGCAAATGAGAGAACTCTTATTCTTATAGATGAGTTTGGTGGTGGTACGGAACCACAAATCGGTGGTGCATTAGCACAGGCTATTCTTCGCAAACTTAACGAATTGCGTACATTTGGAGTTATAACTACCCACTATCAGAACCTGAAGAATTTTGCTAACGAAACAGATGGCATTATTAACGGAGCAATGCTTTATGACCGTCAGAAAATGCAACCGCTCTTCCAGTTGTCTGTAGGAACACCAGGCAGTTCGTTTGCAATTGAGATTGCAAAGAAGATCGGCATCTCCGCAGACATCCTTGAATATGCAGAATCGATAGTCGGTTCGGACTATATAAATATGGATAAATACCTGATGGACATTACCCGTGACCGCAAATATTGGGAAAACAAGCGTCAGGATATCCGTCTTGAAAAGAAAAAACTTGAGCGACTGGTAGAAAAATACGAGAATGACATTCAGAAACTTATTGTTGAGCGTAAGGAAATTCTGCATGACGCCAAGGCCGAGGCTAAGGAAATTATTTCCGGCAGTAATGCGTCGATAGAGAATGCCATCCACGAAATCAAGAAAGCCCAGGCAGAGCGTGAGCAGACAAAACTTATCCGCAAGCAGATTGAAGAACTTAAAAGCAGGCTTTCTGAAGGCGATGTTGAAGATGAAAAGATTAAAGCACTCAAGGCAAGAATCAAGAATAAAAAGCCGAAGAAGGTTGAAGAAAAGCCGAAGGACGAAAAACTGTCGGTTGGCGATAATGTAACCATTGACGGCAGTAATTCCGTTGGCAAGATTGTTGAGATTGACAAGAAAGAAGCAGTTGTAGAAATTGGCAATTTCCGCTCAACAGTCAAGCTTTCCAAGTTAAAACGCACTATCCGAAAAGAAACCGCTGCTGTAAGTAAGGCTTCATCTGGTGTTGCGGCGAGCCTTGAACAATCCCGCCAGAGACAATTGGATTTCAAGCAGGAAATCGACGTTCGTGGCATGTCGGCAGACGAAGCGATACAGGCAGTTTCCTACTTTATCGACGATGCATATCAATTTAGCATTAAAGAGGTACGCATTCTGCATGGAACAGGATATGGCATTCTGCGGCAGCGAATAAGGGAGTACCTGAATGCTATTCCTTCGGTTAAATCTTTCCGTGATGAGCACGTTCAGTTTGGCGGTGCAGGTATAACTATCGTGACCTTAAAGTAAGATAAAGTGATTAAATATACTTAATTGTAGGTGTTTTACAGCAACTGTAAAATACCTACCTTTCAGTAATGAATATATTTGCTTAACTTTGCAGGGCTTTTTAAGAAAATCTCTTATGGCATTATTTAAAGCAGAATCATATAAGAAAGGAATATTTACGTCATCAGTATTCAACGTTGCGAGCAGGTCGATAGCATTTGTTCAGCAATGGCTGATTATGTATTATTTTGGGTCAAATGCGGTTACAGATATTTATTTCTTTGTATATAATATTACGCTTTATGTCTGTTTCTTTTTCTTGAATATGACAACTTCTGCATTAGTGCCAGAATGTATCAAGTTGAGGAATAATGTGAGTAATGGTAGTTCCATGGCGTTCATGAACGCTTTCTTCTACATGTACGGCGCTGTTGGGCTTGCTATTGTAGGACTTATGTCAATCGATACCTCATGGATTATGGGAGAAATATCATCTTTCCCTCAGGACGTTATTGAGGAAAATATGTCTCTTATTAGATGGTGTATTCCGTTGATTTTCCTAAACCTACTAATACAGTTGCTTACGGAAACGATGGCTTCCTATAAGTACTTTACCATACCGAATATGGTGACTGCCATTAATGCCCTATTGGGTGTTATTTTCTTTATTCTTTTCCATGACGAATTAGGGCTTCCTGCCATTGTTATGGGCTTGATTTTAGGGTGCGTTTTCAATCTTGTTGTTGTAATGTATCTGATGAAGAAGCATCTTGGTTGGGATTTTCTAAATGTAAGTTTTGTAAATGTAAAAAGCGTTCTGGGGCCCGGGTTGTATTCGCAATTGGGGTATGTTGTATATACCATAGCACTTTTTCTTCCACAGTATTTCTTTTCTCAATTTTCAGAGGGAAGTTTGACAGCAATGAACTACGCTGACAAATTGGTCAGCATTCCTGGTGTGTTTTTGATTTTGCAACTAACAAATGTTATGGCGATAAAGTATAATAACCTTGTTAGTCTTAATGATGCTAAGGGTGTTTATGACATAACAAGAAAACTGATTTTTTATGTTCCCACAGCACTTTTGGTCGTATCCATGCTGATTGGTCTCTCAAGTGGTTGGATTGTAAATTTCCTATTCGGGATGGGCAAATTTACAGCTGACGCTTTAACGCTGACAGAGGATTTGCTACTGCTGATGGTTATGATTTTGCCGTTCTCATTTGTATATGAGATTTTAATAAGAATGCTAAACGCCTACAAAAAGCAGAATATTGTTTTGATAATGCATATCGCAAATTATGGCGTTATGCTGATTTTGTTCTTCTGTTTTATGCCTAAGTATGGGGCTCTAAGTTTCCCTATCTTAAGGATTATTCCATTCATGATAGTTCCTTTTGTAGTGCTTCCGGTAATCAAAAAGTACTGTCATGAAGTAAAGATTGCAAAGTTGAGCATTGTTTTGTTAGGGATAACTGTTGTAACAGTTGTCTTTATGGCACTGTCTATGAAGTATGGCATTAATTAAAATGATTATGAATAAAAGAGAATATATACAGGCGAACCGTGATTGGCTTGTTGCTAAATCGCAGGAAGATGGCGTTAAGCCTTTGGCGAAAGGTATCTGTTACAAGGTATTGAAAAAAGGAAGAAACGATGGCGTTCATCCTAATCCGCGCAGTGTTATCGTGGCCCACTATACTGGCAGAACGATTAATGGAAAGAAATTTGATAGCAGCCGTGGCGGTGCTCCTCTTGCTATGCGATTGCGTGACCTTATTACCGGTTGGGTTATTGCAATGCAGCAAATGTGCATTGGCGACAAATGGGAGGTTTACATACCTTCTGAAATGGCATACGGCAATATGTCGCAACCAGGCATACCAGGCGGTTCTACGCTGATATTCGAAATCGAATTGCTGGGAATTCATTAATAATAAAAAAGCGAAACCGAATGTCTCGCTTTTTTATTATATGCCAACTGCTTACATATATTTTGCAACTGTTGAATCTATTTTCTTAAGGTCCGTAATCCTCTCACAAAGTTCTCCATTGCGATTGATAATAAACATTGCTGGGAGTGAACCTACATTATATTTTAAGAGATATTGAGAAGTTGCTCCTTCTGGGTCATATACAGATATCCAAGGAAGGTTTTTTGCTGCTGTTTTCCAGTTAAATTCGTTGTCATCATAACATACTTGGAAAATTTCAAATCCGTTTGCTGCGTGCTGTTTGTAAAGGCTTGCCAAACCGGCATTCAATGCTGGTGACTCATCAGCAAGGTAGGTGGTGAAGTTGAGAAGAATAACTTTTCTCTTTGCAACAACATCGCTCAACTTTGTCTGTTTGCCGTTTTTATCAAATAGATTAATGTTGATATACTGAGTCTGGTCTGCATATATAGTGTCTTTAGGAGCAGACGGCGCAACAGTGTTCTTTCGGCCTGTAAAGAACATTGCTTTAAGCAATTCCGTTCTCGGATCATTTGGCTTGTGCGTATGATATGCGTTTGCAACTGCTCCGATAACCCTAACGTCAGCCTTGCTTGTCATTGAGAATAGAGGTTGGTTATCCACTAATTTATTTACTGTATAGTATGCAACGATGCTTGCCGGGTCCTGCAAAATTCTATTTGCAAGATCCTTTTTCGCTGCTTCAATAACGCTTGTATCTGCCGATTTATTTGCAATTGATCGGGTAATGCTGTCAACCTGCATCATCCAAACCGCATCAGCAGAACCGCTTAGACGGTAGTTTGTGTCAAACGCAATTGTATCAGATTCGATTTTAACAGTTTCAATGCTGTCAACAGGGAAATATATATATTTACCGTTTCTGCCAAGCCTTAGAACTTCTGGATGAGATGGAGCCTCTTTGCTGATTTCAAATGTGCCGTTGCCGTCAGTTTCAATAGAGTCAACGGTTAACCACATTCCGCTTATGGGACGCTCCAAACTCAATTTTTCCGAATCGGAACCCTTGATTGTTCCGCTTAGTGTGTACTCGTTTCCGTCACCGCAAGAGAGCAGTGCGACTGGTAATATTAATGAGAGCAATAACTTTTTCATTGTAATTTATTTTTACGCAAAGGTACTATCTTTGTTCCGTTTATCAAATATTTTGCTGAATAATGGATGACTATTCTATAACAAAATTGCATATCGGTATCACTTTAATGGCGAATAGTCTAATTTATTGTGATAATTCTCTTAATATCAATTAAAATATTCTTTAACAGTTTAACATATAAGTTTTTTGTATTACCTTTGTGCGAATTTTAAGAAGTAGAAAAAAATATGAATCCAATCAAAAAGACCATCACACTTGCCGATGGAAGAGAGATTACGTTAGAGACAGGCAAGTTGGCCAAGCAGGCAGATGGTGCAGTTGAGTTGCGAATGGGTAACACAATGCTTCTCGCAACAGTCGTTTCGGCTAAGGAAGCCGGTGAAGGTGTGGATTTTATGCCTTTGCAAGTTGAATACAAGGAAAAATTCTCTGCTGCAGGTCGCTACCCTGGTGGCTTCCAAAAGAGAGAAGGTCGTGCTTCAGATTATGAAATCTTGACTTCACGCCTTGTTGACCGTGTTTTGCGTCCGTTATTCCCTGATAACTACCACGCTGACACTTTTGTTAATGTTACTATGTACTCTTCAGACGGTGTTGACATGCCAGATGCACTTGCTGGTCTTGCTGCTTCTGCTGCTATTGCCGTTTCTGACATACCTTTCCACGGACCTATCTCTGAGGTGCGTGTTGCTCGTGTTGATGGCGAATTTGTTATCAACCCTACATTCGAGCAAGTTGAAAGAGCAGACATCGAATTGATGGTTGGTGCTACTTACGACAACATTATGATGGTTGAAGGTGAGATGAACGAGGTCTCTGAAATGGAATTGCTCGAGGCTTTGAAGGCTGCTCACGAGGCTATCAAGCAACAATGTGTTGCACAAGAGGAACTCGCTAAAGAATTGGGTATCGTTAAGCGCGAATACTGCCATGAAGTTAACGATGAAGAACTTCGCAAGGACGTTCGCGAAAAATGCTATGATAAGGCTTATGCTGTCGCTAAGGCTGGTTGCGCTGACAAGCACTGGAGAGCAGACAGTTTTGCTAAAATTGAAGAAGAATATCTCGAAACTATCCCAGAAGAGGAAAGAGAAGAAAAGGCTTCTCTTGTTGCAAGATACTATCACGACGTTGAAAAAGACGCTATGCGCCGTTGCGTTCTCGACGAAGGCATCCGTCTTGACGGTCGTAAGACTACTGAAATCCGTCCAATCTGGTGCGAGGTTGATTACCTTCCAGGCCCTCACGGATCTGCAGTGTTCACTCGTGGTGAAACTCAATCATTGGCTACTTGCACTTTGGGTACAAAACTTGACGAGAAAATTCTTGACGACGTTTTGAACCAAGGTAAGGAAAGATTCCTCCTTCACTACAACTTCCCTCCATTCTCAACAGGTGAGGCTAAGGCTCAACGTGGCGTTGGCCGTCGTGAAATCGGTCACGGCAACCTTGCTCACCGCGCGTTGAAACGCATGTTCCCAGATGATTTCCCTTATACTTGCCGTATCGTTTCAGACATCCTTGAGTCTAACGGTTCTTCATCTATGGCAACAGTTTGTGCCGGTACACTTTGCTTGCTTGATGCAGGTGTTAAGATGAAAAAGCCGGTTGCTGGTATTGCTATGGGTCTTATCTCTGACTCGGAATCATCTAAATATGCAGTCCTTTCTGATATCCTCGGCGACGAAGACCACCTTGGCGACATGGACTTCAAGGTTACAGGTACTGCTGACGGTATCACTGCAACTCAAATGGATATTAAGTGCGACGGTTTGTCATACGAAATTCTTGAAAAGGCTCTTAACCAAGCAAAAGAAGGTCGTTTACACATCTTGAATATCATCAACGAAACAATCCCGGCTCCAAGGGAAGACTACAAGCCACACGTTCCAAGAATCGTTACTATGACTATTCCTAAGGAATTTATTGGTGCTGTTATCGGCCCGGGCGGAAAGATTATCCAAGGCATTCAAGAGGAGACTGGTGCAGTCGTTACTATTGAAGAAGATGGAAACTTTGGAAATATTGAAGTTGCCGCTGCAAATAAGAACTCTATCGACGCTGCTTTGGCTAAAATCAAGGCTATTGTTGCTCAACCAGAAGAAGGTGAGACTTATACAGGCCGCATCGTAAGCATTCTTGACTTCGGTGCATTCGTTGAGTTTATGCCTGGTAAGGACGGTTTGCTTCATATCTCTGAAATCGCTTGGGACAGATTCGATAATATGGAAGCTACTGGCTTGAAGGAAGGAGATGAAGTCACTGTTAAACTTATCGAAATTGATAAGAAAACTGGTAAGTTCCGTTTATCAATGCGAGCACTTCAGGAAAAACCAGAAGGTTACGTTGAAAAAGAAAGAGCACCGAGAGCTCCAAGAAATGACCGTGGCGGAAACAACCGCAATGGTGGTGACCGTCGCAATGGTAACGGCAATGGCCCTCGCGGTGAACGCCGCAACAACGGCCCTCGCCGCAACGAAAACAAAGAATAAGATTGGTTACATATCAATAACAAATAGTTCCCGAAGCAAGTCTTCGGGAACTATTTTAATATTTATTAAAAATGTATTTCAATTACATTGCTACTTTTTTGACTATTGTCTTGTTGCCTTTAACGGCGCGGATGATGTAGATGCCGTTTGGTGCGTTGAGGTCTATTGTGCTTGTCTTCATGCTTCTTGCTATAAGCATGCCTGAAGTGTTGTAGATTTCTGCAATGTCAACTTCTTGATTGAAGATGATTTGAGTGCCTGTTCTGAGAAGTTCAAGTTCGCTTTCTTCAATTCCTTCAACTCCAGACGGAACGTTTCGGTAGATTGTGTATGCACAAATGCCGTTTGACGGAACATAGAAATATAGGTTTACGCTTTTGCCGTCTTTGCTCTTTTCGTAGTCAATGCAAGCGTCGCCATTAGATGAATATGTAGTTCCTAATCCTTTAGCATATTTGGGAATGCTCCATTGTAGAGTAAGGTCGTTATAATCATAGTTTTCGTTAGTTTTGACAATGTCGAAAGTGTATCCTCCGGTTTTGTCATTGCCGTTTGGATATACTATGTAGTTCTGATGTTGATACTCGAAGAAACAACCTCCGTTAGTGTATAAGTAGTTTGCTCCTACATAATTAGGCTTTACTTGATCATTGCTGTCGAAACTGTCCATTGATCCAGTTGAAAAACTGTACTTTGTCAGTGAGATGTTGCCTCCATTGATAAAGAAACGGTCGCTGTCGATTGGAAATACTCTTGGTGCGGTACCGAAGTCATAAGCAGTATAAGCGTCGCTTGGCCATAACCTTGATGCTGTCATTGTTTCTGTTTGAGTTTGTCGTCCTCCTTGATAAGTCCATTTTTGAACTTTGTTTGTGCCTGATAGTGCGCCGAGGACAAAAAAGTCTCCAGTAGAAACGTTTCCATACACTGCAACGTGGTCTGTTCTTCCTTGTGTGGTTAATGTTGCTATTAATGTTCCGCTACCTGTTTCTGGATTAATTTTGTAGAGTTGTATGGGTTTTGTTGCTCCTGTAGATATGTTTGAAACGAGCAAGTTCCCTCCGTTGTCTTTCATTATAGTGTTAGCCTGATAATGAGAGGTATTACCGCTCAGGTTTAGAGTTATAGAACCTATACGTGCTCCTGTTGTTGCATTGTATTTTGTTATATAGCAGTTTGTGTCACCCCACGTTCCAAGGTGTCCACTAATGTATATAACGTTGTCTAAAACGCAGAATGAGCGGTTGCCTTTAGCATCTGTGTCGGAAGGTTTGTTTCCAGTGTCTGCAGAGCGGTACCATAGACTGCTTATGCTCAGGTAGTCAGGAGTTAGTGGATAATTAAATGTTTCATATTTTGGTATGTAGCCTGTTTCTGTTGATGCGTTACTTATAAAGAATGTCCCTGTTTCGGAAGAACTATCATAAATACCTGTAAAAGATGTAGTAACCCTCCAAAAATATTTGCCATTATTCAATCTTGCTGCCTTTACAAAGAAGGTCATATTTCCAGAATCTGATATTCCCCAACCTTCAGGAACGGTTCCGCCTGGAGAGTAGGAGGTTACAATGACTCTTGAAGTGAATTCCGGAGAGGTGGATATCTCTAATTTGTAATTTGTTACATTAACTTTGCTAAATTCAATTATAAAGTTCTCCGAGAATGTTGAGCCATTCGCAGGTGATATGAGTTTAACCTTTTCGGCATATTCTCTTTTTGGTGTTTTTGCCATCCAAATATCAGAAAAACTGTCTTTATATCCTGTGCGTGAGGTTCTTACTCTCCAGTATATTGTTGCGTTATATGTCAGGATACGTGTTTCTATTGTTGCAGATGTTTTAGAGCCAGTCGTTTTGGTATAGGTAACATCAGAGAAGTTTGCATCGTTAGCAATTTCAAGAGTGTAAGTGCAACCTGTTGCTTCATTCCATGAGAAAGTAAGCATTTCAACATCAGGTAATTGTTCTCCATTTGCTGGAGAGAGTAGGGTGGCTGGTTCAGTCGGTTCCTTGTCAGAAGTTATGAATGACCAACTGTCGGATGTGCTGTCCCATGTGTTGTCTTCTGAAGTGATTATTCTCCAGTAGTATGTTGTTAAGGCTTCAAGTTCTGTCGTTGCATTTATCTTGTGCGAAGGAGTCTTCAATCCAGTCTTTTCGTATTCGATAGTTTTGAATTTTGCATCCTTCGACAGTTCTATTTTATATGTAGGGTTCTTCCCCAGACCTGCTGACCACGAGAAGACTATTTCGCTTTTGACGCTACTTGCGTTTGACGGAGTTTTCAGAGATACTTTTGTTGCGGATTTTGTGATTTCATTACTATATCTTGGAGGATATTCATAGCCGTATCGGTCATATATTGTTACAGCAAAGTAATAACCTTCTTGATATGCGACAGGAATAGTGTATGAGTTTGTATATGATGCTCCCAGAAGAAATTCTGAGCGTATTCCAGTATTTGTTGTGCTACTTTGTGCTAAAGCAGTAGTCGTTGAGTTAGGAATGGCGTAAACGAGGTACCTTACTCCGTTAATATTGTCCCAGTTTAAGGTCGAACCATTTATTTCAAGGTTGTTTACTTTGTCGTAATTTGTTGCGGATGTGTGCGTCGGCAATGTGGGGACTACTGCTGGCTTTTGATAAACTGTAGAACGGAAATGTGCGGCAACCTTATGTGTTATCCAGAATGATTCGGCGCGGTAACTAATTAGTCCAGGAATGCCGTTGTCTGACTGCTGTCTGTTCCATATAATCTGGTTTGACAGTTCTGATAGACCTCCGAAGCCTTCTTCGTAGTCAGCTCCCATGTCAACGTCTCCCTTATATGTTGATGCACTGCAATAATAGTGGCGATTGAATTTTTGTGCGATGTATGACCACCAATTGTCAAGAGACTTGAATGGATTTGTGGAGTGTGTGCTTTCCCAGTAAAGTTGTGGGGATATGTAGTCAATGTATCCACCCTTAATCCATGCAACTGGGTCAGAAAATATGCCATTGTACTGCCAGTCAGAACCGACAGGACACTTGTTTACCCCGTGCCCAGAGGCTACACTTGCATCTGTGCATGCTGCTCCGGCAGGAGATACGCCGAATCGGATATAAGGCTTTATGCTTTTTATTGTGTTATATACGTCTTTTATCATATTATTGACATTATTGCGGCGCCAGTTGCCAATATAGGTCCACCCAGATTGTTTGAATAGGTTGTAGTCACCGGCTGAACTATTGGAAGGAATACCGTTTTGGTAGAAATAGTCGTCAAAAACTATACCGTCAACATCATATCTGGAAATAATATCTTTAACAACGTTGCAAATATATGTTCTGACAGCAGGAAGACCTGGGTTTAGGATATTATTGTTATTATGGTTAAGTACCCAGCCATTATTTCTGATAGTCATATCTTGTGGAGTGTTCCACATTTCAGGGTCATCAGCCCTTTTAACATAAAAACGGTAAGGGTTCATCCATGCGTGTAATTCAATTCCTCGCTTGTGGCTTTCTTCAATCCAGAATTGCAGAGGGTCCCAACCTGGGTCTTTTCCTCTGGTACCGGTTAGATATTTTGACCAGGGTTCGTAACTTGATTTGTAGAAAGCATCGCAACTTGGTCGAATCTGGAAAAGCACAGTATTGATATTTGTCTTTTTCAGTTCGTCAAGGTAGGTAATTGCTTCTTGTTTTTGCGCTTGGATAATTGTTGCACTTGTGCCTTTTTGGCTTGGCCAGTCAAGACTAAGGTAAGTTGTCATCCATGTAGCACGCATCTCGCGCTTGATGTAGGCATCTGCTGATGCACTGACGGTTAAAATCAGGCATGCTGCAAGGCACGCCATTCTTAAGATATTGGACATGTGTGTGATAGTTTAGGGTTAATTAATTTTTCCAAAGTTAGATATTATATATAACTTTTCACAGTTTTTATTCGATATATTTAAAATATGTGCATAAAATTTGTATTGTTTAACCTTTTCTTAGGGTTTTTAATCAGTGCTATTAAGAATTTTTTACTTATATGTTGTGGTTTTATTGCTGTTTGCTCTGATAAATCATTGTTTCATGAGTTTATTTTTGTTCAAAAAAAGTGAAAATAAAGCAGTTGTATAAAAAAATATATATACTTTTGGGTTGAAAAAATGGAAAGATGCCGGAGTGGCCGAACGGGGCGGTCTCGAAAACCGTTGTACGGGTAACCGTACCCAGGGTTCGAATCCCTGTCTTTCCGCAAAAAACGCAGAAAATTCCGCAACTTAAAAAACTCAATCACCCAGTTTTACACCCAAAAAATGTAACGCTGGGTGATTTTATTATATATGCTGGAGATAAGATTCTTATATATAGGCTTTTGGCTTAAAAATTTGCTCATGTTTGTCATTTCTAAATGCCAAACATTTTGCTGATATCGACAAAAATACTCGAAAACATTTTGCTTATTTCGACAAAAATGCCTAAAAACATTTTGCTTATTTCGACAAGTTGCTTATTTTTGTAGTACAAAGAAGTTTAAATTATGTCGGAAAGAATATTCAAGCGCAAAATTTATGAAAGAATGCTCCTATGGAAGCAGGAGAGTGATGGACAGACCGCTCTTTTGATAAAAGGAGCACGCCGAATCGGAAAATCTACAATTGCAGAGGAGTTTGCCCGTAAAGAGTATGACTCCTATATTATTATTGATTTTTCAATAGCAGATGCTGCAGTAAAAGAATTATTTTCACATATGTCGGATTTGGATTATTTCTTTCTGCGGATTCAGTCCTTATTCAATGTTTCATTGCATAAACGGAAATCAGTTATCATCTTTGATGAGGTACAACTGTATCCACCAGCCAGACAAGCCATCAAGCACTTGGTAAAAGACCGGCGGTATGACTATATTGAAACGGGATCGTTGCTTTCTATTAAAAAGAATGTTAAAGGAATAGTGATACCAAGCGAAGAAACGCGTATTGCAATGTATCCGTTGGATTTCGAAGAGTTTTTATGGGCTGTCAATAAATCTCAAACCTACGATTTGATTCGATACTCTTATCAAAACTTAAAATCTCTTGGAGATGCAGTCAATCGTGACCTTATGCGTAATTTCCGCCTTTACATGCTTATTGGTGGTATGCCGCAGGCTGTTAATGCGTATTTGGAATCGAATGATTTTTCAGCAGTAGATTCGGTCAAGCGCAATATCCTAGAATTGTACATTGATGATTTCCGCAAGATAGACCCTACCGGACGTGCTTCTCGCTTGTTTATTTCTATACCATCAGAACTTTCTCGAAATTCAAAACGTTATCAGGTGGGAAGCGTGATTGAGAATGCTACAGCCTCCCGACTCAGTGAGTTGTTGATGGATATGGCAGATTCGATGACTGTGAATTTTTCCTATCATGCGAATGACCCCAGTGTTGGATTTTCGCTTCATGCCGATTATGATTGCTTTAAGTTGTTTCTTGCAGATACTGGTTTGTTCGTGACTCTTGCTTTTATGGACCGTGATTATACGGATAATGTTATATACACGAAACTCCTTTCTGATAAACTGGCTGTAGATTTGGGTTATGTTTATGAGAATGCGATAGCACAAATGCTCAAGAGTTCTGGCAATGAATTGTTTTACTATACTTTCCAGGAAGAAATAGTAAAAGAGGAAGAAGGGAGTAAGACAGTCCGTAACTACGAAGTGGATTTTCTATTGTCCCGCAGGGATAAGATCTGTCCTATTGAGGTAAAGTCATCTGGATATAAAAGCCATAAGTCGCTTGATGTGTTCCATGATAAATTTTCTTCAAGAATCTTACATAGATACCTTCTTTACACAAAAGATCTAAGAAAAGATAAGGACATTTTTTGCTTGCCTGCATATATGGCAGGGCTGATTTAGATAGATGCATACCTGGTGCATTTTAGTGAATTCAAAGCGAGTCAAAATGCAATTTTATTAAAATACAATCGAAAGTTGTGCTATTGTGTTAACTGTTGTGCTTGATGGCTTTGGTAGTTTGATTAAAATAATGTATTTTTCATTCGCAAAGTTACTACAAAAAAGTGAAATGCGGAAAGATATAGTGATAGAATTG
>UQLZ01000050.1 GCA_900541935.1 uncultured Prevotellaceae bacterium | reverse complement strand
AAATCTAAAAACTGCGTTTTTGCTTTTTTCTGCACTCACCTTTCACTATCTTTGTTCAAAAAAAGAAATGCCATCAGAAAATAAACCAGGACCGATAGGGGTATTTGACTCTGGATACGGAGGGCTGACCATTTTGTCTGACATCAAAAAAACTTTGCCAGACTATGACTATATATATTTAGGCGACAATGCCAGGGCTCCTTACGGAAGCCGCTCATTCGAGGTTGTTTATCAGTTTACCTTGCAAGCGGTAAAATATCTTTTTGAGCAAGGTTGCAGCCTTGTTATCCTTGCCTGCAATACAGCGTCTGCAAAGGCCTTACGCTCTATTCAGCAAAAAGACCTTCCGAATATAGACCCAACGAAACGAGTATTAGGCGTCATCCGCCCAACTGTTGAAAAATTAGGCGAACTAACAACAACTGGAAACATCGGCATTCTTGGCACAGCAGGAACAATACAAAGCGAAAGTTACCCGATGGAAATAAAAAAGATGTATCCGGACTTCAAGTCATTCGGCCAGGCATGCCCAATGTGGGTTCCTTTAGTAGAATATAAGGAGGCAGACAGCGACGGCGCAGATTTCTTTGTCAAAAAATATATTGATGCACTTTTCGCTCAATCAAACAACATCGACACCGTTATTCTTGGATGCACACACTACCCTATTTTATACGACAAGATAATGAAATTTATGCCTAAGAATGTTTCTGTCATAAAGCAAGGAAACATAGTTGCAGAAAGTTTAAAAGATTATCTATTTCGCCACCCGGAAATGGAAGTTCGCTGCTCTAAAGGCGGAAACTGCAAATACCTTACAACAGAAATGGCAGACAAATTCAGCACAATGGCTTCCCTTTTTCTTGATGAAAGGATCAAAGCAAAACAAATATCTCTTATTTAAACACAGTTAATTATGAAACAAATTTTCAAATCCATTTTACCAATAATTGCAGTTGCGGCATTCACATCGTGCAGCGACAACGATCCAGACCCTAACATTACCATCAACTTTATTGAATCAAATATTGAATATGATGAAAATGGTATTTGGAAGAACTATTTGGATAGTGAAATAAAATATATTGACTTTAACGGAGCACGCTTTTCCCACAAGGCAGAAGCAAGTCAATGGGGAGCATTTTGGAACGGTTTTTGCCCAAGCCGCTCGTCAGACACAAAAGACTATACTGGAGGTAACTGGCTTGATCATCAATGGGACTGCATGGCAGGTGGCGGTGTTGCATCACAAACAGGCACTCCATTTATGGTCGCTTACTGGAACACATCAGAAGACTTAAGCACCGAGGCTCCTTCACTAAAGATGGAAATGACCGACGGCTCTGTTTTCTCCCCTATTTCATTATATATTAACAACACCACTTACTGCTACTACACTATGCAAAATGGCAGTGCTTTCTCTAAAAAATTCGAAGCAGGAGATTGGACTAAAGTTAATATATACGCAGTAAGAGCCGACAATTCCGTTTCTGAGCCTCTTGAGGTTTACCTACTTGACTACAGGGATTCCGACAAGGCAAAATGGTACGCTTTAAAGGATTGGACTTACGTTGACATTAGTTCCCTTAATGACAATGGTGCCGTTAAGTATATCTATTTTACAATGGAATCAAGCGATTCGGGTAAATGGGGAATGAATATTCCTTCTTATTTCGCCATTGACAAACCTACATACAGAAAATAAAATTTTTAGATATGAACGAAACAGTTAAACATTTAGAGGCATTGCGCGAAAAAATGCGCAAATATAACATAAAAGCAGTTATTGTACCTGGAACAGACCCTCACCAAAGCGAATACATTAGTGCTCACTGGAAACTTCGTGACTGGGTAACCGGATTTACCGGCTCTAACGGAACTGCACTTGTAACAACCGATGAGGCTTTCCTTTGGACTGACTCTCGCTATTTCCTTCAGGCAGAAATGGAACTGGCCGGCACTGGCGTTACAATGATGAAGGAAGACGGGGGCAACGACCCTACAATAGAGCAATGGCTTGCAGAAAACCTTGAAGAAGGTGATTTGCTCGCTGTCAACGGAAAACTGTTCAGCCTCATCCACGCTACACGTCTTGAGAATCTTTGTGGCGAAATCGGAGCCCGTTTTGCGACAGACTTTGACCCGTTCCCAGAAATATACACTGACAGACCTCAACTGCCAACAGACCCAATATTTGAGCATAAACAAGAATATTGCGGTGAATCGGCAAACGAGAAAATAGAAAGGCTTCTTGAAATTCTTGAAACTCAAGATGCAAATGCAATTTTCCTCTCTGCTCTTGACGAAATTGCGTGGATTTTCAATATCCGCTGCTCTGACGTTCTCTACAACCCAGTTGCTATATCTTACGCATATATATCAACAGACAAGAGAATTCTTTTCATTGATAAAGCAAAAATCGACGCTTCTGCCGCTGAATATCTAAAATTACAAGGCATTGAAACTATGCCATATGAAAAGGCAGAGGCTTTTCTTGCCAAGGTTAAAAACGACACTATACTTCTTGATCCGAACAAGACAAGCGACACAATTGCACGCACAATACAAAATTGCCAGGTTATCTACAAGGCATCACCTATCGCCATTATGAAAGCGGTAAAAAATGACACTCAAATTGCCGGTGTTAGAAACGCTATGGTTAGAGATGGAGTTGCTTTGGTAAAACTATATATGTGGCTTGAAGAAAACGCTCCAAAAGGCAACTTTACAGAAATGGATGTTGCAGAGAAACTTATCGAATTCAGAAAGGCAAGCCCGCTTTATGTTGGAGAAAGTTTTGGTATGATTGCCGGTTACAAAGAGCACGGTGCTATAGTTCACTACGAAGCAGATGAAAAATCAGCGTCAACAATTTCTGCAGAAGGCATGCTGCTTATCGATACTGGTGCACAATATCTTGACGGTACAACTGACATCACCCGCACTATTTCCTTAGGCAAGACAACTGCTGAAGAGCTTGTCATGACTACACCCTCGTTCTCAAGGGGCACCTTACGCTTGGCCACGCAATCTTCCCAACAGGAACTCGCGGAAGCCAATTGGATGCTCTTGCCCGCCAATTCCTTTGGAAAGAATGCAAGACATACTGGCACGGAACAGGTCACGGCGTTGGACACTTCCTCGGTGTTCACGAAGGTCCGCAAAACATACGCCTAAACGAGAACCCAACAACCCTCGTTCCTGGTATGATTACATCTAACGAACCGGGGCTTTACCTCGCTGGAAAATACGGTATCCGTATCGAAAACCTTGTTTTAACCGAACAATATAGAGAAACTTCTGATTTTGGAAACTTCCTTGATTTTGAAACTCTGACTCTATTCCCATACGACCAGAACCTTATCGACACAACAATGTTGAGCAACGAGGAAATAGAATGGATTAACGGTTACCACAAACGCGTTAGAGAATTGCTCACTCCACACTTGAATGCAGAACAGGCTGAATGGCTTAACAATAAGACTAAAGAAATAACAAAATAATATGGCACTAATTAAATCAGTTAGGGGATTTACTCCTAAAATCGGCAAGGACTGCTTTTTAGCAGATAATGCAACAATTATCGGAGATGTAACAATGGGTGACGAATGCAGCATCTGGTTCAGTACTGTTCTTCGCGGTGACGTAAACACTATTACTATTGGCAACCGAGTGAACATTCAAGACTGTTCCGTACTTCACACCCTCTACCAAAAATCAGTTATCGAAATTGGCAACGATGTTTCAGTTGGACATAACGTAACGATACACGGTGCAAAAATCAATGATTATGCCCTAATTGGCATGGGTTCTGTTCTTCTCGACGGCGTTGAAGTTGGTGAAGGTGCCATCGTTGCTGCCGGCAGCGTAGTTTCACCTGGAACAAAAATCGGTCCTAACGAACTTTGGATGGGCGTTCCTGCCAAATTCAAGAAAATGGTTGACCCTCAACAAAGTAAGGAAATGAACCAAAAAATTGCTCATAACTACCTTATGTACTCTAAATGGTACGAAGAAGATAAATAAGTTAAACATTCAACAAAGAGGCTGTCTCATTAGAAATACTTTTGAGCAGTCTCTTTTTCAGTATATAAAAAATGCACAGCAGGAATCTAAAAATTGATGTTATTAGAGGCATCGCAATATTATGCGTTGTCTGGGCACACCTGCAAGGGTTCCTAACAAGGGAAATATATATTTTCCACATGCCTGTTTTCTTCTTCATATCAGGTATGTTTTACCGGAACAAACCAAAATTCATTTTATCCAAAGCAAAAAGCCTTCTTATTCCGTATTGCCTTTTCAACATCGCTTTTGCTGCTCTTTATCTTCTACAGGGCGGGCAATTTATCAAACGTATCGAATTATTTTCCTGCACACTCACCTCAACAATCAACGGTCCTACTTGGTTTTTGATTGCTCTATTCAATATAAACATAATATACTGGATTCTTGACAAACTTATCAAAAAGAAAAAACTGATACTGGCGGCGTGCTTTGCTATTGCAATTCCTCTATACTATTGGAACTGCATTCTTCCCTTCGATTTGAGAATCTCGATAATTGCACTGCCGTTTTTTGCATTAGGCAAATGGGCTAAGGACGAATCAATTATCGAGCGTTCCGGCAAACCGCATATTATAATTGCTTCTATAATATACGTTCTGACTGCACTTTACTGCCACTTCAAACCTGCAATATTCGATTTGCACGGTAACAAGTTGCCTTTGATATTCATAACCTACTACGCAAGTGCACTGTCTGCAATTCTCATCATGATGAAGATTGACTGGTTTTCCAAACAAAACAAATTAAACAGATTTTTTGCGTCAATGGAAAACGCTCTCTTTATATCATGTCTCTGCATTATCCTTATATGTGGACACTATTCAACTTTCTAACCATGCACAGTCCTTTCTCTGATAAGGCTGTCACAAACGGATATGCAACCATTTCAACATTTCTGATTTTATCTGCGGCTTCTTTTCTTATCGCTATTGCTATCGAATGGCTTCAAAATCCTTTAAAATCTAACGGTTCTAAACACTTTCGGCAAGAGCAAGAGAAAACGCCTTAATATCTCCTGCACCTGCTTGACGAAGAACGTCACAGCATTCTGACATCGTTGCCCCTGTTGTTATAACATCATCAACAAGCAAAATTCTTTTGTCCCTAACTTCACAACCGATAGAAAAAACTCCACAAACATTCAGCCTGCGAGCCTCGGCAGACTGAGAAGTCTGAGTCTTGTGTGGCTTGGAAGCAACAACTGCTGGAACAACGGGGATAGAAGTTACTTGCGAAATACCCTTAGCAATATAGTCACTCTGGTTATATCCCCTTTTTACCAATTTACTAAAATGCAAAGGAACAGGAACAATAATATCAATATCATCAAACCAGCCCTTTGTCATCTGCTCCTCTGCAAACTTACGGGCAAGCCATTCGCCCAACTGCGGACGATTATGATACTTAATGTCCTTTATAATATTAGCATAAGCACTTGCGCGATTGTATTGGAACATCGACTTTGCTGAAACTACTGAACGGGCACCGAGAAAAAGCAATTCCTCATCTACCATGCGGCCGCCTCTTTCTGTCACACGGGGCATTGCTTCAAGACATTCTGTACACAAAAGGTATTCATAATCAGACAATGCCCTGCCACAGACTGGACAATACTCGGGGAAAAACAGATTTACTATACTCTTATATATTGTTTTCAAGTTCATTTTACCATTCTTCAAAATCCTCTCCACCCTTAACGAGAGCATTCAAATGCTTGACAACTAACGCAGACTCAAAGCCACGCGTCGTTCCGTAGCGGTAGAGAGCAGACTTACGCTTATAGGCGTCATCCTCTCTGAGCAACGAATTCTTATGCTTCAGCAACCTTTGGAGAGTTGCAACATACTCCTTCTCATCAATTTCTGCCAGCGCTTCATCAATTAAAGTGGACGATATACCATGAACCCTCAATCCATGGCGTATTTTCAACTTTCCCCAGCAGTCAAATAGAGCCTTGTCGCGTGCATAAGCGTGGGCAAAGCGGCTGTCGTCAATAAAACTATTATCATAGAGCCACTCGACAACTTCTTCTATCTCAGCCTTGGGCAAACCCCACTGGAACATTTTTTTACGCACTTCGTATGCCGAATGCTCTGCCCGCGCGCACAGTGCGGCACATTTCTCCAACGCGGCCTGCTTATCTACCTTCTTTTTCACTTTCATATTCCTTACGCGCTATCAAGAAACGGTACGAGCCCTGCATATCACGGATAACCGAAATATCACGATACCCCAATTTCATCATCATTGACCTCATCTCTTCAGGGAAACGGCTATTTATCTCATAATAAATCCTACCACCAGGCTTAAGAGCAGTAACCCCAAATTCGGCTATCTTGCGATAAAAGACCAATGGGTCATTATCTGGAACAAAAAGTGCTGTATCTGGTTCATAATCAAGAACGTTTGAATCCATTGACAACCTCTCACACTCTCCTATATATGGAGGATTGCTCACTATTATATCATACTTTTCCGACACTTGAGGCATGTCTAAAATATCCTGCTTACCAAATCGCACCTTTGCCTTTAGGGCCACAGCATTACCAGACGCAACTTTCAAAGCATCTTCCGAAATGTCAATAGCCTCAACATTCGCAAATCGCATTCCAATTGCAAGTGATATAGCAATGCAACCCGACCCCGTTCCACAATCCAAAACAGACAAGTCACTACCAGGGTTGTCTTTGATAATCATATCAACAAGTTCCTCCGTTTCCGGGCGGGGTATAAGCGTTGAACCATCAACATGGAAATTATGGCCATGAAAATAGGCTGTACCAAATATATACTGAATAGGACGATGATTCTGCAAATCTTTTACTACTTTTGCTATTTTTTCAGGAATAAACTCTGGTAATATGTTATCTTTGCGAAGTAAAATATCAACAGACTCATAGTTGAGCAGTTGCCTGAAAATTATTTTCACAAAACCGTCAACCTCGCCTCTCGGATAGATATCCGAAAGCGAATTTCGGATAAATTCAATCGCCTGTCCAACTGTCACTGTCTCGTTCATATTGACAAAATTACTATAAAAAAACAATGTCAACAATGATTGAAGAAAAATATATGCGCCGCGCCTTGCAGTTAGCAAGAATGGGACGCGGCTCAGTATCTCCAAATCCAATGGTTGGAGCCGTTATCACCGCCCAAGGCAGGATTATCGGCGAAGGCTACCACCGCAAATACGGCGGACCGCATGCCGAGGTAAATGCTGTCAATTCTGTAAGCGGTGAAGATCGTCACCTGCTAAAAGAAAGCACGATATACGTAACTTTAGAGCCGTGCTCACACTATGGCAAGACACCACCTTGCAGCAAATTGATAATAGACAGTAATATACCTAATGTTGTCATAGGAACTGAAGACCCATTTAAAGAAGTTAGCGGAAGAGGAATAAACATGCTCAAAGAGGCTGGTATAAACGTAATTACAGGAGTTCTCAAGAAAGAATGTGACGAACTAAACTGTCACTTTATGACTGCACACAGACTTTTGCGACCATACATCCTCCTAAAATGGGCAGAAAGCGCTGACCACTATATCGATAGAATAAGAGATATTAAAGAAAAGCCGACTGTCTTCTCAACAAAAATCACATCAACATTAGTTCACAAACTAAGAAGCGAATATGATGCCATAATGGTCGGTGCAAGGACTGCAAAACTTGACAATCCTTCACTAACTGTTAGGAACTGGAGTGGCAGAAATCCTAAAAGAATAGTTGTTGGCAGAAAGAACTTCACTTTAGAAGGCAGCAATCTTGATACAAACGAAGCAAAGACAATAACTTACTACAACAAGTCATTGCCTGAAATATGCAGCGAACTATACAAGTCTGGCATAACATCTCTCATAGTTGAAGGTGGCAGCCAACTGCTAAAAGCATTTTTCAAAGAAGGGCTCTGGGATGAAGCGAGAATAGAACAGGCTCCATGGAATCTGGGCAAAGGTATTCAATCCCCACAATGCCCAACCGGAATAAAGCAAATAAGCACTTTTAACGAAAACATCATAATTCGAGTTAAAAAGCAATAAATTAGTTTAGAATTAACTACTATACCAGCAAAATCGACAAATTATTCTAAGCAAAATATTAATTTTACGCTCGATTTTATATAGAATACATTGTTTTATGCAATAATGTTTCAACCTTTGACAAAATAGTTTTAACTTTGCATCTTATTAATAGAGTTTTATCAAATAAATAGAATGAAAAAATTAGTTCCTATATACGCCATCTTGACGCTATTTGCAGTTCTTGCCGGCGTTTCTTGTAACGAAACGACAAACGAAGAAGAAGAGCCAGTGGTAACACCTACATCAACATTGGTTAAAAAATTCTCCTTGCTTAAAGATGATTCAGTTTTAGTTGACTTGGACTCTGTGCATTTCAGCATAGATACAGACAGACGAGTTATCTACAATGCTGACTCTCTACCTAAAGGAACAAAAATCAGCAAGTTACTTGCGAATATAGAACTTGATTCCTACGCTACTGCCGAAATATCAATTGCAGGAGCAGAAGTAATGCCTGACACAACGTTTACATATAGTGATGCCGACGAGGACACAATTGACTTTACTGGAATAGTTGTCCTAAAGGTAAAAGCAGCCGACGGAAAATCAGAAAACCAATACCGCGTTAACGTAAACGTTCACAAAGTAGAGGCAGACTCACTGTATTGGAGCGAAATGGCAAGACGCGACCTTCCTGGACGTTCTAATACTATAGATGAACAGAAAACTGCTATTTGTGGCGACAAAATATATTGCCTCATCAAGGAATTAGGTGGCTATACGATTGCATCAACAAGCGACCTAAGTGCATTTAACTGGGAAAAAGAGACTGTAAAATTCGACTTTGAGCCAAAGGTAGAATCATTTAACGCAACGGATAAAGCATTGGTAGTTATCGGCGTAAAGGACAACAAATATCTTCTATACTCATCACTTGACGGTGGAAAAACTTGGACAACAGATGGTGACGAAGTAACTTCTATTATTGGAGGATATGGAGATTATACTCTATTCGTTTCATACCGCAACTTTAAATATGTTGGCGTTAAGAAAATAGTTGGCGCAAACAGTCCTGAAACTGTATATGAGTTGGATGAAGATTTCCCAATTATCGATCAGTCACAATGTATAACAATTTCAAACAAATGGAGTGACAACAAGCAAGTTATCTTCATTGGAGGTTCAAAACAGGGAGGAGACTTGATTGGTGACGCCTGGGGCTTTGATGGAAACCGCTTTGGCAAAGTGAGCAGAAGCGGAATACCTCCTGTTGCTCAACCTGTTCTCGTTAAATACACAAACGCTATTGGAGAAAACTACTATTCTAAAAAGAATTACCCTGTTCTACTTGCTATTGGCGGTATAAACAACCAAGACAAAGCGACTAACAAGGTTTATATTTCATACGACAACGGTGTTACTTGGAAAATAGGAGATGACTATCTCCAACTGCCAAATTACATCAAGCCATTTTTTAACGCACAAGGATTTACCGTAGAAGAGGAAATGGGAAAACGTGCCAAATCAGGATGGTCAACTATGCAGCCAAAGAAACTGCCTCACTGGTATCAGATAATGAACACATATACAAGAGCAACTCAAGACCCAACAACTTGGAATTGCCCTTACATCTATATCTTTGGTGGACAAACAGAAAACTTTGGTACATACAATAATGTATGGAAAGGTGCTCTAAACCGATTGACATTTAAACCTATCGTATAATGCTAAGGCACTTGCGTCATATCTGCACACTGATTATCCTGACCGCTTCGGCTGTCGGGTTTTCAGCATTTTCTCAGGAATACCGATTTGAAGCTGGTATTGGTGCAGGTATAGGCGGATACCTTGGAGACGTTAATCAGAGCAATATTATAAAGCACCCTGGATATGCCGCCGAATTGTCTTTTAAATATCTTATAAACAAGCGTTTCGCTGCAAAAGCGAGCCTTTCTACTGCTCATATTAAAGGAAATTCTGAAGATTTTAAAATGGTATTTCCAGAAAGAAAAACATATTCTTTTTCTCATCCTTATTATGAAGTAGCAGCGGCTTTTGAATTTAACTTTTTCAATTTCGGAATTGGTTCTCCATACCAGAAACTTAAAAGAATAACACCATACCTCTCTCTTGGTATTGGTGTAGCATACGCTCCTGAAAGCAAAGCATTTTCTCCGGTTATTCCAATAGGTGCCGGGGCTAAATATAAATTGACTAACAGAATTAACTTAGGCTTGGAATTGCGGGCAAAAATGATGCTTGGCGATAAAATCGACGGTCTGTCTGACCTGAGAGGCATTAAAAGTTCGGCTATGAAAAATACGGACTGGTGCCCAACTCTTATGGTTAGCATAGCCTACGAATTTGGCGAGATTTGCAAGACCTGCCACTATGTTGATTAACTTATGGACGAGAATTTACAAAATATAATAGACCAAATCGACAGCAAAAAACTGCCGAAACACGTTGCAATTATAATGGATGGCAACGGCCGCTGGGCTAAACAGCGTAACCTTGACAGGTCATACGGGCACGTCGAAGGCGTTAAGTCTGTAAGAAGAATTACCGAAATTGCTTCTGACCTTGGTATTGCGTACTTGACTCTTTACACGTTCTCAACCGAAAACTGGAATAGGCCACAGGAAGAAGTTGATGCTCTTATGCATCTAATTGCATACGCTATTGAAAAGGAAACGCCTGACCTTATTAAAAACAATGTTAAACTGAAAATTATCGGTGACATGTCAAGGGTCCCTCAATTTGCCGTTGACAAACTGATGAGTTGCGTGGAGAAGACCGCTAACGACACAGGACTCACCCTTACTCTCGCCATCAGTTACTCTTCTCATGAAGAAATAACAAAGGCTGTCAAAAACATTGCTGAAGATGCAAAAAATGGGAAAATAAACATTAATGAAATTGACGACAAAACAATTTCAGACTATCTATTTACCTCTGGTATGCCAAACCCCGACCTCCTTATAAGAACTGGTGGAGAGTGCAGGATAAGCAACTACCTTCTTTGGCAAATTGCTTATGCCGAACTACATTTTGCAAACGTCCTATGGCCGGACTTTTCTAAAGAAGAATTTTGTAATATCATCTTTCAATATCAATCTCGTGAAAGGAGATTCGGTAAGACAAGCGAGCAAATAAAATCAAAACAGTAATGAATAAATTGTGCACTTTAAATATGAGAAATAAACTAACAATCGCTTTATTGGCGATCTTTTCGCTCTGCTTCAGTTCTAAAGCCGCTGAACAGAATGACACTATCTATAACCCAAACATCATCTTCTCCTCAATGCCTAAGACTTACGAAATCGCTGGTCTTAGGGTTACGGGGTTGCAATACTACGAAGACTATATTGTTATTGGGTATTCAGGTCTTGCTGTTGGCGACAGAATAGAAATACCCGGAAACGAAATAACTAATGCAGCAAAACGATTCTGGAGACAGGGACTTTTCTCTAAAATCCAAATAAAAGTAGAAAAGATTTGCGGCGACAAGGCGTGGCTCGTTTTTGACCTTCGCCAGCAACCAAGAATTTCAAAGATTGAATATGTTGGAGTAAAGAAAGGCGAAAAGGAAGATTTGGAAACTCGCCTTAACCTAATGCCAGGTAACCAGATTACTCAGAACATAGTCAACAGGGCTGAAGATATTGTTGCCGCTTATTTCAAGCAAAAAGGATTTAGCAACGTTGACGTAAGAGTGCGTCAAACTCCAGACCTAAGCAAAGAGAATGAAATGATTGTTACTATTGAAATAGACAAAAATGAAAAAATTAAAGTGCACAAAATCTATATCGATGGTAATGAAGTTCTCTCTGACAACAAGATTCAGAGAACAATGAAGAAAACAAACGAGAAAAAGAAATTGGTAAATCTTTTCCGTCAAAAAAAGTTCGTGGAATCTGACTACGAGACCGATAAGGCTTTGATTATCAAAAAGTATAACGAGCTTGGCTATCGTGATGCAAGAATTGTAAGCGATTCTGTCACCAAATATAACGATAAGTATGTTGACGTTCACTTGAAGGTGGAAGAAGGTAAAAAATACTACATATCTGACATCTCTTGGGCTGGTAATACAATCTATTCTTCAGAATACTTGGACTTGCTCCTCGGAATGAAGAAAGGCGATGTATATAACCAGACATTGCTGAACAAGCGAACAATGGAGGACGATGACGCCGTTGCTAACCTTTATATGAATAATGGTTACCTCTTCTTCCAACTTGTTCCTATTGAATCAAAGATTGAAGGAGATTCTATCGCTCTTGAAATGAGAGTTATGGAAGGTCCACAAGCACGTATCAACAATATCGCAATCAACGGTAACGACCGCCTTTACGAAAAGGTTATCCGCCGTGAGTTGCGTGTTCGTCCTGGCGACCTATTCTCTAAAGAAGCATTGCAGCGCTCTGCACGCGAAATTGCTCAAACAGGTCACTTCGACCCGGAATCTATGGACATCAGACCTGAACCGAACCCTGACAACGGTACTGTTGACTTGATTTTTAACTTGACTTCAAAGAACAGTGACCATATTGAACTTTCTGCTGGTTGGGGTCAAACTGGTGTTATCGGTAAGGTGGCTTTAAAATTCACTAACTTCTCAATAAAAAACTTGTTCAAGCCAAGCACATACAAAGGAATTATCCCTCAAGGTGAAGGTCAAACTTTCTCAATTAGCGCTCAAACTAACGCTAAATACTATCAGGCATACTCTTTCTCTTTCCTTGACCCATGGTTCGGAGGCAAGAGACCAAACTCTCTTTCTGTATCGGCATACTACTCACGTCAGACAGGTGTTAACAGCAACTTCTACAACCGTAACTATATGACAAGCGGTATGCTTTACAACAGTCTTGGTAGTTATACAGGTCTTTATGGCGGATATAACGACTATTATCAGAACAGTATAGAAAACGCATACGACAAGAACAAATTCCTCCAAATGGCTGGTATTTCTCTTGGTTTCGGTAAGCGTCTTAACTGGCCTGATAACTACTTTACATTCATGGCTCAACTTTCATATAACTGGTACCACCTTAAAAACTGGGAATACCTGTACTATATGAATAATGGTACTTCAAACTCATTCGTTCTCGGCCTGTCGCTTTCAAGAAACAGTATCGACAACCCTATATACACTCGTAGCGGTAGTACTTTCTCTCTTGACTTGAGTTTGACTCCTCCTGTTTCTCTTTTCTCTAACAAGAACTGGAAGGCTCTTTCTGAGGCTAACACTCAAAAAGCGAAGGAAGAGATGTACAAATGGATTGAATACTGGAAACTCAAATTCAAAGCAAGAACATATACTCCACTCACCGACCCTGAAGGAAAATGGACGCTTGTTCTCATGACAAGAGCGGATATCGGTTTGCTGGGCAGTTACAACAAGTACTTGAAATCCCCGTTTGAAACATTCTATGTTGGTGGTGACGGTATGTCTGGAAGTTACGGATACGCGCAAGAAACGATCGCATTGCGTGGTTACGATAACGGCGCATTCACTCCTTGGACTAAAGACGGTTATGCATACACTCGCTTCTGCATGGAACTCCACTTCCCATTCATGCTTCAACCAAGCACAACAATCTACGGTCTTGCATTCGTAGAAGGCGGTAACGCGTGGACTGATGTGAAGGATTTCTCTCCGTTCAACCTCAAGAAATCTGCCGGCGCAGGTGTCAGAATCTACTTGCCAATGGTTGGCATGATGGGTATTGACTGGGCTTACGGTTTTGACTCGGTATTCGGCGAAAAAGGTGGCGGCCACTTCCACTTCGTTCTCGGTCAGGAATTCTAAAATATTTTGTTAACGCATTAAACTATTTATGTTAATTTTAGTCTAAACGTTAAATTCAAAATTAATATCCTATTTAAAAACTAAAATTAGGTAACTATGAAAAGATTATTTTTAATTGCGGCTCTGATTATCACTTGCTCAATCACTTCTTTCGCTCAGAAATATGCATTGGTTGATATGGAGTACATACTAAAAAATATACCTCAGTATGAAATGGCAAACGAGCAATTAAACCAGGTTTCTCTGCGCTGGCAAAAAGAGGTAGAAACAAAAATGAAGGAAGCGGAAACGCTTTACAAGAACTACCAAGGTGATATGGTTTTCCTGACAGATGAGCAAAAGAAGAAAAAGGAAGAGGAAATCGTTGCCAAAGAAAAAGAGGCAGCAGAACTGCAATCTAAATATTTCGGTCCTGACGGAGAATTGCACAAAAAGCGCCAATCTCTCATCGAGCCTATTCAAACAGACATCTACGAAGCCGTTAAAAAGGTTTCAGAGCAAAGAGGTTATCAGGTTATCTTCGATAGGGCTTCTTCTGCAGGAATTATTTTCGCTTCTCCGAGAATTGACATCAGTAACGAAGTCCTCGAAAAACTCGGTTATTCAAAATAAAGCATTTGCACTGAGATAATTCAGACACATCATAAATAACCTAAAAAAAGCGTTATTTACTTTTTTCTACGGTCAAATTGCATTATCTTCGCAATCGATTACAATTTAAAATAAATAAAAACAAAATACTATGTTAAAGAAAATCTTATTGGCTGTTATGATTGCAGCACCTATGTGCCTTTTCGCACAAAAATTCGGATACGTTAATACTCAAGAAGTATTCAGCCTTATGCCAGAAGTGAAAACTGCAGACGCTACTTTGGCTGACGTGTCTAAAAAATACGAAACTGAATTCAAGGCTTTGCAAGAAGAATTCCAAAAGAAATTCACTGAATTCCAAAACCTTGCTAAAGATACTCCTGAATCAATCAAGGAACGCCGTCAACAAGAACTTGCGGAATTGAACCAAAAGATTCAAAACTTTGAGCAAATGGCTGGTAGCGACCTTCAACGCCAACAACAAACTTTGCTCGCTCCTATTCAAGAAAAGATTAAATCTGCTATCCAAGCAGTTGGTGCTGAAAACGGTTTCACATTCATCCTTGACGCTGCACAACCTCTTTACGTTGGTACTGACGCTGTAAACGTTACTCCATTAGTAAAGACTAAACTTAACCTAAAGGATGCTCCTGCTGCAACTCCAGCAAAATAATTGATAATATAAAATAATAAAGTATGGGGCTGTGTCAAATTAATTTTTGATACAGCCCTTTTTATGTGCTTTATAAATGATAAAAAGCAATACTGTTCCTGCTGTTAACGACTCTATAGAAATAATAGCACGTTGGGGATTTGACAACATTTACGCATACAGCAAAAAAGGTATCAAATACTTGTTCAACAGCAGTACTGGAAAAGTAATTGCAGACGGCAATAGATAAGACTCTTTCAGAAAGACTTATAATGGCATTGTGTTTATAGTAAAGAAAGGTAAAAAGGTAGGTATTATTGATGGAGAGAACGGAAAAGTTATAGCACCAGCGATATACGACCAATACGAAATGTTTGACAGTAAAGGAAACCACTATCGACGTTGGACCCTTGATGACTTGGTTGAAGCATGCCCGGAAGTACTATACTACGCTAAAGGAAAAACAAAGGGCGTACCGCTTATAACCATTCAAAACGATATACAAATCATGCGTTCAGATAAACTCGGCTACAACGCCCCTATTGAAGTTTACGAGCATAAATACTACCGATATGCAGACAATAACTATTCAATTACAAATATACCTATGTCACATAACGATTTTTAAATGATGCAAGAGGCTGTTGATATGCTCCGACAACTGGAGGATTTTGAAGTATTCGCCGAATTGCCCGACATCATCGGTAGACTCCAGGACAAACTGGCAATTTCGAGAAATAAAAGAAAACCAATTATTAATTTCGACAATGTTCCAAACCTAAAGGGTTTAAAATACCTCAATCCTCTTTATAACCATATTCTAAACAAACTCTGCGCATAACATACCAATCATTTACAGCAGTAGAGCCGAATGAATATATAGTCTTCCCTCACATGCTGAAAGAATTTAGAAACAGATGGTTCATCTTTTGCTCTACTACAAAAGATATGGTCCTATATAATCTCGCTTTAGACAGAATAGTAAGTTTGGAACCTATAAACTTGCCATTCTATGAAAATCCTAACTTCAATCCGGAAACATTCTTTAACGACGTAATCGGGGTAAGTAAAAACATTGGAAGCAAACCCAAAATTGTAAAATTCTGGGCAAGTCCAGAGCAAAGCAAATAAATAAAGACAAAACCAATACACACCTCACAGGTATTAGTAAAAGAAAACGAAGATGAAAGTTGCGAATTCACAATAAAAGGAATTGTAAACTACAAACCCTCTCTCGGACGCGGTCTTTACTAAATATTAATGAGTTACGGCGCAGGAATAAGAATTATATATCCAAGAGTGGCCGCCCACTATGTACGTGATCAACTCAAAAAAGCACTGCAACAATACGAAACAAAGAATAAACAGCAAAATATAACAAGTTTGTTAATAGTATTACATAAGGTAGTCTATACCGTCCTACCTGGCTTATACAAGTAACTACAATTTGCAAAACGCTTTCAAATCGACTAAATTATATTTACAAACACAAAATTGAGAAATAATAAAATCATAAAGACAACCTGAAGGGGTCAAAGTTCTTTCGACCCGCCACTAAGCATAACAAACAATTATTCTTGCGGAACGATGGAGCATCGTCCCCTACAAAAAATTGATATAAAGGAAGATAAATAACTAAATTCTGTAGGGACACTCTGCTGAGTGTCCGCGGTAGCAAAATTCAAAACAATTATTTTTGTTCGTGCACGGCGGACGAAATGTATTTCGGCTCAGTAGCAAAAAGGTGTGGGATTGACCTAAAAGCCATAAGTCTTTGAGGTA
>UQLZ01000049.1 GCA_900541935.1 uncultured Prevotellaceae bacterium | reverse complement strand
TCTCTTTCATTTTCTGTTACTTTTTAGTGTAACGCTATGGCAGGACTAGACATATTAAGCATAATAGAGAAAGCCGGCTACATAGTAAAATGCAGCCGGCTTTTTATTTTTTGTGATATTAATAATATATTTTTACTTTTTTATTATTTTTGTATCAGATATCTATTAATGACTAAAATTTCAATATTATGAATAAGCGTTATTATTTATTATTTGTTCTTATTACTACTATCTGGTTAAGTTCAGTGGGCAGTGATTTAAAAGGTGTTGCTGTTCGATTTTTTAATGAGTCTGAAAAAGTTGGAAAGGAAGGTGTTGTCAAATTTGAAGCGATAGACCAATTTGTCGTTCCTGGTACAGGCATTAATGTCTTTAACAGAGACGGAGGAGGCTTTGTCATTATCAATTCAGAATCAGGCCTTTCTGAAGTTGTTGGTTATAGCAATTCCGGGCATTTTGAACTTGGAGACAAGCAGGAGACAATTTTAAGAATTTTTTCAGAAACGAACAAAATAAATAAATCCGTTCCAACGAACGTTTCTTCAATTGGCGTGCCTGTGAAAGGACCTTACCTGACAACGCAGTGGGCTCAAGGCTATCCTTTTAACAAGTTCTGTCCTAAAAACATAGAGACAGGGCTTAATTTTCCTGCGGGTTGTAGCACGGTTGCAGTTGCCCAACTGTTTAATTATTATAAAAGACCATCTCAAAGCGTTAGTAACAAGTTTCAGTGGAATTTAATGAAAGACAGATACGATGAAGGCTGTTATACAGAGCAAGAAGCAGACGCTGTTGCTACTCTAATGGCTGATATTGCTAATGAGTTGAACAAGGTGTCTTTTTATTACGAGTCTCCAGGACAATGGAATATATGGTATAATGGTTATACGATGATAGATGTGGAGTATGCAGATTATGTTGATTATCTTAACAATGTTAATGGACCTCAGGTCTTGAAAATTAAATATGATGTAGAAGTATATTTCAGTCATGCTGTTGTTATGGACGGAATTGACTCCAATGGTTTCTGGCATATTAATTGGGGTTGGGGAGGAAATTGTGACGGCTGGTTCAAACCCAATTTTTTTGCTATAAGTTATGGTGGAATGGATATTGAACCTATAATGACGACAGATCAAAGGTTCCTAAATCCAGATGATAATTTTTACATACCATCTATGTCTATAAGAGGGGGAGTGAGCATGATTCCAGAACAGCCAAAGGCAGGAGATTTGGTGACTGTTGCATTAGATGATGTGAAATTTATCAATACAGACAAACTGGGCTTTTCCTTTGGCTCTATTTATGAATCTTCAGCAAGGTTGTTCTTATATGAAGAATATCCTTGGGTTAGTAATGGTGTCTCCTCCAGCAGAGATTATAACATAGGGTATGTAGGGAAAAAAATTTGGTCCCAGGATCGGATTATTATTATTTAGGTGACGGTGTTGATATAAAGAGAGACGGTTCCGATGTATCCTTGACTTTCACTATGCCTGATTTGCCTGCTGGCAAGAAGTTTATTTTAAGGCCTGAATATTATTTGTCATGGAAAAATCATTTTGTTGAAATCAGGGAATGGCCAGCGGGGTCATATACAATGGGACTTGACGATTTATGGAGACCATTTATAGGATTTTTCGGGTCTGATGTAAAATACCTTATAGATGATGCTAATGTGTCAGCGAATAAGGTTCCGAATTGTTTTGTGCTGACAAAAAATGAGTATGGAAATTATAATGTTGAATATAGTTCAAGCGGACAATTGATGTCGTCAGGCATCGTCGGCTCTGGAGGCATAGAAAGTGTTAAAAACGATAGTGGTTCAGCAAATAAATATATTATTGGCTATTATGGAATTGATGGAATAAGGCATAGTAAGCCGTTGTACGGTTTGAATTTAGTCAGGTATTCAGACGGAACCGTGGAAAAGGTATTTGTTAATCATCATCAATAGGTTCTTTAGTATAAACCTTATCTATGAAAATTCTGATTGCACCAGATAAGTTCAAAGGTTCTCTGAGTTCCCCAGAGGTTGCGGGTTCCATTGAAGAGGGTATTTTTACATCGATTCCAGGTTGCCAAATTGACAAACTATATGTTGCTGACGGAGGTGACGGAACTATGGAAGCGGTAGTTATGTCGCTTGACGGGTTGTGGGTTGATATGGTTGTACATAATCCTTTGAATAAAGAAATATCAGTCAGATATGGGATAATTAATGGTGATACTGCGGTTCTTGATGTTGCAATTGCTTCTGGGATAGCATTGATTGGTAAGAAGCAACGTAATCCATTGCAAACCACATCATTTGGTACTGGCGAAATCATTATTGATGCAATTAATAGAGGCGTGAGAAAATTTCTTATAGGCTTGGGTGGTAGTGCTACCAACGATGCGGCAATGGGAATTCTTTCTGCTTTAGGCTATAAGTTTTTAGATGATAATGGGATTGTTTTGCCGCCTATTGGTTGTAGCCTTAATAGCGTAGTTGACATTGATGAATCAGAAGTTGATGCCCGCTTGAAAGAATGCTCATTTACTTTGCTTTGTGATGTTTCTGCTGACTTTTGTGGTATTAATGGTGCTGCGTATCTTTTTGCTCCGCAAAAAGGAGCATCTTATGATGATGTTTTGGTTTTAGATGCAGGACTTGAAAACTTTGCGAAGATTTTGCAGAAAAAATTTGGAAAAGATATTAGGTTTGAGCGGTTTTCGGGTGCAGCGGGTGGTATAGGTGGCACTTTGTCTGCTGTCTTGAATGCACAACTTAAGCAAGGCATTGAGGAAATTTTGGATATTGTTGGTTTTAATAAAAAGGTTGTTGGTGCAGACTTTGTTATAACTGGAGAAGGTGCGATGGATAAGACTTCATTGCTTGGGAAAACGCCGTTTGGGGTATGTAGGCGTGCGCTTGCAAAAGGTGTAAAAACAATTGCTTTGGCTGGGCGAATTGATGATGCTCAAATCCTATTAGATAATGGTTTTTATTCAGTTCATTCTGTTGTCCCAAATGGTATGAAGTTAGAAGAAGCAATGCTTCCTGATGTAGCAAAGGATAATATAAAAAGGACAGCAAGTGAAGTTTTCCGTTTGCTGTCCAAATGATTATTTTTCTTTTTTCCAAAGGAATTGCTGTCGCTCGTTCATTTTACTTTCCTGTGCATTTGAGCAAGGAATCCAAAATTGTTTACCTATTGATTTGTCGGGCATATATTGTTGCTCTGTAAAATGATTGGGATAAACGTGAGGATACTTGTAGTTTGTTCCATAACCTAAATCTTTCATCAATTTCGTTGGAGCGTTTCTCAAATGTAGAGGAACTGGTTGGTTGCCAGTTTGTTCAACATATGCAATAGCTTCATTAATAGCATTGTATGCAGAGTTGCTTTTTGGCGAAGTTGCAAGATAAATTGTGCATTCAGAAAGGATTATCCTACCTTCAGGCCATCCTATTTTTTGAAGTGCGTCGAATGTTGCATTTGCAAGTAATAGGGCATTAGGGTTGGCAAGGCCAATATCTTCAGCGGCCAATATAACAAGTCGCCGAGCAATAAATGCAGGGTCCTCTCCTCCGTGAATCATTCGAGCAAGCCAATATACAGCAGCGTCAGGATCACTTCCCCGAACGGATTTGATGAATGCGGAAATAATGTCATAGTGCATTTCTCCGTCTTTGTCGTATGCTGCAGGATTCTGTTGGAGCCGTTCGGTTACAATGCCATTGTTTATAACCATATCTTCATTTTCTTTAACAGACTGGTAGATTAGGTCAAGAATATTAAGCATTTTACGGGCATCGCCACCAGCATATTGGAATAGAGCGGCTTTTTCTTCGACAATAACTTTCTTTTTACTCAAAACTTCGTCTTTTAGAATCGCTCGATTTAGTAATTCCTCTAAATCAGAGTCTGTTAGCGGTTTTAATACATATACTTGAGCCCGAGAAAGAAGAGGACGTATTATTTCAAATGACGGATTTTCAGTAGTCGCTCCTATAAGTGTGACGATTCCTGTTTCCACAGCATTAAGCAAGGAGTCTTGCTGAGACTTGTTGAAACGGTGGATTTCGTCAATAAATAGGATAGGGCGGTGCTTGACAAACATGCTTTTACTGTCGTTTGAGCAGCGGTTAAGAACGTCACGAACTTCCTTAACTCCAGAACTTACAGCAGATAGAGTGTAAAAAGGAGCATTAACTTGAGTTGCGATTATTCTGGCAAGGGTTGTTTTGCCTACTCCAGGAGGTCCCCAGAGAATGAAAGAGGCTATACTGCCTGATTCTATCATCCTACGCAATATGCAGCCTTCTCCAACAAGGTGTTTCTGTCCAACATAATCGTCAAGATTCTTAGGGCGTAGTCGCTCTGCTAATGGCTCAAATGTCATTTCCTGTTTTATTAATTTTTATGGGTGAGATTTATTATTTACGCAAAGGTAAACATTATTACTATTATTATTGTTATCTTATCAGTTATAAACTGCATTAATTTTCAAAAAGGTATTAATATATTTTGTATATATTTTATTAGTCCTTTGTATATGGTTTGATGTAAAGATAGTGCAGACTGATAGAAGACAAAACAAGTTAAATCGTTTTTTTGTCCATAAGTAAAGTTTATCACATTTAGATAAAAAAGATTTCGTAAATTTGCAATATAAATAATACTTTATGAAGATGCAAAGAAGATTAATAGCGGCTGTAGTATCGCTAATGGTTTTTGGCAGTTCATTTGCTGCTGATTTAACATTGAAGGAGTGCTCATTAAACACTCGCCCTGTTGGTTTGAATGAAATGGTCTTCACCGCAGACGGAACAGATTATATGCAATTGTCTGATGATTTGCAGCGTGTTGAGAGATATGATATAAAAAGTGGAAAATTGCTGAGTGTCGTAATGGATACTAAGGAGTTGAATAAATGCAATGTTGAGTATTGGGACGGTTTTATTTTGTCTCCAAATGAGAAACTTTTGTTGCTTTATACAGATTCTGAGGAAATTTACCGACATTCATTTAGGGCGTCATTCTATGTTTATGATATTGCAAGAAATAATATCAAGCCGTTGGCAGAAGGAAAGCAGGAAATACCTGTCTTTTCTCACGATGACCGAATGGTTGCTTTCGTTAAGGATAACAACGTTTATGTTGCAAAAATCGACTATGGAACAGTTGTACCTGTTACTAAGGATGGTGAGTTGAATAAGGTTATAAATGGTGTTCCTGATTGGGTATATCAAGAAGAGTTCGGAATGTTGAGTTCTTTGACCTGGTCTCCTGACAATTCAATGCTTGCATTCCTTCGTTGGGATGAATCGGAAGTTAAAACTTACTCATTGCCTATTTATTCAGGAGCATGTAATCCAAACTCTGAATATGCAAAGTATCCAGGTAAGTTTACTTATAAATATCCTGTTGCAGGAGAAAAAAATTCCAAAATCCAGGCATTGAGTTATGATATTGAAACAAGGGTATTGAAGACGATGAATATTCCAATTGATTCAGAATCATATATTAATAAAATAGAGTTTGGTTTGACGCCAGACAGGCTTATGGTAAACACGTTGAACCGCGACCAAAATGAAATGAGACTTTACTCTGTCAATCCAAGGTCTACGGTTGCAAAATTGATATATACAGATAAGTCAACTTCTTGGATTGACCCTGCGATAACAAGTATGACCAAATATTATCTAGATTTCTTTGTGGTTGCAAGTGAAAAAGATGGATATTGTCATTTGTATCAGTATTCAAACGCTGGTGCTTTGATAAAACAGATAACAAAAGGTAATTGGGAGGTTACGGATTACTATGGATATAATCCAGAAAAGAAAACTTTCTATTTTCAGTCAAATCAAGATGGACCTTTGACAACTGTTGTCTCTTCTGTTGACGCAAAAGGTACTGTCAAAAAACTTTCGACTGAAGAAGGTGCAAATTCAGCGGTTTTTAGCCGAGGATTGAATTTCTATATTCTTAACCATAGTGATATAAATGTTCCAAATATCTATACTCTTCACAATTTTGCAGGAAAGAAGATTAGAGTTCTTGAGGATAATGCTGCTTATAAAGAAATTTATGCTGGTAGAATGCCAAAGAAAGAATTCTTTACTTTCAACTCAGATGGATATGAGTTGAATGGATATATGATAAAGCCAAATGATTTTAATCCGAGTCGTAAATACCCTGTTATAATGTACCATTATAGTGGGCCTGATTCACAGTTGGTTTTGAATCGTTGGGAAGTTGATTGGTTGCATTATGTAGCTCAGTCTGGTTATATTGTTGCGTGTGTTGACGGACGTGGAACCGGTGGTAGAGGAAAGGCATTTGCATCTACTGTGTATAAGAATTTAGGCAAGTATGAAAGTATTGACCAGATAGCCGCTGCCAATTATATGGCATCTCTTGAATATGTTGATGCAGATAATATAGGTATCTTTGGTTGGAGTTATGGTGGCTATGAAACTCTTATGGCTATGTCTCAGAATAATAGTCCGTATGCGGCCGGTGTTGCTGTTGCTCCTGTTACAGACTGGAGACTGTATGATTCCGTATATACAGAAAGATTTATGTTAACTCCGCAGCAAAACTCTTTAGGATATGATGCTGCTTCTGCAATTAACAGAGTGGATAAATTGAAAGGTGAGTTGCTGATCATTACCGGTACGGCTGATGATAATGTTCATCCCGCTAATACATACGAATATGTTGCAAAAGCTACAGATGCTGGTCAACTTCTTGATATGATGATATATACAAATGAAAATCACTTTATTAGAAATTGTGGTGCAAGATATCCATTATATAAGAAGATTCTTAAATTTTTCGACTCTCATTTGAAAAAATAGAAATACGTGAATAATAAGAAGTGTAACAACGTATCCAGTTGCTCTCCGTTCATAATATGGCGTAATTACGCTTTGGGGGCAGTATCTGTATCTGTCGTGCCGTTATTCATTATGCTATTGCCGGCGGGATGGTGTCATTTTATAACTTTGCTGGTATCGTTGTTACTCTTTTCGTTTGTCCGTTTTAATAGGAAAAGTAAAGTTGAAACATGTATGCTGATTCCATATTCAGCAGCACGTTCATTATTGATTATAACAATTTGCTTTGTTGTCATCGATTTCTTTAATGCAGACAGGTTGGCTGAAGTCAAACCATTAAAAGCAATGCTGTTGCCTGTTGTTGTTCTTATTGTTCTGCTGGTTATGAAGTATAAGGGATTAAAAAATGTCCTTTGTATAGATTGCCTGCTTCGTAATGGTTCTGTATGCGAACGGAAGGCTTTGGGGCATATATATGAAAGGGAAAACCGTTATCTCGTCCCTAGGCAGATTAAGGTGGCAATAGTTGGAATTATAGTAGTTTGGGGATACGAAATATTTGTTAGTAATTCTTTTTATGACAGTTCTTTTGATGATTTTATATTCTATTTCCTGCCACCAATTATAGTAACTATGGATTTGCTGATGCTTCGGTTTCGGTATTTTCTTATACGCGTTTATCGTCGATATGATAAATTTGAAACGCGACAGGAAGTTCCTGTAGGAAAAAAAAGGCTGAGGATAACTGTTGTATGTGGGGATACTGTGTATTATGTTATACAGAATGAAATGTACGAAACTCCATTTATTGTGGATAGCGAATTTGAAGAAAAAATATCAGTGGGCTTTGCAAAATCATATATGGCTGAGCGTCTTGGTTTTGTAAATGTAGGCTCAATTAGGTTTTGTTATGGCTCTCTTGACTTTGAGCAGAAGAGGAGTGTTGAGCATTATTTCTGTTTTATTGATGATAAGTCGATGATTTTGAAGTATGAGGAAAAATTTGCTGTAAAAGGGGAGTGGATGACTAAGGAAGAATTGGTTATAAATCATAATAAAGAAATGTTTACTCCTTTTGTTACTGCAGAATTGTCAAGAATTTTTAGAATAATGACAGCAAGCAAAATTTATGATATCGACGGGCATAGAAGGATAGATATAAAAGGCTATATACCAAACTTTTCAATATCTGAGATTAAGAACAGCAGTCTTGATTTCAGTGATAACCGCTGGGTGTATTTGTCTAAATTCAATAGAGATGTTAGTTTCGCTAAACTACGACTCTTTTGGTATAAGTATATAGAAGGTCTTGGATAATATACTGGTAGCATGTTTGTCGTTTAAAGCACAGAATATCTGAAATAAAAACCTTAAATTTGTAGGGATTTATTCTGTATTTGACAATTATGAACAAATATAATTTGATAGTGATAACAGGTCCTACCGCTTCGGGTAAGACCCATAAGGCGGTTGCTCTTGCTAAATCTGTTGGCGGAGAGATAATTAGTGCCGATTCAAGACAATTATATAAGGGTATGGATATTGGCACTGGTAAAGATTTGGAAGAATATGGAAACGTTCCATATCATTTGATTGATATCTGTCCTGCTGGATATAAGTATAATCTATTTGAATATATCCGAGATTATAATACGGCGGAAGCCGATATTCGAAAAAGAGGAAAGATGCCAGTTCTTTGTGGAGGAACGGGACTCTATGTTGAATCTGTACTGAAAGGATTGAATTTGCCAAAGGTGCCTGAAAATAAGGCGTTGAGGGAAAGTCTTGCCGGCAAGTCTTTGGAGGAGTTGACTGCTATTCTTGAGAAAATGAAGACTTTGCACAATACTACAGACGTTGATTCTGCAAAGCGTGCCATTCGTGCTATTGAAATTCAGACATATTATTCAGAGCACCCTGAAGTGCAGCAGGACATTGAGCCTAATCCACGTCATGATTATCTGCTTGTAGGCGTTGATATTGAAAGGAAAGCACGCCGTGAAAAAATTTCCGACAGATTGGTAAAGAGGCTTGAAAACGGTATGGTTGAAGAGGTTAAGGCTTTGCTTGACTCTGGTATTGCTCCTGAAGATTTGATTTATTACGGTTTGGAATATAAATTTCTTACAAACTACATAATAGGAGAAATCACTTACGAACAGATGTTTGAAGGCTTGGAGATTGCAATCCATCAGTTTGCCAAACGTCAGATGACTTGGTTTAGAGGTATGGAGCGCCGAGGCTTCCACATCAATTGGCTGCCATACGATATGCCTGACGATGAGTTTGTAGATGCAGTTAAGGCGATGATAATATAGTTTAATAACTCTTGTCTGACCTTGATGCGTCAATCTTCAAAAGAATTGCAAGAAGAATTGTAAATCCCCAAAGTGAAGAACCTCCATAACTGAAGAATGGTAGAGGAATGCCAATAACCGGGCATAGGCCAATAACCATTCCGATATTGATGCCAAAGTGGAATGTAAGGTATGAGGCTACGCAATAGCCATATACTCTGCCGAATGACGTATATTGTCGTTCGGCTATTTTTATTATTCGTAGGATTAGAGTAACCAATAGAACAAGGACAATGCTTGTTCCGATAAAACCTTGCTCTTCTCCAATTGTACAGAAAATAAAATCGGTATGCTGCTCTGGAACGTACTTTAGTTTTGTCTGTGTCCCATTAAGAAAACCCTTACCGGTTACTCCGCCTGAACCAATAGCAATTTTGGATTGGTTGACGTTATATCCGTATCCGCGAAGGTCGTCAACAATGCCTAAAGCCACTTTAATGCGTTGCTGCTGGTGTGGGGCGAGTGAGTTGAGAGCAACATTGGTAGAGAACATAAAACCTGCTGAGCCAATTGCAAAAAGGCATATAATAATATATTTCTTTGCATCGTGCTTGAGTGTCTCGAATATTATGTATCCTATGGTCGCGCCGAGAGTTGATAGCATTATTATGCGGCCGTTTATATCTATGTCGAAAAGAGCAAGGGTTGTGAAAATTATTGCACTGCCAAGGTAAATGAATAAGATATTTCTTGCAGACATATATGATTTACAATAGAAAACAGTCATTCCTAATACCATTGTCAATATTAGAGCGAGAACTATGAATTCCCCACCAGAAATGCCTAAAATGGTAAGTGCTGAATATTTTAGGCTTACAACAAATATAACGACACTACTGAATGCTGCGAATAGAATCAGTCCACTCATACCTTCTCTAAATAGAACTAGAAAAAGAGAAAGAAATACTAAAGCAGAGCCTGTTTCATCTTGTAATTTGATGATTACTACTGGCATAAGAATTATAAGTAATGCTTTAAAGTAATTGCTTGCTTTGTTGTTAAGTACAAAATTATAACTGCTGAATAGTTTTGCGAGTGCCAATGCGGTTGCGAATTTCGCAAATTCAGCGGGTTGCAGACTGACAGGACCAAGCACAATCCATGAATGGGACCCTTTTATATCTGGGGCTATAAATATGGTAACTATAAGTAAAACAATGAGAATTGCGTATATAAGGTATGCGTATGTCTCGAAGAACCAGTCATCGACAAGAAGAATTGCAGTGCCTAATATGAATGACAGTCCAATCCATAAAAATTGCTTGCCTGAAAATTCTGAAAAGTCAAGCATGCTGGCATTGTCAAAATCATAACTTGCCGCGTAAATACTTATTGCTCCAGCTATTACAAGAATAGCATATAATATTATTATAGTGAAATCTACTTGCTTGAAAATAGATTTGTTTGAACTGATATATGGCACTTTCTTAAATTTTTTTACAAAGATAACTCTTTATTGTCGCAGATAAAATAAATGCGGGTATCAAAAACTCTGATACCCGCGTTTATTTTAATATTTTAGAAATTGTGTTATTTCTCAAATTCAACGAGAGGAGCGTCAGTTCCAACAACGTCGCCAACTTTAACAAATACTCGTTTAACAACCTTGTCGCTATCTGCCATCAACTCATTTTCCATCTTCATTGCTTCGTAAACAAGAAGTTTTTGACCTTTCTTAACCGTATCGCCAGCCTTTACGTTAACCTCGACGATTCTACCGCCCATTGGTGCGCATTCGCATGGTCCTGTGATTGGTTCTTCTTTTGCTTTAGCCTCTTCTTTAACCTCTTCAACAGGAGCGGTAGCTTTGTGTTCTGCTTCACGACGTTTTCTCAAGAAGCCGTTTGCAACGCTAGGAAGAAGTTGAAGAAGTAGATATTCTTGTTCGTTTTCAGCAAGTTTGCATCCGCCCAATTCGTTAAGAACAGGATTTTCTGGTTGCTTGTAGGTTGTAACATCGTATGGATGCTCAACAGGGCTGCCAGTAATTTGCTCTCTGAACTCAGGAGTAATAGCAACTGGAGTTTTACCATACTCACCTTTAATCAATGAGATGAATTGGTTAGAAGGGTTGCTGTAGTCTGAATTTCCTTTCTTTCTGTCTATAGCAACACTCACAGCTTGACTACCAACGATTTGGCTGGTAGGAGTTACCAATGGAACCAAACCTGCATCGCGGCGAACTTTCGGGATAAGTCTCATTGAGTCGTCAAGCAAGTCTTCTGATTTCAAAGTTTTTAATTGAGCAACCATGTTTGAGTACATACCGCCAGGAACTTCTGCTTCTTTAACCAAAAGGTTTGGTTTCGGGAAATTGAAGTAGTCTTCAATAGCGTGGCAAGCATCAAGAAGAGCTTCTTCATCGCCATCTTTAGCTGCAGCAACAGCCTTATCGAATAGAGCTTCGATATTTGCAGGAAGTTTGTCTGTTAGCGGGTCGAAATCGATAGGGAAGTTGCCTTTATGCAAGTCGAAGTCTGCTAATTCAGTACGTACAGCCTTTAATTCTTTGCGGATTTTGCCTACTGCTTCCATATTTACTTCAACTTCGACGTCAAGACGCTTAGCGAATAAGTAAACCAATTCGATTGCAGGGGCTGCGGAACCACCGCCAAAGTACCAGATGTTAGTATCAATAATGTCAACACCGTTGAGGATAGCCATAACAACAGATGCAAGGCCATATCCTGGAGTACAGTGCGTATGGAAATCAACAGGAACCTTAACTGCTGCTTTAAGTTTTGAAATAAGAGAAGCGGCACGTAGTGGGTTCACAAGACCAGCCATGTCTTTAAGGGTAATAATCTTAGCACCGTATGCTTCCATACCCTTTGCCTTTTCAACGAAGTATTCGTCAGTAAAAATCTTTTCAGGTTCTTCTGCCTTCTTACCGAATAGTTTTGCGAAGAAGCCTTGTTTTACTGGCTCTGTTTTAGGGTCAACTGTATAGCAAACAGCACCATCTGCAATACCTCCCATCTCGTTGATGAGTTTGATTGATTCCTTAACGTTGTCTAAGTCGTTTAGAGCATCGAAGATACGCATGATGTTCAAGCCGTTTTTGATGGCTTCTTTATAGAAACCTTCCAAAACTGAAGTAGGGTAAGGAACATATCCGAATAGGTTGCGACCGCGAGATAATGCTGTTAGTTGAGAAATACCGCCCATTGTGTCGCTAATAGTTTTCAAACGCACCCATGGATCTTCGCCCAAGTAACGCATTACTGAGTCTGGAACGGCACCGCCCCATACTTCCATTGCATAGAATTTGGCGTCTTTGTAAAGAGGAAGTAGTTTGTCAATACTTTCCTGTTTCATTCTTGTGGCAAACAGCGATTGCTGACCGTCACGGAGAGTTAAGTCTCTTACTTTAAGTTTACGGCTCATATCTGTTTATTTTTAGTTTATTCTTTTGCAAATGTAGTGCTTTTTATAAATAAAAGAAATTTTTCTGTAAATAAATTTAACAGCGTTTTGTTTTTTCTAATTGTTATAAATTTTGTCCTATAAGTTTTGTGTTATAAACAAACGACACTTTATTGCTTTCGTTTCGCAACTAAAGTGTCGTTTTTATTTGTGTTTTGTAATTTAAAAATACCTTAAATGGCTTGCTGTTTAATTATTTTTAACTTTTAATCAAAAGCACCGTCTATAACTTCAACTGGCTCAACAATAACAGAGTCTGCACCAAAGTCTTCCTTAAAGCATGGCTTGAATCCTGCTGGCGGTTCAGGGAATTGGTCTGTTTGCTTATATGGGAGTGATTTGTCAGCATATACTTTGTTCATATATTTACCGTAGATAGGTAGAGCCATAGATGCTCCCTGGCCGTAAAACATTGTATTAAAGTGGATATATCTTTCATCACCGCCTACCCATGCACCTGACACGAGGTTGGGTGTAAATCCCATGAACCAGCCGTCAGAGTTGTAGTTTGTTGTTCCGGTTTTTCCGCCCATTGGTGCTGTAATGTTATATGGAGCACGTCGAAGTCTGTTACCTGTACCGCCGTTGATAACGTTTTGCAAAATATCTATCATTTTGAAGTATGCTTCTTCACTAATCACTTCCGTAAATTGTGGAGTTGCTTCAAATAGAATGTTGCCTTCGTTGTCTCGTATGGAAGTTACATAAATTGGGTCAACGCGAAGACCTCTGTTTGAAAAGGCAGTATATGCTGTGACCATTTCTTTGACAGATATGTCGCAAGGTCCAAGGCAAAGGGACATAACCGCAGGAAGTTCGGCAGTTATGCCAAAATTATGCATGGTTCTGACAAGGGCTGCTGGTGACAGTTCTGACATAAGGCGTGCTGAAATCCAGTTGTTTGATGTTGTTAATGCCCAATATAGGTTTACCATTTCACCAATTCTTGCTTTGCTGGAGTTACGAGGTGTCCATACTGTTCCTGAAGGAGTTGTTATTGAAGGTTGCTCGTTAAGAAACTCATCGCAGGGTGTGTAGCCTTGTTCGAAAGCGTATGTGTAAAGGAATGGCTTAACTGTAGAACCGATTTGTCGGCGACCTTGTCCAGCCATGTCATATTGGAAGTATTTGAAATCTGGACCTCCGATATAAGCCTTTACATATCCTGTGTGTGAATCCATTGACATAAAGCCGGCACGAAGAAATTTCTTTTGGTGCAACAAAGAGTCACGGGGCGTCATAATGGTATCTACCTCACCAGAGTATGTAAAAATTTGCATCTCTCTTTTTTCGTTGAAGCTATTCATTATCTCTGCGTCGCTCATGCCTGCAAGTTTGGAAACTCGGTAGCGTTCTGATTGTCGAATGGCTTTGTTAATCAGGTCGCTAACTTTTACATTCCCCAATTCTCCACGGTTTGTTGTATATGGGCCTGTTTTAGCTTTTTCCTTGTCGAATGCTTTTTGCAGATAATCGCGCAGGTGAGAAGCAACCGCTTCTTCTGCATATTTCTGCATGCGAGAGTCAAGTGACGTATATATTTTTAGTCCGTCAGTGTAAATGTTATATTTGGAACCGTCAGGCTTGCGGTTTTTTTCTGCCCATCCAAAAAGAGGATTGGTTTCCCATGCGATAGAGTCGTCAACGAATTTCTGGCGTTCCCAAGAAGCATAGTCACTCTCTACTGGTTTTTTCGCTTGAAGCATTAGTCTTATTGCCTCTCGGAAATAGGGTGCAATTCCGTCTTTGTGGTCAACCTTGTGATAGTTAAGAACTAAAGGAAGATTGCATAATGAATCGCATTCAACTTCTGTGAGCATACCTGCTTTTTTCATCAGGTGCAATACAACATTTCTTCTGTGTTTTGTTCGTTCGTTATATCTAACTGGATTAAATCTTGAAGGGTTTTGTACCATACCAACAAGAGTCGCTGCTTCTTCTACTGTCAGTTCAGTTGGTTCTTTGCCAAAATATACGTACGCGGCAGACTTTATTCCAACAGCATTGTTTAGAAAATCAAATCTGTTGAGGTACATACGAATGATTTCCTCTTTTGTGTAATAACGTTCAAGTTTAACAGCGATTGCCCACTCAACGGGCTTTTTCATAGCTCTGTCAAATATGTTGGTTGATTCTGGAGAATATAGTAACTTGGCAAGTTGCTGGGTGATTGTGCTTCCTCCTCCGGCTCCTCGATTACCCATAAGTACTGTTTTGAAAAGAACGCGACTTAATGCACGTAGGTCTATTCCCGAATGGCTTTCAAATCTAACATCCTCAGTTGCAATTAGAGCATTTATAACGTTGTCTGAAATTTCGTCATAGTCTGCATATATGCGGTTGTTTTTGCTCTGAAAATATCGACCCATCTCGACTCCATCATTCGTGTAAAGACGTGTTGCATATTTGTCGTTAGGGTTGCGTAATTCCTTTACCGGAGGCATATAACCTATAATGCCATTGTATATCAGTAGCCAGAGTGCTACTCCTGTAATAATAAACAAACCATTGGCTATCCATAGAATCTTGATAACCACATTGCTTGCTTTCTTGCTTTTCTGTTGTTTCATATTATACCTTTTGATATAAACTATATTCTGCAAAGATAGTGCAAGGCGAGAGCAGAAAAAAATAAAAACGGAAGTTTTTAAGTTTTTTCTGAAAACTGTGTTTGATGTAGAATATCTTAACGTATGAAATGTAATAATAAATGGTTTTGGTTATAAATTGTGTAAAAGTGCCATTATTTCTATAAAATATTTTATTTGTGGTAGTCCCTTTGGAGTGCTGTGTGTCTTTATGTGGAAAATAAAGTTCTGTTATCCGTTTCTTGAGGCAAAATTGAGGAAAAATGATTTTTTTTGAAAAAAAGTACTCAAAAATTTTGCAGGTTTAAAAATTTACTATAACTTTGCACTCGAAATCAAAACGGTGAGAATAGCTCAGTTGGTTAGAGCATCGGATTGTGGTTCCGAGGGTCGAGGGTTCGAGTCCCTTTTTTCACCCCACTAAAGTCGCTGAAAGGCGACTTTTTTTATTTAATGAGGTTTTGAAGTTTATGAGCCTTGTCTGAGCCTTCCTAATGGCTGCTAAGTCTGCTTTGCATGGAAAATATTTAGCAAATAATTGCATAAGGTGTATATATTAAAAAATATTTGTGTCGTTTCGTATCTATTTCAATTTATTTTTTTACATTTGTAATGTGGAAGTTGATTTTAAATATCTTACCTTAAAATAGTTATGAAAGTTTGTACAAAGTGTAATAAATCTTATCTTGATGATGCTAAATTTTGTGAGGTTTGTGGGGCTTCGCTTGATTTAGTGCAAGAAGAGTCAGAGGCCAAACCGAAGCCTACAAAGATTAAACCTAAAAGACTTGGCCCTAAAATTGGTGCTGTGAAAAAATCTGAAGCACCAAGAAAACAGATGGCTAAACCTTTGAAAAGAGCAGAACCATTTGTTTCCTCAACTACTGTATTCCAATCTGATAATGACACAGTATTAGGAGGTACTTTGCTTGTTGCAGAGCCCAAGACTGCCGAGCCAGAGCCTGTAGTTGAGCCAGAAGTGGCTGTTGCAGAGCCCAATACTGCCGAGCCAGAGTCTATAGTTGAGCCTGAAGTGGCTGTTGAAGAACCCAAGACCGCGAGCCAGAGCAGAATAGGAGGCAGAACAAGAAAAAAGGAATAAGCCTGCCTTTGATAATTGCCGTCGTAGGGTTGCTGGCGTTGATTGGAGTTGGTGCTTTCTTTTTGTTCGGTGAGAAGACTGCTACTTTCATAAATTGTCAGGAGAATGTATCCTTTGTAAAGGAAGGAGGGTTGTATAATTTGAAAGTGGAAACGGATGGGGATTTTGAGGTCGCAGAAGATATTGAATGGATTTCTGTCAGTGTTGCAGACGGCAGAGTTTCAATAGAATGCGATCCGAACAATAATGGCGTTTATCGAAGTGCTATTCTTCATTTGGTGTCAGGAGAATTATCAGAGAGTGTTGAAATATGCCAGAAAGGCAGTGCGACATACATTAATTTGTCTCCTGAGAAATTAGAGTTTTCCTCAAAAGGAGGAGAAGTGACTGTTGAGATCGATTCTGACGGTAGTGGCTTTAGTATTGTTGGTCAAGAGTGTGAGATAACGAATAAGTCAGAAAGAGGTTTTACTGTCAGTGTTTCAAGCCATAGCGGAGCACCAAGAGAAGGAAAGATAACTGTAACCTCTGGGAATGTTTCAAAAGAGCTTTTGTTCTATCAAAAAGGAGTTTGCGGCAGGTGCGGAGGAACGGGCAAGGTTGTTTGTTCAGCGTGTGCCGGAACAGGAAAAAATCAGTCTTGGTTTAGTTATGGAGACCCTTGTTCTGCTTGTAGTCGGTTAGGCAAGGTGGCTTGTATGGCATGTGGTGGAACAGGAGAAAAATAATGAGCAAGCATAAAAAAATGGTGTGCAACGTCGGCACACCATTTTTTATACTAATACAATGTCTAGTCCTGCCATAGCGTTACACTAAAAAGTAACAGAAAATGAAAGAGACT
>UQLZ01000048.1 GCA_900541935.1 uncultured Prevotellaceae bacterium | reverse complement strand
CTTAATAATTTTCATTCTCTTTGGCGTGATTTTTTTATCTCATGGGTATTTCATAATATTATTGTTTAAAAATCTATCTGATATATATGATATGCAATGCCTCTTGCAGCAAATTGAGACTTTGTTTCCAGCAGGCTACTATTCAAATACCGGCCATCATCCTCGTTCGAAATGCCAAAATCAATATAGCGTCGGTCGGAATATACCCTGTCAATCAATTCATGGAACAAATATCCTAACGCTCTTGTTTCCGCACCAAGTTCATTTGCAGATGAATATTGCAGATGAATAACATTGCCATGCTCGTAAACAACGACACCCGCAGCAGGCTCCTCCCCAACATACGACATATACAGTTTAATATTCTCCGGGAAACGTGACTGCAAAAGCATTATCTCATCAAGAGTATGAACTGGTTTAACCCCATATTTATTGACAAGGTTATCTGTAAGTATCTTCCAAAAAGCAGCATAGTCATCACCCTGCCTAACAACTACCCCACTCTTTCTTGCTCGTGAAAGGGTAGTTCCTACAGAACTCTTGCTATATGGCAATTTTTCACAGTCCCGGCAAACAGTTGAGGAAATATTAGTTATTATCTCTCTCGCTCCAAAACGGAAAAGAGCATACAAATCCTCTTCTGCTGGGTATTTATGGAAGATATGCGGAACTGCCTTATAAATAAATTTCTTTATCCCCTGCTCCTTGAAATAAACCACTATTGCCTGAAAAATATCCATCATAGTATTGGCATTAAAATGCATCAGCGGCATAAGCCATCCACCGTATGTAAGGCCTTGATGCGAATAGACCGTGTCGCCTTTTATATTGGCAGGTAGCAATGCTTTGAGTTTGCCCTCATCAAATGCCATCAATGAATAGTCGGTAAATCTATCCGAATGATAATCCATATAGTCACGATTATGGAGGAATGTTGCATTCTTTGAATGGGCAACAAATTCATTCCACAATGCCTTATCTTTTGATGTATATCTTCTTATTTCAATCATACCAATTATCTGATCCACTCTTCTGGATTGAACTTTAATTTTTCCTTTCTAATCTCGAAGTGCAGCAAGCAATGGTCTTCATCATCTGGATTCTTATGGATTTTTCCAAGAGTCTGACCTGTTTTTACATTATCTCCTGTCTTAACCTCTATCGAAGAAAGTCCAGCATAAACAGTAATGAAACTACCGTGTCTAACCATCACTACAATTCCAAATGAAGACTGGAATACACCCGATACCTTTCCATTGAATACGGCACGAGCACTTGCCGACAAATCGCCCTCCATTTCAATTCCAAGACAGTTTGTTTCAACATATTGTAAGTTTGGTGATTTATGTCTGCCAAATTTCTTGACAATACTGTAATTGCCAGTCATTGGTGGTGGCAATTTTCCTTTATTACTTTCGAAATCTGACGACAATTCAGCGAAATCTTCAGCCTTCGCCTCTCTCATCTCCTTTTCTTTTTTCTCAGCAGCCTTACACTCTTCCTGAAGTTTCTGTTGTTGCTCGCGTAATTCTGCTTGCTCTTTTTCAAGTTCCTTACGCTTTTTCTCAAGTTCTTTCTGGCGTTTCTTTTCAGCCTTTTTCTCTTGTTCTAACTGCTCTTTGCGAATCTTCTCCAATTCCTGACGACGCTTTTCCTGCTCAGCCTTAATTCTTGCTTCTTCCGCCTTACGAGCCTCTTCAGCCTTCCTTGCCTTCTCAAGTTCCGCTGCACGACGCTTTTCAGCCTCTATTCGCTGACGCTCTGCCTCTTTCTTCGCCTCTATCTCGATAAGTCGCTCTAACTCAACGTCAAGAGCCCTTGCTTCTGCTTCCTTTTCCCTCAAAGTCTGCCGCAGTTCCTCTCCTCGCTCTTTTAAGGAAGAAACAAGACGAGTCTGCTCTGAACGCTTTGTTTCAAGGCTTAATTTGTTACTGTTTATCTTATTAATCTTTTCTTTCTTTTCCTCCTGTAAATGCTTTAACTTCAACTGCTCTTCTTTCAACTTTTGCTGAGCAGCTTTAATTTCTTCTGACTGCTTTTGCTGCCACAATGAGAACTCTCGCAAATATCTCATTCTTCGGTAAGCCTGATGAAAAGACTCTGATGACAACAAAAACATTAACTTGTTCTGAGATGTCCTATGTGCCCGCATGTGCTTTATTGCCGAAACATATTTCTTGCGCATAAGCGATAACGCAGAATCTGTTTCTGAAATCTGCTTGTTGACCATGTCTATGCGTATTGAAACATCTCCTATTTCCTTTTGAAGAACATTAATATTTCTCTGCTGAACCTCAATATCGGAATTCAACCTATTGAGGGCATTAAGTGATTTTCTTGTTTTACTTTTATTACTGTTAAGTAAATTTGAAGTCTTATTTATCTCTTTCTGCATAACAGTCTTCTGCTGCTTAATCTCATTTAGCGTCTGAGCATAAGCAGAACCTGAAAACAGAAATCCAACAATCAGAAAAAATACAAACTTCCTTGCCATTACATTTGGGTTATTAATTTCAATATTTCCTGGAAAGTATATTTCTTTGAATTACGCGGAATAGAAATACTGTCATCCACTCCTGTATTCCATTTAAAAGACCTATAGGAAATATCCAACGGTATAATCTTTCCACTCATAGGTATTCTCGCCACAATTTTAGAGGGCATTTCTCCATTGGATGTACGAACATATTCTGAATATGTCATCTTATAATCAATTTCTCCTATCCTCAATGCAAAGGCAATAGCATTATTACCCCTCATATCATACAAGTATTGATATTCATCTCTTTGCTTTTTTGGGAAAATAGTCCACTTATCTCCATTTGTCTTAGAAAAAGCAAAGTCCTTATAATTATTCTCATCAAGCGCTTCTCCTCCTATAATAAATGGTTTTGCAAGGAATAAAGACTGAAGAGTCTCAACAGTAACATATTCACCTATGAACGAACCTATCGATTCCTTCATAAATGCCTTATGGTACTTATCTACAACTGTCACAGTATCACCCTCGAAATAAAGTTTTCCAATTTCCATTCCCAAAATAGGACGCAACGAAATGGAAAGGGATTTACCCTTTACCATCTTAATAACAACGGAACTTGAAACTCCAATATCAACTTTTCCATTAATTGTTACATCCGCCCAGTCTGGATGGGCTTCAGCAAATGTCTTAGGAGTAAAAACAGCCTTAGATTCATATTTATCAGAATCGGAAAGTTTTGCTGTCTTACAGGAAAAAGCAAAAACAGCAATAACGACAATAACAAATATTCTAATAAAATACCTATTCATAGAAATAAGTTTTATTTTTTACCTTTTTTTTCAGCATTTCGGAATTCGGATCTAATTCCAAAGCCTTCTTCCATTGCTCCAATGCCTTCTTAGGTTCTCCGTTCATAAAAAGAATATCGCCATAGTGCTCATACAAGACAGCAGAAACCTCTTCTGTAACCTCAATAGTCTTCTCAATGTACTCCAATGCCTTCTTGTAATCCTTCATCTTAAAGCAAATCCATGCATAAGTGTCAAGATAAGACTCATTATCAGAATTGGCATCAATAACCTCTTTTGACAAACGCTCTGCTCGGCCTAAGTTATCACCATTAACACAAAGTGTGTAAGCATAGTTATTCTTAGCGAGTATATTATCTGGCGACAATTCTATTGCCTTCTCATAATAATCATAAGTTTTCTGCTTATCACCAAGCTGGTTATAATTCTCTGCCATCGAAGAATACACTTCTGACAATGACAAAGCGCCAACCTCTTTATCCTTTTCTATTGCTTTCTCCAACAATTCGTTACTCTTAATATAATCTTCCTTGCTATAATATGGAACTGCCAATATCTGATATATTTCAGCATCGTCAGGCAAATAAGAAAGAGCCTTTTCTGCTGTTGCAATACATTCATCATACTTCTTCTGATAAATCAATAGCCATAACAGTCGTTTCCATCCTTTATCATCGGCTGGATTAATGTCAAGAGCAAACGATAACTGCTCAGTAGCGCCTGGATAATCTTTTATATATGACAAATAATCAGTATATAATTTTCTCACTTCTGCCTCATGCGGATGCTGCTCAACAACCTTGTTAAACATTTCAATTGTGCTTGATGTTGTATCGTTATCCTCTATTGTCTTCGCTATATATGAAGTTAGGATACGCAATTTTGTAGTGACATCAACCTCTTTGTTAACAATTGCCGATTTTATCTCATTCTCATAACCTTCTGCATCACCGAGTTTTCTGGCAACATTTGCTTTTGATAGAAAAATATAACCGTTGTTCGGTTCTATTGTCTGAGCCTTGTTGTAATAGACCATAGAACTATCAGGCTTTTCTAACTGCATAAATATATCCCCCATAAGGACATTACCGAAGAATCCGTTATTTGTAACTTCAAGAACCCGCTTACCTTCTGAAATGGCAGAAACAGTATCCTTTTTTGCTAGCAAATAACCTATTTTACGTATTGACACCTCATTTGATGGACCTTCTGTTTTCTCAATTGAATCAAGGGCAGCAATGGCTTTATCATATTCTCCATTTCCCGCATATCCGTCAGAAAGTAACTGATATAAAGTAACCCTATTGGGAAATTCGCGTAAAAGGCGCTCCCAAATGCGTATCGCTTCATCTGTTTCTGCAATCTGACTGCATGCGTGCGCATATATAAAATTCTCATAGAAATTCTCAGGATATGCGTCAACGAATTTTTTCATTAGCCTCAAGCCGTCAATGGCATTTTTTCGAGTCTGATTCTGAGTAAGCAATTCCGAATAACCATATTGATAAGAAATCGCTTTATTTTGAGGGTCTAACTCATAAGCCCGTTTTATCAAATCCCTGAACGAAGAAAAATCTTCCTCAACAAGTTTTACTGCAGCATGCATATAAATGTATTCAGCCTTTCTCTTGTCTGTATCGCTAACATTGTGGGCTCTTTCGGCAAAAGCCTCTCCAAGTCCAAACAAAGAAAAGAGAAATGCGACAATAAACAATGTCCTTTTCATAAAGATTTTATTTTATACCAGTATGGCCAAAGCCTCCTGAACTGCGTTCACTTTCTTCCAAAACCTCAACCGACTCCCATTCAACTGTTGAATGGCGCGCAACAACCATTTGGCAAATCCTGTCACCGTTATTAACCACAAAAGGTTCTGACGATAAATTTACAAGAATTATGCCTATCTCTCCTCTATAATCCGCATCAATTGTTCCTGGTGTATTAAGCACCGTTATTCCGCTTTTCAAAGCAAGTCCACTACGCGGACGAATCTGACATTCATACCCATCTGGTAATTCAATAAAGATTCCAGTTGGTATTAATTTACGCTCAAGCGGCTTAAGTAAAACTGATTCAGGCAAATTTGCACGCAAATCCATTCCTGCAGAACTTTTAGTACTATACTGTGGCAACGGATTCTCAGATTTATTTATTATTTTAACTTTAACAATATCCATATATCTCTTTTTTCTAAAGATACAAATTTAGAAAAAATTATTGAAATGTCCATTTGCCTTCTAAAACTTTTGGCTTAGAAAAAGTTAAAAGATTCAACACTTATAACAATTTAACTTAAAGCACAACTTATCCATTATAAATTAATATAGGTCGGCTAATAGAGCATTGCCTAATAAACCGATTAAGCAAAATCCTTACACTCCGGGCACAATCCTTTTATCATATAGTTAACTGAATGAGGAATAAATCCTTCTGGCATATTTGCCAATGGCACTGTTTCCGTTTTGAAACAATATATTTTTCCACATTTCTCACAATAAAAATGCACATGCTGGTCTGAAATACTATGATGATTATGACTCTGACACATCTCATATTTTAATGAGCGACTTCCATCTTCAATGACATGAACAACTTCTTTCTCAGCAAAAAGTTCAAGGACTCGAAATATACTTGCTTTATCGACAGAATATCCGAGCATTTCCTCCAAATCTGCAAGGCTAACAGGATTAACAGTCTGTATCAATTCATTCAATACAAGGATTCTATTAGGAGTAGGCTTTACCCCTTTCCCTATCAGGATATTTTCAACCAAAACACGATCCATAATACAAATCTAAACTAAGCACTATATGTTACAAAGATAGTGAAAGGTGAGTGCAGTGGCAAGTGAAAACACAGTTTTCGACTTGACAATGCCGAACCGCATCCTATCTTATCTAAAGATAGCGAAAGGTGAGTGCAGATACAAACTGAAAACGAAGTTTTAAAGTGTGTTTATGCCGGATCTTACTATATCCTATCAATACTTAGCTTCCGGTATATTTGCAAACAGGTTGCATAAATCTAATATTACCTTTGCATCAGAATTAAATAAAAATTATAACATTATGAACAAAACATTTAAAATAGAAGTTGATTGTGCAAACTGTGCAAATCTAATAGAAGAGGCTGCCAAGAAAGTTAACGGAGTTGCTAACCTTTCAATTTCTTTTATGACACAGAAGATGAAAATAACTTTTGAAGAAAGTGCTAATTCTGAAATAGTTATGGCTGAAATATTAAAAATAGCCAAAAGAATAGAACCAGATTTCAAAATTATATAAATTTCATTATCAATCAACGATTTACACCCACAAGTACAACTACTCACTATTCTTATAATGAACAAAAAACAAAGAAAAGTTCTTACAACAATTGCAATTACATCTATAGCAACAATAGCAATGCAATTTATAGACATTACAGGCTGGCTACGTTTATGTCTTTTCCTTGCAATCTACCTTTTTATAGGCTATAACATTGTAAAGAAAGCAATACTCGGAATCTTTCACGGAAGAATCTTTGATGAGAACTTCCTAATGACTATTGCAACCATTGGTGCATTTGCACTTGCAATTTATGAAAAAAATGGAGACTATACAGAAGCCGTTGCCGTAATGCTATTCTATCAAATAGGAGAATTTTTCCAAAGTTATGCCGTTGGCAAAAGCCGTCGCAATATTGCCTCTCTGATAGATATACGGCCAGATTACGCCAATATTGAGCAAGATGGAAAAATTGTCAAAACTGACCCTGAAAATGTAGGAATTGGGCAAACAATAATAATTCAACCGGGAGAAAGAATACCTATTGACGGAGTCATTATTGCAGGAGACTCTTCTCTCAATACTTCTGCTCTAACCGGGGAATCCATACCCCGTGATGTTAGTGCAGGAGAAGAAGTAATGAGCGGAAGCATTAACTTATCCGGCGTACTAAAAGTTAGAACAACAAAGGAATTTGGAGAATCAACTGTATCAAAAATACTCGAACTGGTTGAAGACTCTGCATCACGAAAATCAAAATCAGAAAATTTCATTGCTAAATTTGCCCGATATTACACACCTGCCGTTTGCTACGGAGCATTGTCACTTGCTTTAATTCCTCCTATAACAAATATTCTGCTATATGCAACTCCATTTGATTTTACAACCTTCGAACCATGGCTACACCGTGCATTGGTTTTCCTCGTTATCAGTTGCCCTTGTGCCTTGGTTATCAGCGTTCCATTATCATTTTTTGCAGGCATTGGCGGCGCAAGTAAAGAGGGTATTCTAATAAAAGGGGCAAATATTCTTGAGAGCCTGTCAAAAGTAAAAACTGTTATTTTTGACAAAACAGGTACTTTAACAAAAGGCGTATTTGAAGTAAACGCATACCATAACCATAATGATGAAAATGCAGAAAGCCATAAAGAACTGCTCTTAGAATATGCGGCCTTAGCAGAATCTTCGTCATCACACCCTATTGCAAAATCATTGCAGCTTGCTTATGGTAAAGCAATTGACAGAAAGCGCATTAGCAGCATAAAAGAAATAAGCGGGAAAGGGATTATTGCAATTATTGACGGAAAGGAAATCGCTGCCGGCAACGAAAGACTGATGAAATCAATGGGTATTCTCCATTGCTCCTGCAAAGATGCAAAAACTGTCGTACATCTTGCAATTGACCGGAATTATGCAGGGCATATCGTATTGGGAGATGTCATAAAATCATCTTCTAAAGAAGCCATAACAGATCTGAATAAGACTGGTATTTTCAAAACAGTTATGCTTACAGGTGATTCAAGACACACTGCTGAAGACATTGCAAAACAGATTGGAATCGATAAAGTTTACAGCGAACTCCTTCCAACCGACAAGGTTGACAAACTTGAAGAAATAATCAGCAACAATAACACTGGCAGCACAGTTGCTTTTGTCGGAGATGGTATTAACGACGCACCTGTTCTATCAAGAGCTGATATAGGAATTGCGATGGGTGCAATAGGCAGCGACGCTGCCATTGAAGCATCAGACATCGTTCTAATGGACGATAATCCACTAAAGGTTGGAAAGGCTATAAGAATTTCCAAGAAATGCTTGAGAATAGTTAAAGAAAATATAGTACTGGCACTGGGTGTTAAAGGATTATGCCTATTACTCGGAGTTTTTGGATTAGTAAACATGTGGCTTGCTATTTTTGCAGATGTAGGCGTTATGATAATAGCCATACTTAATGCAATTCGAGCAATGAACACAAGAAAAGCATAAACAAAAGCAAAACCTGCAATGAAAGCCACTCCAATAAAAAGCCAACATTGCAGGTTTTTGTATATTCGTAGAAATAGTTCTACTGCTTATGCTGATAGAGGAATCGCTTGATTGAGCGTTTCGGTGTCTTTTCAAACTCTTCGTTATAAAGTTTGATGCTGTTAATATGCGAATACGCTGGCAAATCCTTATTTAACGCCGTAATATTTTCATTCATAATCTTTTGAATCTGCGTTTCTGCAATAACGCCCTGCTTCTCAAGGTTCTCAAAATCAGGATAAATCAAAGCAACAAGTCTGCCTGATTCTTCTATAACAATTGACTCACAGACGTAAGGCATATTATTCAACTTCTGTTCAATTTCCTCTGGATAAATATTTTGTCCAGAAGGTCCAAGAATCAAGTTTTTATTTCTACCCTTGATATAGATAAACCCATCTTCATCTATATTACAAAGGTCACCGGTATATAACCAGCCGTCTCTCAACGCCTCTGCTGTTGCCTCATCATTTTTGTAATAACCAAGCATAACGTTATCACCTCTAACCTTCAATTCTCCAACAACTGTTGCTGGGTCAGAAGATTCAACAACGGCTTCCATATTGTCAACAACGCGTCCACACGAACCTGTTCTGTTAATCTCATGACCAGCATAGGAAATCAATGGAGCACATTCTGTCATTCCATATCCTACGGTATATGGAAATTCAATCCTGCGAAGGAATTTCTCAACATCCTTATTTAACGCAGCACCTCCGATAATGATTTCAAACAGTCTGCCGCCAAAAGTCTCATCAAGTTTGTCCTTTATCTTATGGAGCAAGTGGTCGTTAACAAACGGCATTGTCATGAGCAGTTTCATGTGAGGCTTCTCCAACAATGGGAATACCTTTGTCTTGATTATCTTTTCAAGAATCAAAGGAACTGCAATGATAAGTCTTGGCTTTACTTTCGCAAATGCCTCAATGATAATCTTAGGCGATGGCACTCTTGTAAGGAAATGTATATGGCATCCCCTCGCAAAAGAATGGAGCATCTCTATAGAAAGACCATACATGTGAGCAAGAGGAAGCATACAAATGATTCCGTCACCAGGTCCAAGAAACTTCAATTTATTCAAAGCAAACTCAATATTGGAACGCAAAGCGCGATAAGGAACCATAACGCCCTTTGAAAAGCCAGTTGAGCCTGACGTATAATTTATAACTGCAAGAGCATTTTCATCAAATTCTGGATAGATAACGTCTTCTTGAGTAAATCTCTCTGGATAACGCTTTCCAAACAACGCATTTAATGTCTTGCGCGCTTCTGTCAATTCTTCATTTCTTGAGAAAAGAAGACTATAGTCTTTAATTCGCAATGCACCACAAATGCCTTTCATATTCTCTGCATCGAGATTTTCCCATATTGAAGCATCAACAAAGAATAACTTTGCATCTGAATGATTTACAATATGGTGAATATTGTCCGGCTTAAACTCATGCAAAACAGGGACAGGAACTGCTCCGTACGTTAACACGCCTATAAATGCAACAGACCACTGGGTACTGTTTTTCCCACACAACGCAACTTTATCGCCTTGCTTAACGCCTGCATGCTCAAACAACAAATGCAATTTCGCCACTTTTCGGGCAACATCTCTATACTGCAACGAGATTCCATTAAAATCTGACATTGAGAGTTCTTCCCAATTCTTGCGTATCGTTGCTTCTAATATTTTATTAATATGCATAATTCAAATTATTAACTCTGCAAAAATAAAGATTTTATTCGTCTATACCAATTATCACAAAAATTATAGTGCAAAATTATGTTGCTAATATTTAAAATTTGCAATATACAATCATTTTATGACTTTAATCACCTTTATTAGCAAATAAAACGGAGCCGCACAAAAATGCAACTCCGTATATATATCGTCAGAAGATATTAATAGTTACGAGCAAAAAGCACACGGCGAGCCGATGGTTTGCCTGTAAAAATACATGTTCCTGGTGTTTCATCTCCATCCAAAGGCAAACAGCGAATTGTTGCCTTTGTCTCTTCTTTAACTCTAACTTCAGTTTCAGTTGTTCCGTCCCAATGAGCCATAACAAAATATCCTTCTTCAATCTTTTGCTTAAACTCATCGTAGGAATTAACTTCAACGATATGAGAATCTCTGTGAGCGCGAGCCTTGTTGTAAATATTTGCCTGAATTTCTTCCAAAAGGTTTGAAACATATTCAACAATGCCTTCAAGAGAAACAGTCTGCTTTTCAAGAGTGTCGCGACGCATTACCTCAACAGTGCCGTTTTCCAAATCTCGCGCACCAAGAGCCAAACGAACTGGAATACCCTTCAATTCGTAATCAGCGAACTTAAAGCCAGGACGCTTGTTGTCAGCATCGTCATACTTAACGCTGATACCCAATTTCTTCAAGCCCTCAACAATTGGAGCAACTTTTTCTGACACTTGTGCAAGTTGGTCTGCATTCTTGTAAATAGGAACGATAACAACTTGGATAGGAGCCAAATGTGGTGGCAAAACCAAACCATTATCATCAGAGTGAGTCATAATTAACGCACCCATCAGGCGGGTTGAAACACCCCACGATGTTGCCCATACATATTCCAACTTGTTTTCCTTATTGATAAACTTAACGTCGAAAGCCTTGGCAAAATTCTGACCGAGGAAGTGTGATGTTCCAGACTGCAAGGCCTTTCCGTCTTGCATCATAGCCTCAATAGTATAAGTCTCGAGAGCACCGGCAAAGCGCTCATTTGCCGTTTTAACGCCCTTGATAACTGGAACAGCCATATATTTCTCGGCAAAATCAGAGTAAACATTAAGCATCTTAACTGCCTCGTCCATTGCCTCTTCCTTAGTAGCATGGGCAGTGTGACCTTCTTGCCACAAGAATTCTGCAGTACGCAGGAACATACGAGTTCTCATTTCCCAACGGAACACGTTAGCCCATTGATTACAAAGAATTGGAAGGTCTCTATATGATTGAATCCAGTTTTTATATGTATTCCAGATTATTGTTTCCGAAGTTGGACGGATAATCAATTCTTCCTCCAATTTTGCAGCCGGGTCAACAACAACACCGCTACCGTCTTCGGCATTTTTCAAACGATAGTGAGTGACTACTGCACATTCCTTGGCAAAGCCTTCTACGTGTTCTGCCTCTCGGCTCAAAAATGACTTTGGAATAAGCAAGGGGAAATATGCGTTAACGTGACCTGTTTCCTTAAACATAGCATCCAACTGGTGCTGCATCTTTTCCCAAATGGCATAACCGTAAGGTTTGATTACCATACATCCGCGAACGGCTGATTGCTCTGCCAAATCCGCCTTAACAACCAAATCGTTATACCATTGCGAGTAGTTTTCACTGCGCTTTGTTAAATCTTTTAATTCTTTTGCCATCTTGTTGATTTTTTTGCAAAATTAATTATTTTCTTTTGTTTTCTTATTATCAATGCTTTAAAAGTCCCTTTGAGAAATCAGAAATCATTCTTTTTCCTGGCACAAGGAATATTTCCAATCGTCGGTTTTTTGCCCTGTTTTCCATTGAATTATTCAACACCAGCGGCTCGGCAGACCCTATTCCGTAAGGAATAACATAGTCACTACATTCTGCATGCTCTGAGAACCACTGCATAACCGACATTGCCCTTTTGTTGGTCAATTCATCTGTATAAGACTGAGAACCTGTATTATCACTATGAACTGCAATAATCATACGGTAAAAATCAGGCACCTGCAAATATTTCACGAAGGGATTAAGGAATTTACCAGCTGTTGGCTTCAAATCTGTTTCATTTGGATAAAATAAATCGCTTGTGTCTAAAGTTACAATAACGATCTCTCCTCCTCTCATCATCTCAACAGACTGCTGTCCTGACGCAACAAGTTTCTTTGCCTCTACAAGTTGATATGACTTGATATTACTTTTCTGAGAGCCTAATTTCGGAATTTTAAGATTATCGGTAATCGACAAATCATAAAGTTCCTCAACGGAATAATCCTTAGATTCTTCCTTCTTCTTTTTTACCGCAACAGTTTTCTTTGATTTAGCCAAACTTTCACTACGCTTTTTATCTTGTGAAACCTTTACATGCTTTTCTGATTTCACGACGTTGGAATTTTCTCTTTTTCCACCTCTGAAAAAATTCTTAACTGCTCCAAAGCCCCTTTTAAAAGCATTAGTTTCAACAGTCTCTACCGAGTCTGACTTTTCAGATGCAAGTGAAATGGCTGGTACAACAAGAGCAAAGACAACCAATATATGCCTTATAAACACTGTAAATTTCATAATTAAAAATCGCTCAATGTCTTTTCGTATTCCAATTCAAGTGCTGTTATCAAAGGCACGTCAAAATCGTCAACCCTTTTATGGCGACGCTTCGACAAGCGCTTACAAATATATGCGTCAAGGTCTTCTTTATCAACTGAATCCTCCTCATCACACATATCAACGATTTGAAAAAAACCCTTTGACTCATAATAATCAAAGACAAGTTCAACAACATCAAGGATATTGTTGTCATCATATTTTGCCGACACTTCTTCAGACAATCCATTGCGGATATACTCCAAAGCGGCGTCTTCATCATATTCTTCTATATCATCAAAAACATCATCAAATTCACTCATTGCTTTAATCTATTTGAGATTCAACAAGACCTTCCGGCAAATCCATATTAATAGTCTTGCCATCATTGTCAATATCAGTTATAAAATCCTCGCTTATTGGAATAAAAAACTCCTTACCATCTCTTCTTAAAATAAATAAGGCATTTTCAGTGGAATCATCAACGTCAACAATCTCTCCAAGCAGTTCATTGTTGCAGTCATAGACGGAGAAACCTATAAAATAATCGCAATAGACCTCATCGCCCATCTCATCAAACTCCCTTTTGAGGACATAAATTTTCTTATTTGCAAATTTTTTTGCCTTAACGTCAGAATCGATGTCACATAAAGTTAGCAGCACAGACACATTGCTTTTTGAACGTGAAGAGGAGATAAAAAACGGAACCAGGATACCATCCATAGAGCATATAATCGCAGAAAAGGCCTCTATATCCTCAACATTTACAGTTGCCGATATTTCCCCCTTTACCCCATGAGGTTTCAAGAACTGCCCAACTGGTACAACTTCTTCAAGTGTTATCATCCTTATTTGCGCTTTTTATTTTTCTTAACTTGCGGTTGCGACTGAACAAGTTCCTTAAACTCATTCAAATGGTAAACCTCGGGATCAAGAGAAATTGCCCCTTTGGTATAGTAAGCCAAGTCACTGAAAACCTTTGCATCGTCAACACCATCCTTATTTGATACAAGGAGTTGCTTCTTCATGTGATGGGCTATAAGCAACGACAACTGTTCGCGCTCCTCACCCTCTGGCATCTCTGCTGCAATCTTGATGAGTTTCTCCAAAATCTTACCATAGTGGCGGAAACGTATAGGCGATAATTTATATGGAACTTTTTCCGGCTTGGAATGAAGATTTTCAGGACGTATGACTTCGCAGGGATAATCAATATCCAACCTGAAATCTGACATTATCGCCAACTGATTCCACAACATTTTATTGAAATCGTCAACGTCACGCTGATTGGAAAACAGATTGCTCATGATTCCGACAATTGCTTCCGCACAGCGGTTACGCTCCGCACGGTCTTCAATAGCCATACAGTGGTCAACCATCTGCTGAACATTACGCCCAAACTCTGGCAAAACGAGTTTCTCTCTTTTTGTATTATATTCTAACATTAAATCAAATTTTTCTTAGGCGTTGTTGCCTGGAATTTTTTCAAATATAGCGGCGTTGAATAAGCTACGTCCAAAAAGTCTTTCTCTCTAAACGCCTTTTCTGACAATGCAATCATATCAACTGCATTAAGTCTTACATCGGGAACAAACACAGCATTCTCATGGTTGATAACCTCGCTAACCTTGTCGGCGCCATTGCCCATAAAGAAAAGTTTATGATTTTCCAAAAGTTCCGAATACGAGTTCTCATCAATAATCTTCGGCTGGTTGGGCTCAATTTCGTTCAACGCCAAGTCATAGACTCCTGAGAAAACCTCCATTCGGCGTGCGTCAATCATCGGAACAAAATAGTCATTCTCTCCGACATTATGTGAAAACATTACGGCAACACTCAAAATTTTCAGAGTTGGGATACCAATCAATGGCAACCCAAGACCGAAACACAATCCTTTTGCCTCCGACAAACCAATACGCAGCCCTGTATATGAACCGGGACCTATACTGACAGCAATAGCATCTAACTTGATTTCACACTGCTTGGCATAATCCAAAGCGTCTTTAACGAAACCGCTCAAAACAGTTGCGTGATTTGGCCCCTTATAATCGGCATTATGGAATTTCATCTCACCATCAGCCGCAAGACATACCGAACATACATCGGTCGCCGTTTCTATATTTAAAATCGCTGACATTTTGCTTATTTAAAAGATATGCAAAGTTAAGAAATAATTCGCAATTAACATATATGACGGCAAAAAACCGCAACTATATATGCCACAAATAATTGTTGACAGTCTTTAGTCAACTTTAAAGACCTGCTGATTTTTTTGTTTTATTGCCCGTTTGCACTAAATTTGCGAAAAATATATAAATAATGGATACATCATATTTTAAAAAGCGAGCAACAGTACGCAGATATGAAGACAAGGCAATTCCCGAAGGTCTTCTTACAGAAATGCTTGAAGACGCAATGCGCGCCCCAACAACAGGCGGAATGCAGGTATATAGTGCAGTCGTTACAACCGACAAATCTATAAAAGAGCAACTTGCTCCTTGCCATTTTAACCAGCCACAAGTAACGATGGCTCCTGCCGTTATAACCTTTTGCGCTGATTTCAACAGATTCTGCAAATGGTGCGAGGCTTCAAATGCCGTTCCGGGTTACAACAATTTCCAATCGTTTATGACCGCAGTTCTCGACGCAACAATATTCGCACAACAATTCAACACAATCGCAGAAATGAACGGGCTCGGTTGTTGCTATTTGGGAACAACGACCTACAATGCCGACAAAATAGCAGAGGTTCTCGACCTTCCGAAAATGGTCATTCCTATTGTTACAATTACAGTTGGCTACCCTGAAGGCGATGTTTCACAAGTTGAGAGAATCCCTGTATCAGGCATTATCCACAAGGAAAAATACCACGACTATAGCAATGCCGACATCAAGGCAGTTTTTTGCGAAAAGGAATCGCTTGAAGTAAACAAGAGATATGTCAAAGAAAACAATAAAGAAACTCTTGCCCAAGTATTTACTGATGTCAGATACACAAAAGAAAGCAACGAGTTATTCTCAAAAGTTTTCTTCGACTTTATTGAAAAGGCTGGCTACCCCTTCCCTGAAAAATAATTATTCAAGAACAATATCACCAAAAAACTCCGGGCAATGAAAGTTCGGAGTTTCTGTTTTTATAGGCGACCAACTGATATAGTGCGGCATACTTGTCTGCGAAGCGCACTTATAGAAATTGCCTCTTATCTCCAATGGAAAACTGTCGCTTGAAATGCCAACCAACTCAAAAGGAATAGCAAAGGCAAGGCTCCAACTGAAAAGCCCCTCAAGTTCCTGGAAAGGACTTGTTCCACAAGAAGCGTAACGACGTATAGATGCTATCTCTTCTTCATTAAGACGAGTTGGATTTTTTCTGTCCTTACGATGAGAAGCGTTAACAGCGCCAATGCAGTTAAACTCAAAATTCCAATACTCGTCAGAGCCAGGAACCTGCATAAAAAATTCGACACAACTATCCTCACTAACAGGAGAATTATTAGTGTGATTTACCGCTCTCAAATAATTGCATCTTACAAAGAAATTAATGTACAGATACTTGTCACTACGAGCAATAGAAAAAACCGTTATCGGATGATAAGGAAACTCATCTGACCAGTTAACACTATTGATACCGCACTTAGGTGCTTCAACTTCCAAACGCTCGCAAACAGCGTCCATCTTCATTTCATCAAGACCTTCAATTCTTGGTACTGTTACCCTTTTCTTCATAACAAATCAAATAATGACATACATAAACCGAACAATGACATCAAACATATCAAACCGCCGATAATCAGATTCATTATCCACATACTCCTCATATTAAAATGCCCCCTTACCTTGTTTACAAAGTATGTTATCACAAACCACCACAGCAGCGCTCCGATAATTATCGACGCAAAGCCCGCCACATAATGGTAGAACGTAAAATCAGGCGACGGAAAGTTAAATCTCGCATATAAACCGATTATGAGAAATAATATCAACGGATTCGAGAATGTCAATAAAAAGCCTGTAACAAAGTCCTGCACATAATTATTCTTCCGCGGACCATCCGCTTTACCCCTTAGTGCCTTTGACGGATTTTTTCTGGCAATATACACGCCAAAACCGAGTAAAACAAGACTGCCAAACAACTGGATTGCCGTTTGATTATCTTCAATAAAACTGATAATAAACGACATACCCAAACCTGCAAGCAATGAATAAATCAAATCTGAAAAGGATGCCCCTACTCCGGTAAAAAAACCAGCCGCTCGGCCCTTGTTCAAAGTCCGCTGGATACACAACATCCCTATCGGCCCCATTGGTGCCGACACAAGAATCCCTATAGCAAGGCCATGAAGTATCGCTATCAATATATCCATAAACCTATAATGTGTTACAAAGATAGTGCAAGGTGAGAGCAGAAAAAAATAAAAACGAAAGTTTTTAGCTTTTTTATGCCGAACCACAGCCTATCTTGCGCGTAGCGAAAGATAATACAAACCGAGTGGAGAAAAAAACAAGTTTACTTGATTTTTTATTCC
>UQLZ01000047.1 GCA_900541935.1 uncultured Prevotellaceae bacterium | reverse complement strand
ATAATTTTCATTCTCTTTGGCGTGATTTTTTTATCTCATGGGTATTTCATAATAATTAAATTATTATTTCATGTGGATTATGGCTATTCTGTTTTGTTTTCAGTTGTTGTTTCTTCTTTATTTTCGTTGCTTGCTTGTTGCATTTTAGTAGAAATAAAATACTGTTGCAAAGTGTAAATGAACATTATTGCAATGCCTGCAAGCCAGATGTAGTATCCCGGTCCAAGACTCGTTACATTGCTGACATCTTTCCAATCAAATACGTCGGTTACTGCGCCGTGATTAATAATAGGATAAATGGCAAGAAGCAGTCCGGCGCAATAAATTAGCAAGTCAATTTTTCTCAAACCGAGTGACAATCTGAGAAATATGTGCAGGTATGCCAAATTGCAGAGCCACGCAAGGCCGATCGGATACCCCCGTAAAACATAAACAAAGCCAGATAGCCACCAGTCAGTGGTACTGTCAAAATTAACGCAGTAGCCATAGTCAAAAGAAGGAGATTTGTAGATAAAGACTGGGAAAAAAGAAATCAGTACTAACAAAATGCTTAATGTTCCCAAATTCCTGAATTTTCTTTTAATAAAGAACAAAAATATAAAAAGAACAAATATATATCCTGCAAACAGTGGTATAGTATAGAAAGTCCAAAAATTTGCGATAATTGCTATTGTCTTACGGGGGCTTTTGTAGTTGCATAATTTGTCAAGGAAACTGCGTTCAAAAGTATTGGAAATCCTTATAGCGTCAGATATGAACATATACATCTCATCCAATACTTTTGAACTCCGCCCCTGGTTCCCTCCTATGTTCCAATTCAGATACCATTGCTTAATACGATCAAAGGATAGAATGGTTTTTCCGCCCTTTTCAGTAAGAGAGAATATGGCAACAATTCTTTCTTCCGGTAAAGAAATTTCCACATCCCACACTCCGGTGGTGTCTGCACTTAAATCAGCAATCTTTGTCTTTTTGTTTTCATAATTATAGTACCACGCCAAACTCTCGTCCTTTAACAGCAACGCATTGTATTTGTTTGTAAAATCACTAACAGTGCAATCCAATTCATATTTGATTGAACTCTCTTGGAATAGTTCGGGATCCCAAATAAAAAACGTAATACAACCCCAAACAGCTATATATAAAGAAATACTAATCAACCAAAACTTTTGCATTTTTATATAGTAGCATTATAGTGAAAAAATTAGACGAAACATACGTACCTAAATAACTTTTTATAGATCTTGTCTTTGGCAAATATCGTATTAAGTCTTGCAAAAACTTTAGATCAACGTCATTTGTTTTTATGTCTTGTGTTCCCTTAAACCCCGAAACACTCAAGTTGTCATAACCCTTGTCATGCTTGAAAGCTGCATAATCCTGATAATCCGTTGGTGGAACAACGTATGAATCTTTTTTGCTTTTGGTCTTGGGGTTATTGGGACCCATATATGAACCATAAAAGTTATTATTTATGGTTTTTTGATTCAAATTCTTGTCATTGCCTATATGCAGAACATTATCCTGATGATACTCTGAAGATATAATTTCTCCGTCAACAGAAAATACACCGTCTTTGCCCAAACCAACAGTTTTGGATGAGCCTGTGGTTTTGTCTCCAATAACTTCTATTGTTGCTTCCCCAACATATTCAATATACGAGCCATTGCTATAGTATTCATAAATGTCATTCTGATTCTTTATTCTCCTGTCGTGGAAGTAGTATCTCTCAGCATCATAAATAGCAGTAATCCAATCCATTCCGTTTTGGTCAGCGAACTTCAGAGGATTGCATGCGCTGTAGTTGTAAGGGTTAAAAGGGTAGTATTTTTCAGCGAGAGGGTCCTGCTGATAGAAGGAGCCGGCAAGGATTGCGTCTCGGAAGCGCGCGTTGTTGTAATAGCCGTTTATGCCACGCATGGACTGCCATTCAAGCCCGAGATGCAGGTGCCTGTCGTTCTTGAACCCGTTGAACCTTGTGCTCGGAACGCCGTAAGCCGAATAGTCTGCCGACTGAACAGGCTTTCCGTACTCATCAATAACAACCCTGACACTGCCGAGATAGTCACGGACATAATATCTGTAAGACGTTGTGTCCGTGCGGAGGTCGTAATCCACATATCCTCCGTCGATGTACATACGCACTGGCTTGCCGTCTACATATTCAAGACTGCCAAATCTCGTAGTAAGGTCATTCCTGAAAGTTTTGGATTTAGAGTTCCCTGCGTTCACAGTAGAAATGAATGTCTCATATTCCCTGTGACCATAGAAAGATCCGTCACTGCGGTAAAGGTTGGTGAGTTTGCTTCCGTCGCTGAAAGTGAAGACCTCCGGCTGGTTCAGATGGTTGTAGGTAATCGAGACTATTCCCCTTGACGGGTCTGACGTGCGGTTCCCGTTTGCATCGTATGTCCAGCCCGAAGGATAGTCACCTCTTGGAATTGAAGGAATTTCAGGATACAGACCTTCGATATCCTTGCTTTCATTGACGGATGAGATTCTGTTGCCGTCGTATGATATGCTCAGGTACTGGACAGGATTTGCGGATATGTTTCCGCGAGTGACAATGACCGCATTTCCGTTTGAGTCGTATGAAAAAGACTCGGAGAACGGCCGGTCATTATTTCCGTCAGTCTGCCTTACGGAAGTCAGCCGGTCAAAACCGTCATAACCGAATGACAAAGGGATGGTCTGGCTGTTACCGTCAGGACCGATGCTTGTGAACGTCATTGCCGACGGTGAGCCGTCCCAGCGTTTGTCGGTTCCATTGGGAGCATCTGCGTAATTCAGCGTCTGGCAGAATGAAGGGGCAGTAATTCCAATAATCCAGCCTCTGGGATTGTAAGTGTAGTCCGTTGTCAATCTGCTTCTTGTCTTCCTCGGGCTGAATGAAGTGGAATATATTCTGCCTGTTCCGTCAATGTAGTTGTTGATGAGAGTTGTCCACTGCTCTCCGTCAACTCGGTGGCGGACGCTTTGAACCTCTCCCCAACTATGGTATTCATACTGGTATTCGCTTGTGTAATCACGCATTTCCACAGTATCATGGTGCACCTGCTTTGCAGCCGTTCTGTTGCCGATGAAGTCATACCTGCTGAATGTTGTTGCTGATGAGTATGTGTCAAGGTTAATTTCCGTTTCCATAACAGTTCTGCCTCTGTCATCATATTTGTATGCGGTTAAAACGCCGTACCAGTCCTCCCAGACAGCCTTTCCCGTTAGCAATCCTGTAGCATCATCCAAACCGGCTGGGAATGACGGATCAGAAGGAAAAGAAACGTCATCAATGCCTTTAAAGACCTCGTAATTGTCATAGAAATAAGAAACTTTCGGCTCGAAGCCTGCAATTCCGCACGTGTCCGTGTAGAACAGGGTGGCAACGTTTGAATATCCGGATATCGGCTTTTCTATTGCCAGACGGTCTCCCCATTTCGATTGAAGGCTCTCCCTCGTTTCGCCTTTAAGTACGGCAAGACCCTCTACTGCCTTTCTGTACCGTTCGTCTAATTTTATAACATACCACCTTGAAGACCTCCGCAAGTTACCGTCCTGCTGCATAATAACATTGTCAAGTCGGTCATATACAAAATAGACAGGTTCTGTGCCAGGAAGTCTCTTTTCAATCATCCTTCCGTAAGAGTCGTATGAATATGAGTATCCAAGATTTTTCACAATACCCATATCGCATGGACCTTCCGCAACTGCTAAAAGCTCCTCTGATGCTTTGGGCGGAAGCACGAAAGTCAGCAGACCGACTGTATTGTAAACATAATAAGTATCGAGGAAAACCTTATCTGCATAACGGCGTTCAAGGATGACACGACCTTCCGTATCAGTGAATTTGGTCAACTCCAATCCACTTTCAGTAACGGTTTTCTCATAAGATAAGCAGCCGTCTTCATAGTCTCCTTTCAGAATCAGACTTCCGTCTGACGCAACGTCAAACCTCGGGCAACTGTATTCCGGAAGACTTGAGTAATTAAGCCCACTCCGAACAGATGTCATACGGTCATTCTTAGCCCAATCTTCACCAGGGCCAATAACAGACTTTGGAATATTCTCCAATGTATGGAGATATTTTGTTTCAGTAAACGGGTGGCTGTCGCCGTAGAGTTCTATTGCCGTGCCTTTCATTTCAACAGGATCCATCCATTCGCCGCTGGCTCCATTACCCTCTGTCGGTAGCCATTCTTTAACAGGATTCCCCAGATTGTCATATTCTGTCAGATAGTGCAGGTTTAGCAGATTGCCAGTTGCAGCAGACCTGACAACCTGAGTAGGTCTGCCCAAGCCGTCATAGTATGTCACAGTACTTCGCGCCATGTCATAATCTGTGGACGGGTCTTCTTTGAATTCTTCAAGCAAGACAGATTCCCTGACATAGTTCTGCGTTCTTGTCTGACCGAACGATATGTCAGCAGACAGAAACGAAAGAAATGGCAATATCAATAGACCCAGCTTCATGGCGGTATTGGCTTTGTTTTCTGCCTGCAAGTTAGACAATTAATATATCTTTTGCAAGATTTTTCTTAAAAAAATCTTGTTACTAAGAATTGTGTCTCAAACTAGAAAATCTTAACATAATATCAGTATTCAAATCTATTTGCAAAATAAAATAAGCCGAGGCTGCATTTTAGCAACCCCGGCTATTTTACCTTAAAAATTTATTATGCAAATATCAATATCAGCAACTGTGCAGTGATAACCCTAAGGAACATTGTCAAAGGATAAACTGTTGAATAAGCAACTGCCGGTGCATCATTGTTTGCAACCTTGTTACCGTATGCAAGTGCTGGTGGGTCCGTATAACTACCTGACATTATACCGAGAATTGACAAATAGTTAAACTTAAACTTCGCACGAGCAACAATGCTCATAATCAACAATGGAACGACTGTGATAATAAAACCGAAAAGAACCCATTTAAGACCCTGTGCATTGAAAACAGTATCAGCAAATCCTCCACCAGCAGAAATACCCACAGACGCAAGGAATAAACAAATACCTACTTCACGAAGCATCAAGTTTGCACTAGTTGATGTATATGTTACCAACTTCATCTTGTAACCGAAGCGACTCAAAAGGATAGCTACAACAAGCGGACCACCAGCCAAACCGAGTTGCATGCTTGCAGACATTCCAGGGATTGCAATTGGAATACAACCAACAACTATACCAAGGAAAATACCAATAAACATTGTAAACATATTTGGCTCGTGCAACCTCTTCATTGAGTTACCAAGACGAGTTGACAGTCTCTCAATATGGCTTGGATCGCCAACTACTGTTATACGGTCACCAACCTGAATAGCAAGGTTAGGACTTGCAATCAAGTCAACACCGGCACGGTTCACACGCGTTGCATTCAATTTATAACCGTTATGCAACCTCAACGAACCAAGCGTACGGCCATTATAATGAGCCTTAGTTACCAAAATGCGACGAGAAACAACCTCTTCTGTTGCAATTGCCTCCCACTTATGCTCTACGCGACGACCCAACACAGAATTGAATATTGACTCATCTTGCGCTGAACAAACGATTAAAAGCAAGTCACCAATTTCAAGGACTGTCTTTGATGTTGGAATAATAACTTCTCCTGTTTTTCCTTTTTTCAATCGTGAAATAACGAAATTATGGTCAACAATACTATTCAATTCCAACACTGTTTTACCGTCGATTAGTTTGTTTTCAATCTCAAAAGTAACTACGTATGGCTTCAACTGACTGTTTTCCTTCTCTTCTTCAATCTCTTTCACCTCATTCTCTATCTTGATTTTAAAGACAGCCTTTAAGATTATCATTGACAGAATAATACCAACAACACCCAATGGATATGCTGCAGCATAACCCATTGAAAGGGAATCAGCACCAGCCTTGCCCATTGTGTCTAATGCCTGCTGAGCGGCTCCAAGACCAGGAGTATTAGTAACTGCACCAGAAAGGATACCTACAATTTCAGGTATTGTCACATCTGAATCTACATAAAAGATTACCAATGCAACTACAATATTTAGCAACACGGTCAATGCCGCTACTAAATTCATTTGCATACCGCCTTTCTTGAATGAGGAGAAGAAACTTGGTCCCACCTGAATACCGATAGAGAATACAAATAGAATCAAACCAAATTCCTTGATGAACTTAAGTAGAGTTTGGTTGCCTATATCGAAGCCTAAATGCCCCATTAAAATACCCACAAACAATACGAAAGTCACCCCTAAGGAGACTCCAAAAAACTTGACCTTTCCAAGCAAAACGCCCAATGCAATCACTAAACTATAAACGATTACATCATGGGCTATGGTTGAATTGTCAGTAAATAAAGAAATTAACCAGTCCATCTTCGACGCTTTTTGATACGTTTTTTAAAATTTGGTGCAAAGGTACGAAATTTTTGCCTTACAATCTCATTTTAGCACATCTATTTTTCCAAATGCTAATTAAATTACTAATCGTTTGCACTTTAGGAAATAAAATAGGTCAAAATCCATTTTATCCCTTTCTAAAAGGAATTGTTAGACTTCGACCTACGTTTCTCATTTACTATTAACTGACTCTTCTCCGATAAAACAAATGTCCTATTTCTCCTAAAATCATCACAACAGAAGATCCAAAGAATAGTATCAGCCAATCTTCTAATTTTAACGGTACAACGCCAAACATTTCACCGCCAAACGTAACAATGACCACCTGGCCTATAATAATCGCCAAGACTGTCATAAAAAATACCTTGCTATCTCCCATTTGCCTAAATGCGGAAAATCTGCTTTTATATGACTTTGCATTAAAAAGATTCCAAAACTGCAAAAAGACAAAAAGAGTGAAGAATATTGTCAACTCATATTGAGTAAACACCGTTTCTGGCGTATCTGCCGCAAAGAAATTGGCAAAAAACAATTCCACAGAGAAATCAGATAACGGCAAATCCGTGTGCCTCATATACTGCATAAATCCAACAAGTACAAATAAGAAAGCAGCACTGACAGCAAATATTATGCCCCGCATTGATTTAGTTATAATAAAATCACTTATTTTTCTGGGTTTGCTATTCATTACATCACTTGATGGTGGCAACGATGCCAAAGACAGAGCTGCGAAAGTATCCATAATAAGGTTTACCCACAGCATTTGCGTAACAGTAAGCGGAGACTGCTGACCTGTAAAAGCACCGACCAACACTACGATACAAGCAACAAGGTTTACGGTTAATTGGAAAAGTATAAACCTTTGGATATTTCGGTAAAGAGACCTGCCCCACATTACTGCCTTTGAAATACTTTCAAATGAATTATCCAATATAGTTATATCACTTGCCTCCTTGGCAACAGACGTTCCATCTCCCATAGACAATCCAACATGCGCAGCATTTAAAGCGGGAGCATCATTAGTTCCATCTCCAGTAACAGCGACTACATGATTATTCTTCTGCAAAAGTTCGACAAGTCGCGACTTATCTGTCGGCCTTGCCCTTGACATTATCTTAATCCTTTGAGCAACCTTTGCCGCTTCATCATCTGACAATGCAGCAAAATCACTTCCAACAATGATATTTGAATCATTATCAACATCATCGTTCCACAGACCCACTTGTCTACCAATCTCCTTTGCTGTACCAACAGTATCTCCTGTTACCATCTTCACTTCGATACCCGCATTAAGGCACTGTCCTACAGACTCGCTAACGCCGGCACGAACTGGGTCTGCAATGGCTACGATGCCCATAAATACCATATCGTTATCAGTAACAACATCTTCTGTAAAGACAATATCTCTGTCGTCAACGACCTTATAAGCAAAAGCCAATGTTCTCATTGCCTTTTGCTGGTAACCATTAAGTGACGGACGAATGCTTTCTCCAATTGTCTCTGGCTGACATTTTCCCATAACAATTTCTGGGGCTCCCTTTACAAAAAGTACCTTTTTACCAAGAACCTGGCTACTTACAACTGTTGCCATATATTTTCTCATTGTTGAGAATGGTAATTGCTCTATTACCTTTATACTTTCTCTTATAGCAACATAGTCTTGCTTCCTATCATCAAGCCACAAAAGCAAAGCACCTTCTGTAGGATTTCCAAGCACTTCCCTTTTGTCTCCCTTTCTGTCAAGGAATGCTGTTGTATTCAATGAAATGGCTTCTGATACAAATTTATCATAATCTTCTTCAAAGCCTTTTGGTGCGACCAACAATGAATCATAAACACTCATTTGATTCTGTGTCAATGTTCCTGTTTTGTCTGTACATATAACAGTAACTGCACCCATCGTTTCACACGCATGCATTTTTCTTACAAGGTTATTTGTTTTCAGCATTCGCCGCATACTTAATGCAAGACTTAAGGTGATACTCATCGGTAATCCTTCTGGGACAGAAACAACAATAAGAGTAATTGCCAACATAAATGATGACAATGTATAATTTACAAAATCCAATACATTGAACGGAGCATTATAGTCATATAGAAACATTCTTCCTATCAAAATCAATATACCAACTGTATAACTGATATATGAAACTACCTTTCCCAATTTTTCCAATTGCAATGTCAAAGGCGTTTTAACACCGGTAACAATCTGTGAGGCAACATAAACCTTACCGAACTCTGTTGCATCACCAACTGCATCAACACAAAATGTTCCGTTTCCCTCAAGGACTGTTGTTCCTCTAAATAAGCGATTAGACGGATAAGTTGACTCCCTTGTTATTCTGCCTGGAATATGCGATTTCGAGCACATCAACTCCCCGGTCAATGTACTTTCATTTACACTTAACGATACTGAATCAAGCAAATTTCCGTCGGCTGGGATTTCATCGCCTGTCTTAACAAGCACAATATCACCAACAACTATATCTTTTTTTGCAACTTGAGTGACCTCGCCATCTCTAAATACTGTCACCAAATCCTCATCATTGACCTGATTTAATACCTCAAATTTCTTATTGGCATTTTGCTCCAAAACAAAGCCAATAAGAGTAGCGAGCAGTATAGCAATAAAAATACCCAAAGGCTCAAAAAACGGCTGAATACCCTCTCCCATAAATAAGGCTTCATAAACAGCAATGCCAACAGACATTACCATTGCAAAAAGTAATATTTTAATCAAAGGATCATTGAAACAACCAAGAAATTTTTTGAACGCAGATTCCCTTGGAGGCGGAGTAAGAATATTTAGTCCATTCTTCAACCTACTCTTCTCCACCTCAACACTTGACAGACCATTATATTTCATATCTTATTAATTATCAAATTTCAAACGTTTGCCAACACTACCCTTAACAACAGAACCCTGGTCAAAAACCAAATTTCCATTAACATATGTCTGGCGTACAGAATTATGGAATGTAACCCCTTCAAAAGGCGACCACCCGCATTTACTTAATATATTTTCAGTTCTTACCGTAAACGGCATTTTAGAATCCACAATAACCAAATCTGCATAATAGCCTTCTCTAATAAATCCACGCTTGACAATCTTATAAAGTCTCGCCGGTTTATGGCACATTGTATCAACGACCTGCTCTACAGTAAAGACCCTTTGGTCTGCCAATTCAAGCATAGCCATTAACGAATGCTGAACAAGCGGGCCTCCCGATGCTGCTGTCAGGCAATTACCCATCTTCTCCTCAAGCAAGTGCGGGGCATGATCTGTTGCTACTATATCAACCAATCCGCTACGCACCGCAGACCTCAATGCCTGACGGTCATCCCAAGTCTTTATTGCAGGATTCCATTTTATCATATTTCCAAACTTCGCATAGTCATCATCTGTAAACCACAAATGATGGACGCAAACTTCTGAAGTTATTTTCTTGTCTTCAAGATTGCCTCTTTCCAGCAAATCTAACTCGCGAGCAGTTGACAAGTGTAATATATGCAGACGAGTTCCAAATTTATTGGCCATCTCAACCGCCTTTGCTGTTGACTTGTAGCAAGCCTCATTGCTCCTTATCATTGGATGAAAACTAACGGGCAAGTCATCTCCATATTTCTTTTGAAAGAAATTCTTATTTCGTCGGATAATAGCCTCATCTTCTGAATGAATTGCAATTAATGCCGGAACTTGTGAAAAAATATTTTTCAAAGCATCACGATTATCAACAAGCATATTGCCTGTTGATGCTCCTAAAAACAACTTTACACCTGGAGTATAGCGATAGTCAATTGCCTGCAACGTTGCAAGGTTACTGTTTGTAGCACCGATAAAGAAACCATAATTAGCAACCGACACCTCAGATGCTCTCCTGTTTTTTGCCTCCAAATCTTCAATTGTAACTGTGGGTGGCTTGGTATTAGGCATATCCATATATGAAGTGACTCCTCCTGCAACAGCCGCCGCAGACTCTGTTTCTATATCCGCCTTATGCGTCAAGCCTGGGTCACGAAAATGAACTTGGTCATCGATAACACCTGGAAATAGAAATGCACCATCTGCATCTACAACATCGTTACACTCTGAAAGCAAATCGCTCGAAGGCCGTCCTTCTCCTACTTTCTCTATCAATTCATCACTAATAACAACATATCCATTCCAACGAGTTCCCTCGTTGACAATTGTCGCATTATGTATAATAATCTTCCCCATATTCTTTACGCTTTGGGGAATTTTCTAAACCAACTTGACACCTTCAACTGGATAACGCCAAAAACGGCCTCCCCAAAAATACTCGAATTCATCTTACTCGTTCCCTTCTCTCGGTTGACAAAAACAATAGGAACTTCAACAACATTGAATCCGCATTTATGAGCAGTGAACTTCATCTCAATTTGGAAAGCATAACCTTTGAACTTAATTTTTTCCAATTCAATGGTTTCAAGCACTTTTCGTTTGTAACAAACAAAGCCAGCAGTTGTATCCTTGATTTTCAGACCTGTAATAAATCTAACATAAGCAGAAGCATAGTAAGACATAAGCACCCTACCCATAGGCCAGTTAACAACATTTACACCTGAAATGTAACGGGAACCGATAGCAACATCTGCCCCATCAATACACGCCTTTCTCAATTCAAGCAATTTGCGAGGAGGATGAGAAAAATCGGCATCCATTTCTATGATAAAATCGTAACCAGCCTCTATACTCCACTTGAATCCGGTAATGTAAGCCGTGCCAAGGCCCAACTTTCCGCTACGCTCAAGCAAATGCAACCTGCCGCCATAGTCTAACTGCATTTTCTTAACAATTGCCGCTGTCCCGTCTGGTGAGTTGTCATCGATAATCAGCACATCGAATTGCTCAGGCAATGCAAAAACCGCTTCAATAATACTTTTGATATTTTCTTTTTCGTTGTATGTCGGAATAATCACAACACTATCCGATTTGACGCTATCTGCCATAGTTTGAATGTTTCTTTTTGTCCGTCCTTAACTAAAGGTGCGTATTTTCTTATAAAATTCAACACAAATGTATATAAAAAAGTTGAATACAATATAATCTTTTGGGTTATTTTATGTTTAACAACATACTATCCAGATAAAATTATAACATTATAACTGTTTGCCCTTTTACACCTTTAATTTTTTACTTTTTTGACATACTCAATTTTAATAAAAGGAATAAATGAATTAAATTTGCAAAATTAGAATAAATTCGAACGAAAACCGTCGTGGAAAAAGTAAAAAACATAGCAATTTTGGGTAGTACAGGGTCTATAGGGACTCAAACTTTGGACGTCATTTCAGAATACTCCGACAGACTGAGACCTTACCTGCTAACCGCAAACAAAAATATCGAATTACTCATCAAACAGGCAAAGCAATATCTTCCAAACACCGTTGTTATTGCAGATGAAACCCTCTATACTCCGCTAAAGGAAGCCCTCAAAGGCCTTAACATCAACGTTAAAGCGGGAAGCAAGGCTATTTCCGAATCATGTACCGATGCGCCTATCGACACTGTTGTTACGGCAATGGTGGGATATAGCGGATTAGAACCGACAATGGCAGCAATACGTGCCGGAAAGAAAATTGCACTGGCAAACAAGGAAACTCTTGTTGTTGCTGGTGAACTAATAACAGGAATGATCAAGTACTCAAAATCAGAACTAATTCCTGTTGATTCTGAACACTCAGCAATTTTCCAATGCCTCGTTGGCGAGACTCACGAATCAATTTCAAAATTGATTCTAACCGCTTCTGGCGGACCTTTCAGAACTTTCACAAAGGAGCAACTATACTCCGTTACAAAAAGCGATGCCCTCAAGCACCCAAACTGGAATATGGGAGCCAAGGTAACCATCGACTCTGCTTCAATGATGAACAAGGGTTTTGAAATGATCGAAGCAAAATGGCTTTTTGGAATTGACGCGAAAGATATTGAAATTGCCGTTCACCCTCAATCTATTGTTCACTCAATGGTTGAATTTGTTGACGGATCGATAAAGGCCCAACTTGGATTGCCAGATATGCGACTGCCAATCCGTTATGCGTTAAATTACCCGGAAAGGCTACCATCGAAATGCGAAAAAATGAGTATTTCGAGATATAGCCATCTGACTTTCGAAGAAGCAGATAAGGAAAAATTTCCACTTCTGGCAATGGCTTTCGACGCTATCGGCAGAGGAGGTAATATCCCTTGCGCTTTAAATGCTGCAAATGAAATTGCAGTTGCGGCATTCCTTAATGAGAAAATCGGATTTATGGATATGCCTGACTTGGTGGGAAAATCCATTGCGCGATGCAGTTATGTTGAAGCGCCAAGTTATGAGGTACTCGTTGAGACAAACAAAGAGATTAGAAATATAGCATTATCAATGATTAAATAAGTAAAAGACTTTAATGGAAGCATTTTTTATTAAAGCCGCGCAACTAATTGCGGCATTTGCAATTTTAGTACTCGTACACGAATTCGGACACTACATATTTGCCAAGATGTTTGGCATTTGGGTTGAGAAATTTTACCTGTTTTTTGACCCTTGGTTTAAAATATGCAGTTTCAACAAAGCAGAAACTCCTCAAGAAGGTAAGAAACTAACTTGGAAAAATACCGAATACGGCGTTGGATGGCTACCTCTTGGTGGCTATTGCAAGATTGCCGGCATGATTGACGAATCAATGGATACAGAACAAATGAGCCAACCGGCAAAACCTTGGGAATTCAGATCCAAACCGGCTTGGCAGCGTCTACTTGTTATGATTGGTGGCGTTCTTTTCAATTTCATACTCGCTATTATTATTTATGCAGGTATCGCTTTCACTTGGGGTGACAAATATATTGAATATGAAAACGCCGAATACGGTATGATGTACTGCAAAGCAGCACACAACCTTGGTTTTGTTGATGGCGATATTCCTTTAACTGCTGATGGTGAAAAGATTTCTGCAGCCAACTTTAACATCCTTAACTTACTTGAGGCTAAGACTGTTACTGTTCTTCGCGAAGGAAAAAAAGTTGATATTTCTATTCCCGAAAACAGCGTTCTCTCCGTTAATGAACAGATGAAAAATGAGAAAAACGGGTTCGGTTTTATGACTTACCGTTTTCCTATGATTGTTAAGGAAACTGTCAAAGGAGAAGCGGCAGAAAAGGCAGGTATTAAAGATGGAGACCGCATTATTTCTATAAATGGTAAAAATGCAAACACTTGGGATCTTGCTACTGCACAACTCGCAAAAAATGCAGGAAAGACAGTTCCTCTTACGGCTATTAGTGCAAAAGGTGACACCTTGACTACAAATATTACCGTTTCAGAAACTGGCAAGATAGGAATTATGCTCACTCCTATTGACGAAATATTCAAGACTAACACCATTGAATACAATATCTTCCAATCTATTCCAAGAGGAATTGAAATAGGTGTTGACAAATTGGCGACTTACGTCGGTCAAATGAAATATGTTTTCACTAAGGAAGGAGCACAAAACCTTGGAGGTTTTGGTGCAATAGGTGATATGTTCCCTGAAGAATGGAGCTGGTATCAATTCTGGATAATTACTGCATTTATTTCTGTAGCGCTTGCTTTTATGAATATTCTCCCTATTCCGGCTCTTGATGGCGGTCATGTTGTTTTCCTAATATACGAAATGATTACTAAAAAGCAACCAAGCCAAAAAGTTTTAGAATATGCTCAAATGGTGGGACTTGGATTACTGTTTGTCCTTCTAATTTATGCTAACGGTAACGACATTTACAGATTCTTTATAAAATAATAACGATAGATGAACTACAGAAAAATATTTTTACGCAGAGGCAAAGAAGAATCACTAAAACGCTTCCACCCTTGGATTTTCTCCGGTGCTATCGCTAAAATGGACCCAGAAACAGAAGAAGGTGACATCGTTTCCGTTTATACTTCTGAAAATAAGTTCATTGCTGTTGGGCACTACCAAATTGGCAGTATTGCTGTTCGCATCCTCGACTTTAACGAAAGAAGAATAGATGAAACTTTCTTTATTGAAAGACTTGAGCAAGCATATCAACTTCGCCTTTCTATAGGACTTATTCGCCCGGATAACAATGCCTTTCGACTTGTTCACGGTGAAGGTGATTTTCTGCCAGGTTTGGTAGTCGATATTTATGACAAGACTGCTGTTATTCAGGCACACTCGCCAGGCATGCACTATGCACGAAACATAATTGCAGAGGCTTTGGTGAAAATTGCTGATGGAATTGTAACAAACGTATTCTATAAATCGGAAACCACATTACCTTACAAGGCGCAACTAAACAGCCAAGACGGTTATATCAAGGGGGATTTCGATTCAAATATCGCCGTTGAAAACGGATTGAAATTCCACGTTGACTGGCTACGCGGTCAAAAGACTGGTTTCTTCGTTGACCAACGAGAAAACCGCTCTTTACTTGAGCATTATGCTAAGGACCGCTCTGTTTTGAATATGTTCTGCTACACTGGCGGATTTTCATTCTACGCAATGCGTGGCGGTGCAAAGGTTGTTCACTCTGTTGACAGTTCTGCAAAGGCAATCCAACTTACTAAGGACAATGTTGAACTCAACTTCCCTGGCGACCCACGACACCAGGCTTTTGAAGAAGACGCTTTCAAATTCCTCGGTGAAATTGACGGAAAATATGACCTTATCATATTAGACCCACCCGCTTTTGCAAAGCATAAGAGTGCATTAAAAAACGCACTTATCGGCTACCGCAAACTTAATGCTAAGGCATTTGAAAAGATTAAACCTGGAGGTATTTTGTTTACCTTCTCTTGCTCACAGGCTGTATCAAAAGAGCAATTCCGCCTTGCTGTTTTCAGTGCAGCGGCTCAATCAGGCAGAAAGGTGAGAATATTGCACCAACTAACACAACCAGCTGACCACCCTATAAATATTTATCACCCAGAAGGTGAATATCTGAAAGGACTGGTTCTTTACGTTGAATAACATTTTTAGAATTATGAATAAATTTATTATCGCATCAACGACGGCTCTCGCTTTGGCTGCTTTTTCTTGCAAGACTGACAAGAACGTTGAAAACAATCAATTTGACTACACTGTGGACAGATTTGCTGACATTGAAGTTCTCCGATACAAGGTACCGGGATTCGAAAATCTATCACTAAAACAAAAGGAACTTATCTATCACCTTACTGAGGCTGCTCTTTATGGTCGCGACATCCTTACTGACCAAAATGGCAAGTATAACCTCGCTATCCGTACTACTCTCGAAGAAATCTACAAGAATTTCAACGGTGACAAAAACAGCGAAGACTTCAAGAATTTCGAAATTTACTTGAAGCAGGTATGGTTTGCTAACGGCATCCACCACCACTATTCTACTGACAAATTCACTCCGAAATTCTCCCAAGAATTTTTCAAGGCTGAATTGGCTAAATTGCCGGCTGAATCTCTTCCATTGGCTGAGGGTCAAACTGTAGAGCAATTCACTGCTGAAATCTCTCCTGTTATCTTCGATGCAACTGTATTGCCGAAACGCGTTAATCAGGAAGACGGTAAGGACCTTCTCCTAACTTCTGCTTGCAACTACTATGACGGAGTTACTCAGGCTGAAGCAGAGGCTTTCTACAACGCTATGAAGAAACCTGGCGACTCAACTCCTATCTCTTACGGTTTGAACTCTCGCCTCGTTAAGAAAGACGGCAAACTTGTGGAAGAAGTTTACAAAGTTGACGGCAAATATACAAAGGCTATCGAAAAGATCGTTGAGAACCTTACTAAGGCGCTTGAATTTGCTGAAAATGACCAACAAAAGGGCCATATTGCGAAACTTATCGAATACTACAAGACTGGCGATTTGAAGACTTTTGACGAATACTCTATCCAATGGGTAGAAGACGTTGTCAGCACCGTTGACTTCATCAACGGTTTCATTGAAAGTTATGGTGACCCTCTTGGCTACAAAGGTGCTTGGGAATCTATTGTAAACTTCAAAAACGAAGAAGCATCTCACAGAACAGAAATTATCAGTAGCAACGCTCAATGGTTTGAGCAGAACTCTCCTGTTGAAGACCGCTTCAAAAAAGAAAACGTTAAGGGTGTTACTGCAAAAGTTATCACTGCTGCAATCCTTGCTGGTGACGCTTATCCTGCAACTCCTATCGGTATCAACTTGCCTAACGCTAACTGGATTAGAGCAGCACACGGTTCTAAGTCAGTAACTATCGAAAACATCACTGAAGCATACGACCAAGCCGCTCACGGCAACGGTTTCAACGAAGAATTCGTTATCGATAAGGAAACAAGCGACCTTATGGACAAATATCTCTTCGTTGTTGACAATATGCACACTGACCTTCACGAATGTCTTGGTCACGGCTCTGGTAAACTTCTTCCAGGCGTTCACGATGATGCGTTGAAAGAGCATGGCTCAACTCTCGAGGAAACACGTGCTGACCTCTTCGCTCTTTACTACCTTGCTGACCCTAAATTGCTCGAACTTGGTCTTCTTGACAATGCCGATGCTTACAAGGCTGAATACTACAAGTATATCCTTAACGGCTTGATGACTCAGTTGATGCGTATTGAATACGGCAAAAACATTGAAGAAGCACACATGCGTAACCGCCAACTTATCGCCGCTTGGGCTTTCGAGCACGGAAAGGCTGACAACGTTATAGAAATGGTTAAGAAAGACGGTAAGACTTTCATCAAGATTAACGACTACGCTAAGTTGAGAAACCTATTTGGCGAACTTCTTTGCGAAATTCAAAGAATCAAATCTGAAGGCGACTATGCTGCAGGTAAGAAACTCGTTGAGGAATATGCTGTAAAAGTTGACCCTGCTTTACATAAGGAAGTACTTGACAGATATGCAAAACTTGACATTGCTCCTTACAAAGGATTCGTTAACCCAGTTTACTCATTGGTAACTGATGAATCAGGAAAGGTAACAGACGTCAAAATTGACTACACAGAAGGTTACGTTGATCAAATGTTAAGACTGTCAAAAGACTACTCACCATTGACAAAGTAAATAACCAAATACAATCATTACACGCTCCCTGCTGGCTTTTGCCAACAGGGAGCGTACTATTTATTCAACAACCAAAAAACTTCGTAAAAAAGCATTTAAATGCCGTATTTATAAGCACTATCTCATTAGTCATTATTTGGGCTCAGTAGCAAAAAGGTGTGGGATTGACCTAAAAGCCATAACTCTATAAGGCTGC
>UQLZ01000046.1 GCA_900541935.1 uncultured Prevotellaceae bacterium | reverse complement strand
TTTTGTCCTTATAATAAGTAGTAATTTTTGTAACGCTTATTTAGGACTAGTCATTCTTGGGTGTTTCTGGTGTGTTTGCTTTGGATTCAAAGGGAGAGTGGAAAGTCAGATGTCAGGATAATGTAAAAGTCGTTGACTATATGACAGGTTCTGTGTCTTTTGTCACAAATGCATTAGGCAGTCATCGTCCGGATGTTATCACAGGCTTCATACTGCAAGATTCAAGAGGGGTTAGATATACATTTGGTTACGATTTCGATGCGGTTGAGTTGGCTATCGATTTCTTTAATCAGGACTGGAGTTATTGGCAGTCGTCGGCTTGGTATCTGACAAAAATAGAGTTTCCGCAAGGGGAAGAGGTCTGTTTCCAGTACGAGCGTGGTGATTTTACCAATCAGATATGGTATTCTGTAGCCAATTATAATGTTGGAGCCAGAGGCTCAGGCTTGATCGAGTATAATGAGTTTATAAATAGCAATATAACATTTTTTGCTCAAGGCAATCTGATAACTCCGGTTTTTTTGAAGTCTGTAGTCTATCCAAATGGGAGGATAGACCTTTTTTCAAGTAATTCCTTGCAGTTGGAGTATGGCATTGGAGTGTACCAAAGAGGAAAGGCTTTTAATGCGAGTAAGTACAACCAGAACTATTACTACATTTGCAAAGGGTTGTACAATGACTCCAAAAAGTATATGTTTTCTGATAATCCTATTAAGAAAGAACAAGAAAAGTCAGTGATTTTTGGAAGCCGCCTTAAAAGCCGGCAGTTAGACAGCATAGTTGTAAAAAATAATGATGGCGTTGATTTGAGAAGTATAAAACTGTTCTATGAAAAAGATAATATTTTTACACCAACGCATAGATTGTATTTGGAAAGGGTGATTTCAGGAGATGAATTGTATGTTTTTAGTTACAAGGATTTGAAATTTGTGCCCGGATATTTGTCACAGAGAACAGACCATTGGGGGTTCTTAAATAAAGATACTGACAGTTTAATTAATATGTCAGATGTAGACTTGTACTATAAGTCTCGTGAGCCGAATCCTCAACTTATGAGTTGTGGAGTTCTTAATAAAATCATATACCCGACACGAGGCTATACAGAATTTGAATATGAGCCGAATGAGTGTGGTTATGTCCTTGATGAAACAAGGACAAAACTTAATAAGAAGACAATGCTTGCAGGCGGAATAAGAGTAAAGAGGATAACCAGCAGAAATTATGATGACAAGGTTTTGGACTATAGGGAATTTTTCTATACAAAGGGCGGTACGAGTTATGCGAAGGCATATTCTTCGGGAATTTTAGGCGGACTTCCAAAGTACAAATATTCAAATTACAATCTGAAATCGGCCGACGGTCAAATTTCGGGTCATGTTGATATATATTTTTCATCAAATTCTACAAATTACGGAGGTATGAACGCCTTGGGAAGTCAGATAGGGTACTCGTCCGTGGTGGAGGTCCTTTCAGATGGAAGCCGGATAGAATATCGCTATTCCAACTTTGACACCAATCTTGATGATCCGGCAGAAGCCCTGCTTTCTGGCACCAGGACTGAAAGCTCCAAATATTCATCAACAGAGATGGAGCGAGGGCTTTTGCTGTCCAAAAAGCATTATGACAGAGACAATAGACTGACATATTCGGAATCAAACAATTATGGAATAAAAGAGAAGTCATTTGTCCCAGCCGTATATAGCAGGAACTATTTCAATACAAAATTGCAAGAAGCTTCGTCATACAAGATATATACCTATCTGCCAAGGTTGAACCGTTCACGGACGGCAGTTCATTATGAGGGCGATAGTATAGTTAATAAAATCTTAATAGATTACAATAGTTATTGCCAGCCGGTAAGCCTTTCTAAAAGCGTTGGGAGTAATGAAGCCGAAGTGACAGAAATTGATTATCTGTGGGAGTCTGATGCGTCAGCGAAAAGCGGTTTCTTGCTTGTACCTGAAACGCAAAGGCGAGAGTATATTGTTTCATCTGGAAGCAAAAAGTTAAAATCCGTCGAAGGCATTGCATATCAGAAAATTAATCCATATCTTTATGCTCCGGTAAATATCGTAACTTCAACGCAGGGATATGCAGATTGTGACACCGTCAGGTGTGGGTATGACAGTTATGGGCATCTGATATATCAGGAGAAATCAGGCGGTAAGGGAACGGTGTTTTTATGGGGACATTCGTCGCAGTATCTTGTTGCAAAAATAGAGAATGCAGATACTGTCAGCGTAAAGAGGATTATAGGTAAATTCGATGATTTTGCCCGACAGCTTAAGCCGGACTATGGAAAAATAACGGAACTGCGGAAAGAACTTGGCAACTCTGCCGTGACGAGTTACCATTATATTCCAGGAATAGGACTATCCTCAACAGTCAAGCCGGACGGCAAGACTGAGTATTACGGATATGACAAGTTCGGCAGGCTTGAATACATCCTTGATGAGACCGGGCAGATCGTTAAAGCGTATAAGTATAATTACAAACGATTAGAATGACAAATATGAAGCGTTTACTGAATTCAACTGCTTTTTTTCTTGTGCTAATGGTTTCATTCGTTGCTACATCTATGGATGTGAATTTATCGTCGGCAGATGTGACATATTCTTTTGTATCAAAAGAGTATATGCCTGTGACTTTTCATGAAGATTTCCAGTTTTCAGATAACTATAATTATATAGTTGAAGCAACGGTTGTTGAGGCGTTCTCTAAGTTAATTGAACGCGATTCTATATTTTTGCCATATAATATAAAAGATATTTCAGGCGGGCATGTTGTTCAGCCTGGTATCACATATTTACCACATTATATAACAAAAGAAAACTCGATAGTCTCAGTCCGGTATTTTGACGGTTTGGGACGGCTTGAGCAAAGCGTACATGTTGGAGCGGACGCGTTAGACAGAGATCTTGCGGGCTTCATTGAGTATAATGCAAGAGGGCTTCAGGAAAAGAACTGGTTGCCGGCCGTTGGCTCTGGATCCGGGCAATTTACCCCTCAGGCTACGCTTGACTATTCTATTTATGAAGATAGTAAAACATACAGTTCTGCATACTATGAAACTTCCGTTGAAGCGCGGTTGGTTGAGGCAAAAAAGCCGGGAATGGCATGGGAGGTTGCCAATGGAGTGAAATCATCATATCTTCTTAATACCAGTACAGGAGAGTTCGCCTGCAAGAGATATGTTGTCAACCAAGAAGACGGCAGTCTTTCTCCAAAAGGGACTTATCCCAAAAACAATCTCCACATCATAAAAACAACTGATGAGGATAATCGAGAAGTTCTGACTTTTAAGGATATGAACGACAGTACAATCTTGATAAGAAGAAAATGCGACGGCAGGTTTCTTGATACATACTATGTCTATGATATTCACCACAGGTTGAGATATATTCTTCCGCCTATGGGAGCAGAATCCTTGAAGAACGTTGTAAATGACGTGAGTGTGTCAAATGAGGTAATAAGCAAGTACTGCTATTGCTTTAATTACAATGGCAGAGGACTGTTGACTAAGAAGAAAAATCCTGGAGCAGGAGCCATAGACTATGTATATGACAAGGCGGGTAACCTCCGCTATAGTCAGGACGGCAACCAGCGGTCACGACAGGAGTGGACATTCTATGCTTATGACAGTTTTGACCGTTTGATTTATTCAGGTGTTGTCAAGGACATTCGCAATGCTTCAGTTCTTGCTGAAACAATGCGGAACAATTGCGATAAGGCTTATTTTGATGGAGAGACTGCTCCGTACGGCTATTCCAGTGTTATGGCTCTTAATGACGGAGGTGAGATATACGAAGTGTATTTTTATGACGATTATCGGTTTGTTGCAATGCTAGAGTCCTCAAACAATAACCTGTCATATCAAGACAAGTATGGATATGACAAGAAATACACCTCCCCTATACCCGAGCATTCAACCAGGGGTATGCTTACCGGCAAACTTGTAAAGGTTATGGACGGTGCAGCATCCGAACTGCTTTCTGTATATTATTATGGCTTGCACGGCAATTTGGTTCAGTCGCGCGAAACCAACTATAAAGGAGGGTATGATGTCAGGTATTATAAACTTACATTTAGTGGCAAGCCAAAGGAAGTGCGTCACGAGTATTCCACCTCCGACACATCGCATGTTGACATATATACATACAAATATGACCGAAACGAGCGTCTTCTTTCGTGTACGCATCAGCATGACACAAAGCAACCAGTTACATTGTATGAAAATGGCTATAATATCCTTGGACAGTTAGTTAGCACTAAGGTTCTTGGCATGAAGGAAGACCAGGCGTTCACCTATAACATGCAAGGTTGGCTGACAAATATAAAAGGACCGGCATTTGCACAGACTATAGGATATGAACCAACAGAGACAAACCCACAAGGGCTCTATGGTGGTAGTATAAGTATGCAGAATTGGACAGTTGTAAATAAAAATAATGATGTCAAGGAGACCCATAAGGGTAGATATAATTACACCTATGATCAGGCCGGCCGATTAATCAGTGCACGGCATGGCGGGGCATATCACACATTTAGAAAACTTGGCGTGTCTGAAGTTGTAAAGACCGTAAGGGCAAAAGAAGATTATTCTGCAGAATATGCATACGATGCAAACAGCAATCTGACAGCAATTAACAGAAGAGGACCGGTTCGGAGCAATAAATTTATAGGTTCAGGCTCCCGTACTTACTATTATGGAACCATTGACAGTCTGAAGATAGAGCGCAACGGCAACCAATTGCGAAAGGTTACAGATTTTGCAAATGAAGTTATTCTTAACGGTTCAATGGACTTTAAGGACGGAGCAGAGGAGTCATCCGAATATTCTTGGGATTCCAATGGAAATATGACCAGAGACTTGAACAAGGGTATTTCGAAGATAGAATATAATTATTTAAATCAACCGGAGCGTATTTCGTTTTCAGACGGACACATAATCCGTAATATCTATGACGCATCGGGTAGAAAACTGCAAACTAAGTATATGATAGACAATGCAGCGATTGTAAATCCGCAATTTGCAGAGAGTGAAAACATTGATGATATGCAGCAGATAGTGCCTGAAATGAGTCTTGTTGCATCGGATAAGAAAGACCCTATACGGACATATATGACGCGGGACTATTGCGGGAACTATGAGTATGAAAATGGCAGATTGGTCCGCATACATACAGAAAACGGCTATATCGACGGTAACGGCATCTATAACGCCTATATTAAGGATTATCAAGGTAATAACCGCGTGACAGTCAGCCATACGGGACAGTATTTTGACGTGACGAACTATTACCCTTACGGAATGCTGTATGCGGATTTGAACGGCTATGACCGATACAAGTACAGCGGCAAGGAGATAGAGACTGCCAATGGCTTGAACCATTATGATTTCCATGCCCGCAGTCACGACTTTGCCCTTGGACAGTTCACCTGTCAGGACAAAAAGGCTGTTGACTATGCCTCCGTTTCCCCATACACCTACTGCGCCGCCGACCCTGTAAACAACATCGACCCGACAGGGATGGAGACCCATGTCTTTAAATTAGAGAATGGAAGATATGAAGTAAGAGGTGGAGTCTTGAATGGTGACCTGAATGTCTATGAGGTAGATGCAGAAGGCAATAAACTTGGTTCAATAGGAATTAGTGCATTCCCGACATCGTTTTATAATGTTGATTTTGAAAATGATAGATCTTCAGCCAATTTCGGCAAACCGCAAGGTTGGAGCGGTTATATAGATTTAGCAGACAACAGTGGTCAAGAATTTTTTGATGATTTAGTAAACAATCCGCCAACCTTAGTCAGTTATATGGATAACGCAAGGACAGGAGGATATTATGATTTTAAAGCGAGGGGAAAAGATATTTATCGTGGAATGCAAGTCACTTTCGTTAAAGGAGCAAAAGTTATAGCATCAGCTCGTGATATAGGAAATGTAGGAGCGGGATATATTGCAGGGATTAACAATATTCCATATAGTTTGGCGAGAAATGCATTTGATTTGTATCAGTCATATTCAAGTGGAAAGTTGGCAGTTGAAGGTGTTTCAACTCAAATACCAGAGTTTTATGGGTGGACGGTTGGCTATTTGAAACCTGTTTTTTATAAACAATTTATGGTCCTAAAATCTGCTTTTTATTTTCATAATGATTTTCAGAAGTTTTTAAATGAAAAGAAGAATTAAAAATGTAATTTTAATAATAGTTGTATTTATAGTGGTTGCTGTTTTTGCAATCATAATTGTTGTTGCTAAGTTATTTGCACCTCCAGATGGCGTGGCGTATAAATTAGATGAGATAGATATTTACCTATATTTGGAGAGGATTCCGGGTGATGATAAATTATATGTTTATTTTGATACTCAGAGTGATTTTCGATATATATCAAATTATGGTATTGATAAATATTTAGAATCCAGTTTTGTTGTATGTGAAAACGAATATGACAAAGCAACATTGTCATTTGTTGTGTCCCCAAGATGTGATACAATAACTGTTGTTTCGGATTTTGCATATTTGGTGAAATCAAGTAATTTATATATCAATCTTCCCCAATTTGCTACCAATGAAGATTTGGAAGCCTTTAATGAAAAATTGAGAAGCGAGAATGATGTGTATTATACTATAAGAAATTATGAACTTGTTAAGTTTCAAAATGGAAAATGTTACAAGGTTCGGGCTATAAAGGAAATTAGGTGAAATATGAAAAGATATACATTAATAATTGTTCTAGTTCTTTTAAATCCGGTTAATTGGGTCTTATGCAGCAAATTTTGTTCAAAAAGACAAGATGATAAGGTCCGTTTAACAGATGTGTTTACAAAAGCGGATTATTATTATTTGCCAGAATATAAATTGTATTTTTGTTTTGGCGAATGTTATGATGGTAATTATGGAGGAAATTTATTAGATATATATTTTTGCAAAGAAGATGCAACGCTTAATAGTTCAAAGATAAAATTTGCATCTAAAGAGTATAGGAATAGTTTGGAAATCCTTTTCAGAGGAAGTGCTTATTGTCGATTTAAAACATTTAATAATAAGTGGGATAATAATGTGTTAAATTTAGTATGCCGAGATAGTGATATTTATGTATTGGAGAAATATGTTGAGAACAATATGTTTACACCTGCATTATACCCATTACAAAAGATTGATTATTTAAAGACTAACGTTGAATTAATCAAATATACGGATACAAGATTCTTTACTGAAGTAGATGGTAATTATGTTCCTAACGACAGTGTAGTTTTGATAAAGTTTGTTAGAAACAGCAAAGATAGAAATGATATAAAAGTATTATATCAAAACCATTATCATAAGACTCAAGAACTGAAGCCTATAGGGTAAATTGTGATAGTTTTAAAAATCGTTAATGAGCATTTTTATCTGGAGCTGGTTCTACCATTACTTCACCTGTTAGAGTGTATTGTTTGTCATCTGTTTGTGTTTCTTCCATTATTTCGTCTAGCTCGCCTTCAACAATAATTGAGGAGTCATTTTCGATGTTATTAGTCGTATTTTCATTAGCAGTTGCAGGGTTTGATGTTTCTGATGTTCCTATGCTGCAACCTGAAAGTGAGATTATTCCGGCTGAAATGCCTGCAAGTGCAATGGTTTTGCCTGCCAGCAAGCGGTTGTGGAGTTGTTGTTCAAGGTATCTCGCTTCTGCTTCGCATTTAGGGCATGTGCCTCTGCAATCGCCTTTATAACGGCATTCAGACGTTATTAATTCAATGTCGTTTGCTTCGGCGATTTGTTTGCGAATCTCTTTTAGAATCTTGCATGTTTGTTTTCCTCGTGCCATAGTTTGTCTTAGTTTAGTGTTTGCGGATTTTGTAGGTGAATAAATCAAATTTCGAAAAGCCGAGGCTTTCGAGCGTTTCGCGGCTTTTGTTGCGGTCGGTTTCTGTGTTGTAGTCGGGGATTAACGGAAGGCGGATTATGCAATCGTTTTGCCTTTCTTGTTCGGCTATCATTCGTAGGTTGGAAAGGACTTTAGCATTGTCTTTTTCTGTGTAATTTATGTAAATTTCAGGATTAATATCCTTGATATCTATAATCAATGAGTTTGCAACCGGCAGGATTGCTGCTATATTTTCATGCGGAACGTTTAGCGACGTTTCAATATTTATTTGCCATTCATTGCCGCAAATAGCCCTGAACTCGCTGATAAAATCAGGGAAAAGGCAAGGCTCTCCGCCACCGAAGGTAATTCCGCCGTTGGTTGCAAGGAAATAGAGTTCATCAATTTTTACCTCTTTGTAAAGTTCTTTTGGTGTATATTCCTTGAAAAAGCGGTCTTTGCCGAATGATTGTGGATTAAGGCAGTACTGGCAGCGAAGAGGACAACCGTAGAAAGCAACGAGCGTAGTAACCCCGTCTCCGTCAGTTGTCAGACGGAGTCTTGATATTCCAATTATTTTTGCTTCTTGTTCTCTCATTTTAAGCCTATTTCCTGCCAATATCGCAAAGGTAGTGATTTCGTTTGGGCTTATGAAAAATTTAGAGGGTAATTTTTTGTGATTTTTCAACTAAAAATCAATCTTAGAGAAATTTGCGAAAACAAATTTGCGGAGTGTGGGAAATTTCGGATAATTTGTGTAATTTTGTGGCGAATATAGGGAGACCTATTACTTTCACTTTTGTTGTAAAATTAAAATTTAATAAGCATGAAGGCTAAACAAGATCTTGGTTTTTGGCAATTATGGAATTTGAGTTTCGGCTTTTTCGGAGTTCAAATCGCGTATGCACTACAGAGTGCTAATATCAGTAGGATTTTTTCAACGTTGGGTGCAGACCCTCACGATTTGAGTTATTTTTGGATTTTACCGCCGTTGATGGGTATTATTGTTCAACCTATTATTGGTGTAGCGAGCGATAAGACTTGGTGTCGTTTCGGCCGCCGTATTCCATATTTGTTCATTGGTGCTATTGTTGCCGTTTTGGTTATGTGTCTGCTTCCGAACTCGGGAAGTTTCGGTTTGACAGTTAGTGCGGCTATGATTTTCGGACTTATGTCGCTGATGTTCCTTGACACGTCAATCAACATGGCTATGCAGCCGTTCAAGATGCTTGTTGGCGATATGGTAAACGAGAAGCAGAAGGGTTTGGCTTACTCTATACAGAGTTTTCTTTGTAATGCAGGTAGTCTTGTCGGCTATTTCTTCCCGTTTGTACTTGCGTTTATAGGTATATCAAATGTGGCAGAGCCGGGTGTTGTTCCTGATTCCGTTATCTATTCATTCTATGCTGGTGCTGCAATTCTTATTTTATGCGTTATCTATACAAGTGTTAAGGTTAAGGAGATGCCTCCGAAAGAATATGCTGAATTCCATGGTATTAGTGCTGAACAGGAAAAAGAGAAAACAAATATTTTCAAGTTGCTTGCAAAGGCACCGTCTGCATTCTGGACAGTTGGTCTTGTTCAGTTCTTCTGCTGGGCTGCGTTTATGTTTATGTGGACTTATACCAACGGTTCTATTGCGTTGAACGTTTTTGACGCTCCATTGAACGGAACAGTTTTGGATACAACTTCAATTCAATATCAGGAGGCTGGTAACTGGGTTGGTATCTACTTCGCTGTTCAGGCTGTTGGCTCTGTTCTTTGGGCTATGGTAATACCTATGTTTAAGAATAAGAAGATGGCTTATATTGTAAGTTTGGTATTGGGAGGAATCGGATTTATGTCAATATTCTTTATCCATGACCAATATATGCTGTTCGTTTCATTCTTGCTTATCGGTTGTGCATGGGCTGCAATGCTTGCTTTGCCATTCACAATCTTGACAAATGCGCTTACAGGCGGTCACATGGGTACTTATTTGGGACTTTTCAATGGAACAATCTGTATTCCGCAAATAGTTGCCGCTGCGTTGGGCGGTTCAATTTTGAAGATGTTGACACCGGAAGGCGGCGTTGCTCCTGAAGTTGAAATGCTCTTAATTGCTGGTATACTTTTAATTGTTGGAGCGGTTTGCGTATTCATTATTAAGGAAAAAGACAAACCAAAAGTTGAAGCATAAAAATTCAGGTTATAATTAAGGCTGCATCTTTTTGAACTGCACCCCAAAAGTTAGACAAAAAACTTTTGGGGTGCAGTTCATTTCGCTTTTTATACGCTATACCAATTTGGGTTTAGGCTTTGCTTGATTATAATCATGGACGCTCTCAAGTTGGGACCAGTAATCAGGGCAGAAATTTGCATCATCGGCAAATAAATTGTTGCAATTTTTACAGACTTTCATAAATAAAAGATAAGATATTAATATTAGCAAATTTAGGGAAAGCAGTTAGGCAAAAGCTTAAATTCTTTTGCCTAACTGCTTCTATCTATTGCAAAGGTAGTTAAATGATACCGCTGAAGCAAATAAAAACGAAGTCTAAAGTTATAATTTTACATCGGAATTGATCATTCTGATTGGTGGCTGATGATTGAGAGTAATATAGAAAGAGTGGTCAGGGATGTCTTTACTGATGTTCCAACTGTATGAGCAAATTATGCTATATTGAGACTGATTCGTGGCGTTAATTTTTTGGAAATGAAACATCGCCAGCGGCAGTAACGGCTACATTATACGACATCTTGGAGCCACTGTAAGTGGTAACTTCTACGGTAAACGTAAGTACGCCATTCTTGAACGATTGATTGGTAAGTTCCATTCGGTCGGTTGTCTTATGTTCGTAAGAATCAATGGCAACGTCGTTTTTCTTCCAAAGTAAGTCATGTTTCATTACGTTGATAGCAAAGATGTGCAAAGTGCCATCGCCATTTTCTACGCCTATGCCGCTATTGTTAGAAATAGGCTGAACGAGGGTGGCGTTAAAGAGATCGTAATTAGTATTATCTTCATAAAAATATGGGTATTGAGCTTCATAACAAAGGTTACTGTTTCTGTCGTAGCAAGTAACCTGTTTAAAATCGGGATTTTCTTGGTCGCGTCCGAAATAGAAAATCGAGCCACCGTTATACCAGGGTTTAACGCTCTCGCGTTTTAACAATGTTTCGGTTGCCTGAGGTAACTCTTCAGCGGTCATTTTTCCATTGTTGTATAGAATATGATAATGCAGGAAAGCGAATTTTGATGTCGCGCCAGTCTCTCCGTAAAGACCGCAATAAGCCCCTGCAACATTATTGCCATTTATGGCAAAACTGCAAACTTGGAAAGCTTTAAACGGAAGAGTTTTCTTTTCGCCGTAAGGCATAGAAAAATCTACATTTGTGTTGAATTTTATTTGATTAAAGTTAGAATAGAGAACTTTATTAGCGATAGTGTCGCAAATAATAACAGCAGTTTCGTTTTGGTCGTTAGTGCCTGTGAAAACGGCGATGTTATCTTCTCCGACACCGTAAAAGTTGTTAAGTCTCATAATTTTGTCTTCAGGAAGATTGTATCGCTTGCTGAAATCGCGGCGTGCAACTGTGTAGCTATCCTCTAAATTCGGGGGTGTAGGCTCATCTGTTGTGGCAGAAGAGCAAGAATGAAAACCAAGCATAAGTGCGCGCAGTATAGAATATATTTTAAGATATTTCATTGTGGTGTTTGAAATTTAACTGTGACAACTACAAAATTAGCAAAAAATCATGACATACATTTGTTGTTACACAGTAAATTAGAATTGTAAAATCTGAATTTTAGCAGTCCGTGGTACAGTTACTAATGCATATGTGCATAAATTGCGCACGGAGTTGCTAAATAATTTGATTAAACGCTATATGCTAAATTTTTCGTGGGCTGGATAATAGGCAAATATATGGTTATGATTCAGCAAGTTTGGAATATTAAAGAAAAATTGATGTTTTTCGATTTGTTACTTTTTTAGCAGAAAAATGTATGTTTGTTTGCAAATATGGATTGTTTGCCTTAAATTTGCAATCAAAATCAAAAGAAATGAATAATATTATAGTCATCGGTCTGATTGTTTCAACAGTTGTCATTAGTAGTCTGGCAAATGGGGAAAGGTAGTCGATGCCTTATAATTGCATATTATAACAACCTTTCCTCAAATCGTGGAAAGGTTTTTTATTTTATAAAGAAATGAGTAAACCATTAAGAAGTGCGGCAAGCACGCAAGGCAGAAGAATGGCAGGAGCACGAGCATTATGGCGTGCCAATGGAATGAAGGAAGAAATGCTTGGCAAACCGGTTATTGCCATTGCAAATTCCTTTACACAGTTTGTGCCGGGCCATACGCATCTGCATGAAATAGGTCAGTTTGTAAAGGAAGAAATAGAGAAACTTGGCTGCTTTGCTGCTGAGTTTAACACGATAGCGATTGATGACGGTATTGCAATGGGGCATAACGGGATGCTTTATTCGCTTCCTTCACGCGATTTGATTGCCGACAGCGTTGAGTATATGGTCAATGCCCATAAGGCAGACGCTTTAGTGTGTATCTGCAATTGCGATAAGATTACTCCGGGTATGCTTATGGCTGCTATGAGATTGAATATTCCTACTGTCTTTGTTTCAGGAGGGCCAATGGAGGCAGGTGTGCTTGGTCAAAAGGCTGTTGATTTGATTGATGTTATGATTGATTCAGCGGATGTTTCAGTTGATGATGATTCTGTTTCCGAATTGGAAAAGGCAGGTTGTCCCGGTTGCGGATGCTGTTCTGGTATGTTTACTGCCAATTCTATGAATTGCTTGAATGAAGCAATAGGCCTTGCCTTACCGGGAAACGGAACGATTCTTGCAACACATTCTAACCGTAGGGAACTGTTCCGCAAGGCGGCAAATTTGATTGTCAAGAATTGCTATGCATACTATAATGAAGATGATGAATCAGTTTTGCCTCGTAGCATTGCTACCCGTCAGGCTTTTTTGAATGCCATGACTCTTGATATTGCAATGGGAGGGAGTACAAATACAGTTTTGCACTTGCTCGCTATTGCAAATGAGGCTGGTGTTGATTTTACAATGAGTGATATTGATGCCCTATCAAGAAAAACTCCGGTTTTATGCAAGGTTTCTCCAAATTCTCACTATCATGTTCAAGACGTTAATAGGGCAGGCGGAATATTATCGATTATGAAAGAGTTGGCTGATAGTGGTTTGGTCGATACTTCATGTGCGAGAGTTGACGGTCACACATTGCAAAGTGCTATTGATGCCTATGCGGTTGGAGGAGCATGTTTTGGAGCGGAGGCAGAGAACCTTTGGAAAAGTGCCCCGGCAAATAAACGGAATATTGTTTTGGGCAGTCAGTCCAATTTTTATAAAGAACTTGATACAGACAGAGAGACAGGTTGCATAAGAAATTGCGAAAATGCTTATGTCAAAGATGGCGGATTGGCGGTGTTGACAGGAAATATAGCCTTAGACGGTTGCGTTGTCAAGACTGCAGGCGTTGATGAAAGTATTTTTCATTTTGAAGGCACGGCAAAAGTCTATGAATCACAGGAAGAAGCCGTTGATGCAATTCTTGGTGGAGATGTTCAGGCAGGAGATGTTGTTGTTATAACTTATGAAGGTCCGAAAGGCGGACCAGGAATGCAGGAAATGCTCTATCCGACCTCGTATATAAAATCACGACATTTGGGAAAGGAATGTGCGTTGATAACTGACGGGCGTTTTTCTGGTGGAACATCAGGCTTGTCAATAGGGCATATTTCGCCAGAGGCCGCGGCTGGAGGTAATATTGGTCTTGTCAGAAGCGGTGATATTATCGTTATTGATATTCCAAGCAGGTCTATAAGCGTTAAGTTGAGTGATGATGAAATGGCGGCAAGAAGAGCCGAGGAAGTTGCCAAAGGAAAGTTGGCATTCAAGCCTACCAAGCGAGAAAGAGAAGTATCAAAAGCATTGCGAGCATACGCGGCGATTGTTTCTTCAGCAGATAAGGGTGGTGTAAGAATCGTTGATTAAAGAATTTATTATGAGTACTAATATAGCAGGAGCAGAAGCAATTATAAAGTCTTTGTTGGCAGAGGGGGTAGAAACCCTTTTCGGTTATCCTGGAGGTGCAATTATACCTGTCTATGATTCACTTTATGGTTATAAGTCAGAACTGCATCATATCCTTGTCCGACATGAGCAGGCAGCAATACATGCTGCACAAGGGTTCGCAAGGGTAAGTGGTAAAGTTGGAGTTGCGATAGTCACTTCAGGACCTGGGGCAACTAATATCATAACTGGTATAACAGATGCTTTAATGGATAGCACCCCATTGGTGGTTATATCAGGTCAAACTCCGAGTAAAGGTCTGGGTTCAGATGCTTTTCAGGAAACGGATGTTATAGGTATAACTCAGCCTGTTACAAAATGGAATTATCAAGTTAGAAATGCAGAAGAAATTCCATGGGCTATATCAAGGGCTTTCTATATTGCACAGAGTGGCAGGCCTGGACCGGTTGTTGTAGATATTACTAAAGACGCTCAGATGGGTAAACTTGAGTGGAGATATGAAAAGTGCAATTATATCAGGAGTTATGAACCTTATCCTATGCCTGATAAAAGAGCAGTTTTGGCTGCTGCAGATTTGATAAACTCGGCACATAAACCATTGATAATAGCAGGACATGGCGTTATGATTTCTGGTGCAGAAGAAGAATTGCTTACGCTTGCGGAGAAGGCCAGTATCCCTGTTGTCAATACGTTGCTCGGCTTGTCAACAGTTCCGTCAGAGCACCCTCTTTTTAAGGGTATGGTTGGTATGCATGGCAATATTGGAGCGAATGTAAATACTAATAAATGTGATGTCCTTGTTGCTATTGGAATGCGTTTTGATGACCGTGTTACTGGTGATACAGAAACTTATGCCAAGCAGGCAAAGATTATCCACGTTGATATTGACCCTTCTGAGTTTGACAAGAATATCAAGTCTGATGTTTCAATTTTAGGTGATGCCAAGACTGTTTTGAAGGAGTTGCTGCCGATGGTAAAACAAGCAGAGCACAAAGAGTGGCTTGCATCGTTTGAGCACCCTGACAAAGTAGAGTTTGAGAAAGTCGTTAAAGAAGAGGTTTATCCGCAAGAAGGGCTTCTCAATATGGGAGAGGTTGCAAGAAAGGTATCAGAATTTTCAGGCAATAAGGCAGTACTCGTTACAGATGTAGGTCAAAATCAGATGCTGTCATCAAGGTATTTCAAATTCAGTGAACCTAAGAGTATAGTAACGTCAGGAGGACTTGGAACAATGGGTTTTGGGCTACCAGCATCTTTGGGTGCAAAATTGGGAGCACCAAATCGTCAGGTTTGCCTCTTTGTTGGAGACGGCGGTCTGCAGATGACTATACAGGAATTTGGCACTATATTGGAGTATAGGATTCCGGTTAAGATTATACTGCTTAATAATAATTTTCTTGGAATGGTACGTCAGTGGCAGGAATTGTTCTTTGACAAGCATTATAGCGAAACACCGATGGTAAATCCGGATTATGTAAAGATTTGTCAGGCATACGGTATTGAAGCAGAGGATGTTTGTGAGCGTGAAGAACTTGATGCGGCAATAAGGAGAATGCTTGACAGTGATTCCGCATATTTGCTTAACGTTAGAATAAAGCCTAATAATATGGTCTTTCCAATGGTTCCTGCAGGAGCAAGTATCGATAATATATTGCTTAATTCGGAAGAACGTTATTAATTTGTTATAATGTAAAGGAATTGAAGAAATGAATAAATTATATACAATAACCGTTTTTACAGAAAACAGGGTAGGGCTTCTTAATCAGATTTCTATTATCTTTACGCGTCGAAGTTTGAATATAGAGAGTCTGTCAGTTTCACCGTCATCAATACCTGATGTACATAAGTTTACTTTTACCGTTTGGAGCGATGAGGAGACGATTCGGAAGGTAACAAAGCAAATAGAGAAGAGAATAGAAGTTTTGAAGTCTTTTTATTATACTGATGAAGAATTAGTCTATCAAGAGATTGCACTATATAAGGTTCCAACAGAAGAATTGCTTGATGAAAAGGAACTTGAGCAAATAATTCGCAATTATAATGCGAGGATACTTGAGATGGACCGAAAATATACTGTTATAGAAAAGACAGGACATAGTAACGAAACTGAGTCTCTATTTAACGAATTGAAGAAGTACGGCATCTTGCAATTCGTCAGAAGCGGGCGTGTTGCGGTGACGAAGATGGAAGAGGAATTGCTGACAATCTATCTTGAGAAGCAGCAAGAACGATATAATGAATTAAAAAATGTCAACAAACAGCGTTAAACAATTATTTTCAAGCACTTTCTATCTTACTCCGGGAGAGTGCAATGCAGAGCAGGAGATGCCATTATGGTTGCTAACAAATAGAATAATAGAAGTGGCAACCTTGCATGCAAACAGTTGGGGTGTTGGTTATAAGACTTTAAAGAAGTATAACCATGCTTGGGTCCTGTCAAGAGTAACAATTGAGATGAAGCATTATCCTAAAGTTGGAGAACATTATACTTTGACAACATGGATTGAAAGTTATAACAGGCATTTTTCAGAAAGAAATGTTGAAATAACCAACGAGGCTGGTGAAATTCTTGGCTATGCAAGAACGATATGGTCGGTTATCAACTTGGAAACCCGGGAGAGTTGCGATTTGTCGAAATTGCAGTTCGGAGAGGATAATATTGCAGATAAGGAATGCCCGATAGAAAAGCAGAGCAGAATAAGACCTTTTGAACATGTCCGCGAAAGCAAATACACTTTCCAATATACTGATATTGACTTTAACAGGCACGTTAACACAATTAGGTATATTTGTGTTATCCTCAATAACTGGTCGCTTGATTTCTATGACAAGAATTATATCAAGCGATTTGAGATAACTTTTGCAAAAGAGACTTATATAGGAACGGAAGTTACTATCGGCATTGATGATAGGGAGGAAGAATGTTTGGCAGAACTTGTCAGTGATGGCGCTTCCCTTTGTAAAGCAAAAATAATTTTTCAAGAAAGAGAATAAATTTAATAACTATAAAACTAAACGAGATGGCAAAAATTAATTTTGGTGGGGTAGAAGAGAATGTTGTAACCCGCGAGGAATTTCCTTTGGAAAAGGCGAGAGAGGTACTTAAAAATGAGACTATTGCGGTTATCGGATATGGTATTCAAGGACCAGGTCAGGGGTTAAATCTTAGAGATAACGGGTTCAATGTTATTATCGGACAAAGAAAAAACTCAAAGACATGGGAAAAGGCTGTTGCTGACGGCTGGGTTCCTGGTGAGACATTATTTGAAATAGAGGAGGCGGCAGAAAGAGCAACAATTATAGAGTATTTACTTTCTGATGCGGCTCAAATTGAGGTGTGGCCAACAATCAAAAAGCATCTTACTCCAGGTAAGGCCCTTTATTTCTCTCATGGCTTTGCTATAACATATAAGGAAAGAACAGGTATTGTTCCGCCGGCAGATGTAGATGTTATTATGGTTGCGCCTAAAGGCTCAGGCACTTCTTTGCGTCGCTTGTTCGTTCAGGGTCGTGGCATCAATTCCTCTTTTGCTGTATTCCAAGATGCAACAGGAAAAGCAAATGAGAGAGTGTTGGCATTAGGTATTGGCGTTGGCTCTGGCTATATGTTTGAAACAGATTTCAAGAGAGAGGTTTACAGCGATTTGACAGGAGAAAGAGGTACTCTTATGGGTGCTATTCAAGGTATTTTTGCTGCCCAATATGAAACTCTTAGAGCACACGGGCATACTCCGTCAGAGGCATTTAACGAGACTGTTGAGGAGTTGACTCAGTCATTGATGCCTCTTATTGCAGAAAACGGAATGGACTGGATGTATGCTAACTGCTCAACAACTGCGCAGCGTGGTGCTTTGGACTGGTGGAAGAAATTCCGCGATGCTACACGTCCTGTTTTTGAAGACCTTTATAATGAGGTTGCTTGCGGAAATGAGGCTCAGCGCTCAATTGATTCAAACAGTAAGGAAGGTTACCGTGAAGGCTTGCAGAAAGAGTTGCAGGAACTTCGAGAAAGTGAGATGTGGAGAACAGGAGAAGTTGTTAGACAATTGCGTCCAGAAAAGTGATGTTAGCAGTTTGACGAGATTCTTGTTGGAATCCGTTTATAATTAAGTCGGACTCCTTTTAACAGATTGATGACTAGTCCTAAATAAGCGTTACAAAAATTACTACTTATTATAAGGACAAAAT
>UQLZ01000045.1 GCA_900541935.1 uncultured Prevotellaceae bacterium | reverse complement strand
TCGTCAGTAACGAATCCCGCAGCCTCGAAAAGTGGATAATGGAATAAACTGATTTGGAAGTAAAAAGACCGAAACAAGTGTTTCGGTCTTTTTATTAGTATTTATGTTTCTTACTTTTCAATAGAGAAGTGCTTGGAAGCCAATCTGTAGTTGTCAACAAAGACTTCTACATTGTAATTGCCTTTTGATAGTGCTGAGTTAACATTATGATATATGGCAAGAGAAACTTCTTGTTGGTCATACTCAATAACTTTCTTTTCAGAGTATTCTACGTTTCCTCCTTCAAAAGGAAAAGTTTTGCCACCACCAAGAACTGTTCCTTCTGGGCTAACAATCCTCACATAGAAAGTCTTTTCGCCGACTGGTGTTGAATTATTTTGTGGAACAGTAAATGTAACGAGCAGTTGCTTAGCCTTGCCGATACGCTTTTCAAGTTTGCCCTTTTTGTTGAGAGGCTTGAATGATAGGGCTGTTATGTTTAGTTTCTCGGCCAGTTCCATTCTTTGGTTGAGAACTTCGTTCTTTTCTGTATAATCTTTAACTGTACTTGATAATCTTTCGTTCTTTTCTTTGATTTCCGCATTTTCAGCCTTAAGACCTGCATTCTCCTTTGTCAAAGAGTCAATAACGGCAACATAGTGACGCATCAGTTTCTTTAGCGATTCAATTTCACCCTTTAACTCGTTGATGCGTTTTCCACTTGTTATCTTTTGAGTTTTTAGTTCAACAAGGAGTTGCTCAACCTTGTTTTTTGCCTCAGAGTATTTTTCAATAAGAGAGTCATTTTGCAGGTATTGAGCCTGGTTTTCATATTGTTGGAATTCAACATTCAGTTGCTCATATTCGCCAGCAAGTTGTAATTGCTCGTTTGCCAATTTCAACGAGTCGATTTGAGCCTGCATATCTGTTTTAGACTGTCCGCAAGAGCCCAATAGGAAAATCATTCCAATAAGTGCTAATACGACAATAACACCGCCTAATCTGACAAATTTGCGGCTTTTTTCCATTTCTTTATCTTCAAATTTTTCTCTTTTCATACTTATACATTTTCTGCAAAAATAATTCATATATGTGAGAAATTATAATAACAAAGGAAATTTAACTTTTCAATAGGCATTTTATTTTGCAAAATGCTGTAATTATGGTATTTTTTATTGATATAGGGTGAAAATTTTATTAATTTTGTAATTTAAGAAAAGAGTATAAAATGGCAAATATAAATAAAACCAACGTGGCAAGATTGCTGGACAAGGCAAAAATTCAATATGAGTTGGTGCCTTATATTGTTGATGAATCTGATTTGTCGGCGGGTCATATTGCAGATCAGTTAGGCGAAGACATTAACCAAGTTTTCAAGACTTTGGTGTTGCATGGAGATAAGGTAAAGAATATTGTTTGCGTTGTACCGGGAAATGGGGAGGTTGACCTTAAAAAGGCGGCTAAGGTTTCTGGTAACAAAAAAGTGGAGATGATTCCGATGAAGGATTTGCTTCCAACAACTGGCTATATTAGAGGAGGATGTTGCCCGATTGGAATGAAGAAAGCATTTCCCACATATATTCACCAGACATGCTTGGATTTTGATTATATATATGTCAGTGCCGGGGTGCGTGGACTTCAGTTGAAGTTGAATCCTAAAGACCTTGTTGGGTATGTTCGTGCGGAAGTTGCTGATATTGCTTGCTTTGAATAAATTTTGACTATGAACGAGTTTGGATTAGTATATAGGCTGACGTCTTTTGGCGAGTCGCATGGTGCTGCCGTTGGAGGAGTTGTTGACGGTGTTCCGTCGGGCTTGAAACTTGATGCCGAGGAAATTCAAAAAGAACTTGACCGAAGAAAACCAGGTCAGTCTGATATAGTTACGCCAAGAAAAGAAAAGGATAGGGTGAAAATTCTTTCAGGTCTTTTCGAAGGAGTAACAACTGGTATGCCAATTGGATTCATCGTCGAAAACGAAAACCAGCATTCTGCTGATTATAGCAATATAAAGAATGCTTTCCGTCCGTCGCATGCGGATTTTACTTATACCTCTAAATATGGCATTCGTGACTATCGTGGCGGTGGCAGGTCATCTGCGAGGGAAACTATTTCACGCGTTGTTGCCGGTGCTATTGCCAAGCAGGCGTTGAGGCAGATGGGGATAACCATTACCGCATACACTTCACAAGTCGGAGATATTTCATTGGCTGGTGATTATACTCAATACATCCTTTCAGAGGCTGAAAAAAACAGCGTAAGGTGTCCTGATCAAGAAACGGCAAAGCGTATGGAGTCGCTGATAAAGTCTGTTCAGAAAGAGGGCGATACTGTTGGAGGCGTTGTTAGTTGTGTCATTTGCGGTTGCCCGACAGGTTTGGGAGAGCCTGTCTTTGACAAACTTCAAGCCCGTTTGGCTTACGCTATGATGGGCATAAATGCAGCAAAAGGTTTTGAATACGGTATGGGTTTCAAGAATGTTGGCCGCCGTGGCAGTGAAATGATTGATGAATTTGCCGCTGTTGATAGAGAGGTAACAACTGCTACAAACAATTCTGGAGGAATACAAGGCGGTATCTCCAACGGTATGGATATATATTTTAATGTTGCATTCAAGCCGGTAGCAACATTATTGCGTGATGTAAACACCATTGACAAGGACGGAAAAGAAACCGTTTTGAGGGCAAAAGGTCGTCATGACCCGTGTGTATTGCCGCGTGCTGTGCCAATTGTAGAGGCTATGGCTGCTATGGTGGCTTTTGATATGGTCTTGTTGAATAGGGTCTCAAAAATTTAGTCTATGGCAGGTTACGACGATTTCGGTGCATTTTTGAGAAAATATTTTACTGGCAAGGTGCAAAAAATATCTATCAATGCTGGCTTTACTTGTCCGAATAGGGATGGTAGTAAGGGCATTGGGGGGTGTACATATTGTAATAACCAGACATTTAATCCAGAATATTGTAAGCCGAATAAAACCGTTGCCGAGCAGATTGAGGAAGGAAAGACTTTTTTCAGCAAAAAATATCCTCTGATGAAGTATTTGGCATATTTTCAGGCTTATACAAATACTTACGGTGAGTTGCAGAATTTGAAGCGCCTTTATGAAGAGGCTCTTTCAGTTCCTGATGTTGTTGGACTTATTATCGGAACGCGTCCTGACTGTATGCCTGATGATTTGCTTGATTATTTGTCAGAACTGGCAAAGTCAAAGTTCGTCATGGTTGAATATGGAGCGGAAACAGCTTGTAATGCAACGCTGGAAATGATTAATCGCGGGCATACTTGGGAAGATACAGCCGATGCAGTTCGCAGGACGGCTGCGAAAGGCATTCCGTGCGGTTTGCATTTGATTCTCGGTCTGCCGGGTGAGGATGAACAGATAATGCTTGATACTATCCGTAAGGTTAACGAGTTGCCGATAGATACAGTTAAGATGCACCAGTTGCAGTTGATTAGAGGAACGAAGATGGCTCGTCAGGCAGAGGCTGGAGAAGTTGTCATTAAGCAGTTTACCGTTGATGAATATATAGACTTATGCGTAAAGGTCGTTGCGTTGGTTAGAAAAGGAATTTATATAGAGAGATTTGTGTCGCAATCTCCCGCAGAGTTCCTGATTTCTCCGCGTTGGGGTCTGAAAAATTACGAATTTACTAACAAGTTGAATAATAAACTAAAAGAGAAAAATATAGAGCAAGGTTCGGAATACTAATAATTAAAATCTAACGATATGAAATTAAAAAATCTTATTTTAGGAGTTGGAGCAGTTGGTTTGCTTTTCTCCTGTTCACAAGAAAAAACTTATCGCATAACGCCGACTTCTATGGAAGGAATCGAGATTGGCGATACTTTGAAACTACGCAACTATGCAACTGGAGAATCCATCGACAGTCTCGTTGTTAATGATTCAACAACTTTCGTCTTTGAAGGCACCTTGACAGAAAGTGTTCCAGCTGCATTGACTCAAAATGGTCGCAGAGTTGCTGCCTTTGTCCTCGAACCAGGCGAATTGAAGTTTGACGCAGCGAAAAAATCCATTACTGGCACATCTTTGAACGATACAGACAGCAAAGTTATGCTTTTTGTTGACAGTTTATATAAGAATATAAAGGAACAGACCAAGGCTCTTGCTGAATTGCCTGAAAAAGAAGGAATGGAAAAATTGTCGGCTTTATATATGAAGGCTCAAGATCTGAGAGATTCTACTTATCAAAAGGTGTTTAGAGACAATAAGACAAATCCTCTTGGATATATATACTTTGTAGAATTGGTAGGCGGTTGTGAAACTGTTTCTGAAATAAATGAAATGCTTCAGGGAACTCCTGAATGGTTCAAGGAAACTAAGGCTGTTAAGTCTTTCATTACAGAGGCAGAAAATCGTGACAAGACTTCAGTAGGCAAGAAGTTTGTTGATTTTGAAGTGACAACATCAGAAGGAAAGACTGTTAAGTTGTCAGATTATGTAGGCAAAGGTAAGTACGTCCTTGTCGATTTTTGGGCAAGTTGGTGCGGTCCTTGCCGTCGTGAAATACCGAATTTGAAGGTTATTTCACAAAAGCATAAAGACCTTGTAGTTCTTGGCGTTGCAGTTTGGGATAAACCGGAAGATACAAAAGTTGCAGTTGAGCAGTTGGAAATTAAATGGGACGTTATCGATAACGCACAGCAAGAACCTGCTAAATTGTACGGTATAAATGGTATTCCTTGCATTATCTTGTTTGGTCCTGACGGAACAATCCTTTCAAGAAACTTGCAAGGTGAAGAACTTGCGGCAGCAGTTGACAAGGCTCTTGCAAAATAAAGTAAGAGTCTTATTATAAGTAAAAAAGATGTGCCAGAAAATTCCTTTTGGCACATCTTTTTTGTGCCAAAATCCTTTATAAATTTTTGGAAATGTGATAATTCGTTTGTAATTTGCGGAAAAATTGGGGCGTATGCGTTTTCGTTGGTTTAAGATATTTTGTTGAATGTTGTTGTGTATCGCCGATAGTTTATAGGCAGTCGCGTCTGTTATTATTGGTTTGTCCTTTTTTGCAGGCAAATGGGCATTTGATAGTGTGATAATAGAAAATTTGTCGTACCTTTGCAAATTATAATAAGGAACGCCGTGAGGTGAGTCCCAAACAAATTTAAAATATATTTTATGACATTTGAAGAATTAGGAGTACGCGAGGATTTATTGCGGGCAATTAGTGAGATGGGTTTTGAAAGTCCTATGCCGGTGCAAGAGAAGGTAATCCCCCATTTGCTCCACAAAGATGGTGATGTAGTAGCACTTGCACAGACGGGAACGGGAAAAACGGCAGCATTCGGATTGCCGGTAATCCAAAGGATAGATATTCCTAATTGTAAGCCACAGGCATTGATATTGTCGCCGACGCGAGAATTATGCCTGCAGATTGGTGGAGATTTGGCTGATTATTCAAAGTACGTTGCCGGGTTGAAAGTGTTGCCTGTTTATGGCGGTTCAAGTATAGAAGTCAGATTCGCTCTCTCCGTCAGGGCGTTCATATTGTTGTTGCAACTCCAGGCCGATTGATTGATTTGATTAATAGAGGAACAGTTGACTTGTCAGGTGTTCACACTGTTATTCTTGATGAGGCTGATGAGATGCTGAATATGGGCTTTGTTGATGACATCAACAGCATTCTTGACAACGTTCCAGAAGACAGAAAGATGCTTCTTTTCTCAGCAACTATGCCGAATGAGATTGCAAAGATTGCGAAGAACTATATGCACAATCCTGAAGAGTTCGTTGTTGGTACTAGAAATGAGGGCGCTGAGAATGTTCGCCATATTTATTATATGGTTAATGCGAGAGACAAATATTTGGCTTTGAAGCGAATAGCAGACTCTAATCCAAATATCTATGCAATCATTTTCTGCCGTACCAGAAGGGAAACTCAGGAGATTGCAGATAATCTTATCGTTGACGGATATAATGTTGACTCATTGCATGGCGATTTGTCGCAGCAGCAACGCGACACGGTAATGAAGAAATTCCGTGAGCATACTTTGCAGTTGCTTGTTGCTACCGACGTTGCGGCTCGTGGTTTGGACGTTGATTCGCTTACTCACGTTATCAACTATGGTTTGCCAGATGATATTGCAACCTATACTCACCGAAGCGGTCGTACCGGCCGTGCTGGTAAGAATGGTGTTTCTATTTCTATTGTTCACTCTCGCGAGAAATCAAAAATCCGTGATATTGAGAAGCGTATCAGCAAGCAGTTTGAGCGTAAGATGGTGCCGACTCCTCAATATATTATAGAAAAGCAACTTTATAACCTTGCCGACAGGATAGAAAAGGTAGAGGTTAATGAAGATGAGATAGCAAAATATCTTCCAGGTATCTTGCGTAAACTTGAGTGGCTTTCAGGCGAGGACCTTTTGAAGCGTATCGTTTCTATGGAGTTTAACCGTTTGCTTGACTATTACAAAGATGCTCCAGAGGTTGAGGATTATGTAGAGAAGAAGCCTTGTGACGGAAAGGACAGCAAAAAGGGAAGCGGAAAGGCAGAAAGCCGTCGCCGTTCTGACGCTGATAAGGACAGTCGAAAGGCAGAGCGTGGGTATGAGCGAATTTATGTCAATGCAGGTAAGGCAGATGGCTTTATGCCGGCAAGGCTTATTGAGACTATCAATGAAAATATGGATGGACGTGTTGACATAGGTCGCATTGATTTGCTCCAGAACTATGCTCTTTTTGATGTAAGAAAAGGTTCAAGCAATAAGGTTATTACTGCGTTGAAGAATGCGCGTTTCTTTGGCAAAAGACTTTATGCAGAGGTTGCAGACCCTAAGAGAGACTATTCAAAGGCATCTAACAGAAAAAGCAACAGCAAAGGCAAGCGATATGATGAAGGCGACAAGTTCGCCAAGTTTAAAAAGGATAAAAAAGGCAGACGATAGAGTTATGAAACGGGTATTTGCTTTATTTTTGGTTATGTTGGCATGGGCAAGTGCTTATGCAGACGGTATTGCCAGCGTGTTTACTTCCGACAATATCCCTTTGTTTCCAACTCTTGAGAAAAATTCAAGATTGGATATGGTTGATTATTTTGCAGCCGGAAAGAAGATGGAGGTGCAGAACAAGATGGGAGGCAAGTCCCAGTTGCTTGAGTGCTATGATAATTATTTGAAGGTTAAGACTTCAGATAGTTCTTCAACAGAAATGAGGCTTACAGAACTGAATGGCGACACTGTTATTGCGGTAGTTCGCAAGTATGAAGTTCCTCAGGCTGATGCTGTTCTTGCATTTTATTCTGCAGAATGGAAAGAATTGCCTTTAGAAAAGGTGATAAAATTGCCAGTTATGGCTGATTTTATCAATGCTCCTAAAAAATTGAAGAAAGAATTGGCGGAGATGATAGAATTTCCGTTGATGACAATTTCTATTGCAGAAGAGGGCAAGATTGTTTTTGAGCCAACGGTGATGGAGTACCTCTCCATAGAAAATGCCGAGAAAATAAAGCAATATTTGATAGACAAACTCGTTTATGTAAAAAAGGGCAATCGATATGTCCTTGTTGAATAATGGCTAAGAAGCAAAATACAAAGACAAAAAATAAGAAAAAATTATATGCGTCGGGAGTAATAGTACTTTTATTGGTGCTATTTCTCCTCGCTTTATATTGGCTTTATCAGCGCACACGTCAGAAAGGCGCAGATGTTGACACTTCCCTTTACGAATTATCAGGAATCGACATATCCTCGCATAATGGTGAAATAGACTTTGCAGAGGTGAAAAATGCTGGCGTTAACTTTGTTTTTATCAAGTCAACGGAGGGAGCCAACTTTAAGGACCCAAAGTTTGAGCATAATTACGTTCAAGCTCTTGAAAACAAGTTTTTCCTTGGAACATACCATTTTTTCCGTTTTGATGTTGATGGAATAGAGCAGGCACGAAATTTTATGAGTGCTGTTGGCGACAAGTATTTTGATATGCCGCTCGTTCTTGATGTTGAGGAGCATGGCAATCCGTATGTCTTTATCAAGAGTAAGGTCGTTAGGGAATTGAGAGATATGGTAGATGAACTTATTGCAAATAACTATAAGGTAATGTTCTATACCAATAAAGATGGCTATAACAAGTTTATAAAGGGTAATTTTGATGATTATCCGTTATGGCTATGTGCGTTTTCCAAACCTGAAAATATTGAATGGACGATTTGGCAGTATAGCCATTGGGGAGAGGTCGATGGAATAAAGGGAGAAGTTGACCTTAATATTTTTTATGGTAATAGTGAGCAATGGAGAAAGTGGCTTGAGTGATTTTGTATTTTTTAAGTTTGAAGGGTTGTCTTTTTGCCACCTTTAATGTTTATCTTTGCATTGAATTTTCTTAAAGACAAATATGGCTTTCAATCATTCTTTGGAAATATATTCAGCCGATTTGGAATCGGAATTGCCTCTCTACTATGCAGATGAGGGTATTCGTGCTGGTTTTCCGAGTCCGGCACAAGATTATACACACGAAAAAATAGACCTTAATCGTGATTTGATCGACCATCCGGCATCAACTTTCTATGGTAGGGTTGTTGGTGATTCTATGTCGGAGGAGGGGATAACAGAGGGAGATATGCTCGTTATCGACAAGTCTATCCAGCCAGAAAATGGAGATTTGGCAGTTTGTTGTCTTGATGGTGAATTTACGCTTAAAAGAATCCAGATTACAGATGACGGCAGGCTTCTTCTCATGCCTTCAAACCGAAACTATCAGCCTATAGAGGTTGCAGAAGATGATGATTTTATGGTTTGGGGCATTGTGACATATACCATAAAATCGAATCGCAGGCGACGCAGAATATGATTGGTCTTGTTGACTGCAATAATTTTTTTGTTTCATGTGAAAGGGTGTTCCGCCCTGATTTGCATGAGGTTCCAACCATTGTCTTGAGTAATAACGACGGTTGTGCCGTTGCTTTGTCGAACGAGGCCAAGGCGTTGGGCATAAAGCGTGGAGACCCTTATTTCAAGATTCGTGATATTGTTGAGAAAAATGGTATTGCCGTGTTTTCTGGAAATCATCGTTTATATGGCGATATGTCGGCAAGAGTGATGGGAACTCTCAGATCGATGGCTGATTCTATTGAGGTTTACTCTATTGATGAGGCTTTTATACATTTGCCGGCGAATGTTGTTGACTTGCATGACTATGGCGTAAAGGTCTCGAAGACGGTAAAGAAAAATATAGGTATTCCTGTTTCTGTAGGTATTGCACCAACAAAGACCCTTGCTAAGGTAGCGGCAAGATTTGCCAAGAAAATCAAAGGCTATCGTGGTGCATGCGTTATTGATACCCCAGAAAAAGCAGAGAAAGCCCTTTCGCTTACTGCGATAGAGGATATTTGGGGGATAGGCAGACGGTATGCAAAGCGTTTGAGAGGAATGGGGATTGCTACTGCTTTGGATTTTGCCCGAATGAAAGAGGATAGGGTAGCGTCGGTATTTTCTATTGTAGGGGTTAGGACTTGGAGGGAACTTAATGGCATTGCGTGCATTCCTAATGAGGCTGAAACAGTAGAGCGAAAATCGGTCACTTCTTCCCGCTCATTTGATAAGTGTGTATATGATTTGGATACGCTTCATCAGGCTATGGCTGCATTTGCAACAACTGTTGCAGAGCGGTTGCGTAGTCAGTCTGGATATGCTCTTGAATTGGAAGTTTTTATATCAACTAACCGCTTTAGCGAAACTGAGCCGCAGTATGCCAATGCAGCAAGAGTCAGGTTGCCCGAGCCAGTCAACGATACAGCAACTATCCTAAAATATGCCAATGCCGTGCTTGACGCTATATATAAGAAAAGGTATGGCTTTAAGAGGGCGGGATTGTCTGTATCTAAAATTGTTGGTTGCCGTAACGCCCAGCATTCGCTGTTTACTGATTTTGACAACTATGATAAAAGGCAAAGACTAATGAAGACGCTCGATGACTTGAATCACAAATTGGAGGTTGGCAGCGCGGTGCGGATTGCCGCTTTTGGAACGGGTTTAAAAGGCATTACAAAGAAGGAGCATTCTTCGCGTTTGTTTTCGACAAGGTTGTCGGATATAATTGAAGTTAAAGCAAAGTGACATGTTTGTGACGTAAATGCCGTCAATATATGGCAGTGAACTACAATGGTTCGTTTTTTATGGTTCGCGTGAGGCGTTTTTTGTTAAAACCGAAGAAAAGCAGTAGTGTAGTGATTAATATAAAGTGGATAAAAAGGATAACACTTATTCAAAATGACTTAAACATATTCTCTGTTTTAACAGTGGTTAGTTGCTAAACTGGTCAGATGTTGGATGTTAGGTTTGGTTGTTTTAATTTAACTATTGTTAAATATTTGATTATGAGGTAAATTTGGAAGTAAAAGTATGTTTGTTACGAAAAAATATATTAGATTTGCAAAGAAAACTATTGTTGTTGTTTGAATATACCCTTATGATTCCGTAACTACCCGCAAAAAGGGTGGTTGATTGTTTGGTGCTATAGTCATAATAATGACAGTATTTGAGAGATATTAAAATTAGTGAGTATTAATACCAATGTAAAACTAAAATCAATTCTTAATGAAGAGTTTTTGTTTTCAGCTGAATCGTAGGACGCTAATGACATTCCTTGTAGCATTGTTAGCGGCGATACCTGCATTCGCACAAACAATTTCTGTACAAGGTACAGTAGTTGATGAAACTGGCGAGCCTATTATAGGCGCCAACGTGTTAGCCAAAGGCACTGTTGTTGGACAAGCAACAGACTTTGACGGTAAATTTTCTATTAACGTCTCTCCAGACGCTGTCCTTCAAGTTTCGTATATAGGATACGATACTAAAGAAGTTGCAGTCAATGGTCAGACAAGCATTAAAGTTACTTTGAAGGAAAACGCAGTGATGCTTGAAGAAGTCGTTGCCATTGGTTATGGTACGGTTAAGAAAGAGGACGCTACGGGTTCCGTTTCAATGGTAAAACCAGACGAGATTGACGCAGGTCTTGCCACATCAGCACAGGACTTGTTGGTAGGTAAGTCTCCGGGTGTTGTTGTTACATCAGGCGGTGGTGACCCACAAGCAGGTGCAACAATCCGTATCCGTGGTGGTTCTTCTTTGAACGCTAACAATGACCCGCTTATTGTTATTGACGGTGTGCCTATCGACAATACAGGCGTTCAGGGTATGTCAAACCCATTGGCTATGGTCAGCCCTGACAACGTTGAATCAATGACTGTATTGAAGGATGCTTCTGCAACTGCTATCTATGGTTCTCGTGCATCTAACGGTGTTATCATCATTACAACTAAGAAAGGTAAGTCTGGAAAACCTCAAGTGAATTTCTCTGCAAATATGTATGTTAATAAGGCAAGAAGAACTTGGGAAACACTTTCTGCAAATGAGTTCAGAAACGTTATCACAAACTATTGGGGTGCTGAACACGATGCAGTTAAGGCTTTTGGTCCTGTAGGTGGAACTTCTGCTGCTCGTCCAGATCATCAGCCAAATGGCGTTAATCGCAGTTACCCTGATAACCATGACTGGCAGAAGGACGTTCTTCGCACTACAATCTCTCACGACTACAACTTGAGCGTTGGTGGTGCTGTGGGTATCCTTCCTTATCGTGTATCTGTTAACTATACGCGTAATAATGGTATCATTAAGGGATCAAGCATGGACCGCTTGACTGCTGGCATTAACTTGACACCGAAATTCTTTGACGGTCACTTGAGCGTTCAGTTGAATGCTAAGGGTTACTATTTCCATAACCAATTCGTTAACGGTGGTGGTGCTGTTGGTGCTGCTATCGCTGCTGACCCTACTCAAACTGTTTACGCTGATTATCCAACTTCTGACGCTTCTGTTCCTTGCAAGAGCATCTATAACGGTTATTTTGTTTGGACTAATGGTGCTAAGTTGAATATCAATGCTACTGAAAACCCTGTTGCAATTTTAAACGACCGTGACAATTATGCTGACGTTCTCCGTTCTAACGGTAACTTGCAACTTGACTATTCTTTCCATTTCCTTCCGGAATTGCACGCTAACTTGAACCTCGGTTACGACTGGTCTCGTACTAAAGAGCATAACACTATTGCGGAAAACAGCCCTACTGCATGGAAAAACTATGACCGTAACGGTGCCTCTGTTTCTACTTTCACTTGGCAGTTGAAGCAAAACACTTTGCTTGACTTCTATTTGAACTATAAGAAGCAATTCGATGCTATTGACTCTAACTTGGACGTTACTGTCGGTTACACTTGGCAGAACTTCAAGAACCGTGGTTGGAACGACAACGGTGTTATCATGTCTGTCGGCTACAATGACCCGAAATTTGCAGACGGCAAATATACTCTTACTGTAAATGAGGAATCTGCTAAGAAAATCGGTACTATCTACAACAATACACCGATTATCCCTTGGGTGAATGAGTTGCAACTCCTTTCATTCTTCGGTCGTTTGAACTATACATTCAAAGATACTTATCTTTTGACTGTTACTCTTCGTGACGATGCTTCTTCACGTTTCCACAAGGATACTCGCTGGGGTCTGTTCCCTGCTGTTGCTCTTGGTTGGAAGATTAGCAATATGGACTTCTTCAAGGATGCTACTGACGTGATGAACGAATTTAAGTTGCGTGCTGGTTGGGGTATCACTGGTCAACAAGACCTTGGTGACAACTACTTCCCATTCCTTGCTGCTTATAACCAATCAACTCAAGGTTCATACTATCCAATCATGAACCCAACAACTGGTGAAATCGTTTACAGCCCAACTCTTTATCCTGGCGGTTACAAGAAAGACCTCAAATGGGAAGAAACAACTACTTATAACGTCGGCTTTGACTTGGGATTCCTTAACAACCGTATCAACGCTTCTTTGGAATGGTATCTCCGTGATACTAAGGACTTGCTTTGCTACGTAACAGTTCCTATCGGTAGTGCAACTACTAACGAAATGAACATCAACGTTGGTTCTATGAAGAATATCGGTGTTGAATTTGCTATCAACGCTAAACCAGTTGTTAATAAAAACTTTACTTGGACTATCGACTACAATATCGCTTGGAACAAGAATGAAATCACTAAGTTGAACAACTCTGATGACCCTAACTCATTCGTTTCTGTTGGTGGTATCTCTGGTGGTACAAACAATAAGGTACAAGCACATAAGGTAGGTTTCCCTGCTTATACTTACTACTTGTTCGAACAAGTTTATGACGCTAACGGCAAGCCTATCGAAGGTGAATTCGTTGACCAAGACGGTAACGGTTCTATTGACGACAATGACCGCGTTTTCCGTCACCAAAAGGATCCGAAAGTAACTATGTCAATGAGCAATACTTTCAACTTCAAGAACTGGGACTTTGGTTTTGTTCTCCGTGCTAACTTCGGTGCATATGTGTACAATAACGTACTTGCTCAAAGAACAGTGCTTAACAGAACATGGCAAAACACTCACCTTTCTAACTTGATTAAGAATGACGTTTACTTCACTGGTGAGACTGGTCAAAACCTTTATTTGAGTGATTACTACTTGCGTAAGGGTGACTTCCTCCGTGTTGACAACATCACTCTTGGTTACACTTGGGAAAATCTTTGCAAAGAGAAACTTCGTCTCCGTCTTTACGGTGCCGTTCAGAATCCTTTCGTGATTACTAAGTATAATGGTCTTGACCCAGAAGTATTCGGTGGTATTGACAATGACGTTTATCCACGTCCAACTACTTATACTTTGGGCTTGGTTGCTACTTTCTAACCTTTAATTAATATGCTAATTATGAAATCAATCAATAAAATAATCGCATCCGCTCTCGTTGTTGGTATGGGTTTGGTTTCAACTGCTTGTGTTGGTGACCTTGACTTGACTCCTCAAAACCCTACTACTTTTACTTGGGCTGATGTAGAGAAGAATCCTGACCTTTATTTGCCTCAGGTATTCAATAAATGTTATTCTGTTTATGCCGTTTCCGGTCAGAGTGGCGAAGGCTCTGCTGACCTTGGCGGTATGGACCCTGGTAAATCTTGCTACCAGCGTGCCATGTTCATGCTCAATGAAAAATGTACTGATGAATGTGCATGGATTTATACTGAGGACGGTGTTGATAATATCGTGAAAGGTTCTTGGACTTCTGGTCACGGTCTTGTTTACGGTTGCTATTCCCGTCTTTATGTTATCATCGCAATCTGTAATGACTTCTTGCGTCAAACTGCTGCTTCCGGCATTGATTTGACTACTTCTAAAACTGAACTAAATAATGTTGCTCAGTATCAGAGAGAAGTTCGTGCTCTTCGCGCGATGGCTTACTATAACGTGCTTGACATGTGGGGTAATGCCGGTTGGGTTGATGAAACTATGGAATATGGTACTAACCCAACTCCTATCAAGCGTGCTGACCTTTATAACAAAATTGTTGCTGATTTGAAGGATGTTATCGCTAACTGGCCTCAGAATCTAAAGCCTGAATATGGTCGTATTGGTCTTGACGGAGTTAAGATGCTTCTTGCTAAGATCTATTTGAATGCAAAGGTTTATACTGATGGTGCTGTTGACGGTTACGCTGATTGCTTGACTTTGTGTAATGAAATCATTGCTAATCATAAGGGCTCTGGTTTCAAGGGTTCTGGTCTTGCTAACCATTATCATGCATTGTTCTCTGCAAATAACGACAGATATATGCCTGGAGGTTCTGCTGCAGGTGAAAATGAAATTATCTGGGGCGTTCCTTATGAAAACACTTATACTCAAGCCTACGGTGGTACTCGCTACTTGATGGCTGCAGGTATGGGTAACGGTACTGCCGCTTCCCGTGCAGATGTTGACCTTACTAAAGGTACTTTCTACATGGCTTGCTCTGACTACGGTATCAATGACCAGTGGGGTTGTATGCACGCTCGCCAGCAATTCTCAGAAAAATTCATCGATAATGATGACGTTCGTGACAATCTTTGGAGCAAAGAGCGTGAGGGATTTACTATCGAGAATACAGACTATGCTAAGTTCAATAACGGATATGCTGCAGTTAAGTTCACTAACTTGCTTACTAAGGAAGACGGTACTTTCTATTTGATTGATGCTACTGCTCCTATTGATATGACTAATATCGATGCTGCTTCTAAGGTGTTGAGCGGTAATGTTCACCCTGACACTGACCTTCCAATTTTCCGTCTTGCTGACGTTTACTTGATGAAGGCTGAGTGCTTCGTCCTTGGTGGTCAAGGTGACAAAACTTCTGCTCTTGAGGCTGTTAACTATGTCCGTGAAAGAGCAGGTGCTGTTAAATGGAATGATTTGACTGCAGAAAGCCTTCTTGATGAGCGTGCTCGTGAATTGTACTGGGAAAACCACCGTCGTTCTGACCTCGTTCGTTTCGGCAAATTTACAAGCGGTTATAACTGGGCTTGGAAAGGTGGTGTCTTGAACGGTAAGGATATCCCTGCATACGAGACTGTTTATCCTATTCCAGCCAGCGTTATCGCTGCTCAACCGGAATTTGCGGCTTTCCAAAATAAAGGTTATTAATATTAAAATGTGAATGCTATGAAAATGAAATATTTATTGATGGCTTTTGCGTCTGTTGCTCTGTTTTCATCTTGTATTTCAGATGAGCCGTCAGAAGTGATTGCCGAATATAAGACTCCGACGGAGTTTGTGCTAAACAAACCTCAGTTCGCTAATGGTGTCTATGATTTGGCAAATGCTGGAACTGTGAACTTTACTTTCTCACAACCTGACTACGGTTATTCTGCTGTTTGCGATTATACTGTTGAGGTTGCAATGAATGACAAGTTTGAAAATTCTGCTCTCGTAAGCGAGACATATCATGTTTGTGATATCCAGGTTGATGCAAATAGCCTTGCAATGGCTATCTGTACTGCTGCCGGTTGGACTGACCAGGCTTCTATCGACGCTGCTTTGGCTGAAACAACTTCCGGTACTGTCCCTGTTTATGTGAGAATTAATTCTAAGATTTCTAGTGCTTTGGTTACCGGCAGTGAAATTACTTCAAATGCCATTACTATTAACGCTATACCTTATTTCGCTCTTCCACCGGTAGAAATGCCAGAGAAGATGTATATGATTGGCGAGTTCTGTAACTGGGATTGGGCAAATGCCGCTGAAATGATTCCTGTTCACTCTTATCCAAGCAAGTTCTGGTGCATAAGATATGTTGATGCTGGTACAGATGACGGTAAGGGATTCAAGTTCAATAGTGCTCAGTCTTGGAACGGTACAGACTTCGGTTTCGCTGCTACAACTTGCGTTACAACTGTTGCTGGTCTTGAGTTTGCTGACAATGGCGGTAATATTTCAATCAGCAAGTCTGGCTGGTATATCTTTGGTCTCGACATCGAATTGGTTGGTAGGGACTTTAAATATACTTTGAACGTATTCCCGGCTAATATTTACATCTATGGTGCTGCTAACGGTGGCAACTGGGGTGATGATCCTGCTTGGTTGTTTGAAGTGCCAACAACTCCTGACGGCGAGTTTGTATCTCCAGCTCTTCTTGAAACAGCAGGAACAGATGACAGTTGCTTGCGTATGTGTATCCACCCGTTGAACGCTGATGAATCACCATGGGCTGGTGACTGGTGGCATACTGAGTTCATTGTCTTGGATAAGAAGATTGCTTACCGTGGTGCAGGTGGCGACCAGGCTCGTGTCGGTAACGGTGCTGACCAGAAGGTTCATCTGAATTTCGCAACTGGCGTTGGTGAAATAAAATAATAACCTTAGAAGATTTTTGCGGAGCGGTTTTTTGCTCCGCTCCGCAAAAATCATTTAATAGAATACAATATGAAAAAATTAGGTATATTTTTAATGTCTGTCCTTGCAATGGGATTTGTTGCTTGTGACGAATATGATGAGGCTATCCCGCAAGCCAATGAGCAGAAACCAATCGTTGAGGTTAAGGGATTGGAAGTCGCTGCTGCTGAGGCTATGGCAAATCCGATTGACCTGAACAATGCTTCTGGTTCAATTGAGTTGATTAAGACTGTTAAAACTCCTGTTCTTAATGAGAATAACAGTATTACATACGATGTGCAAATTGCTTCTGACGAAAACTTTACAAAAATGAAGCAATATCCGTTGACTGACGGTGCGATTGACTCTTATGATCTTGATGCTGCTTTCCGTCAACTTTATGGTAAAACGCCTAATCAGAAGCCTTTGTACTTCCGTTTTATCCCATACTTGACTGATGGTCAATCAAGAGTCCTTTTTGAAAAGGATGTTTATCTCCTTGCTTCTAAGAATGAAGTTAAGCCTGTTGATATGGGTATCGTTGTGGAATCTGCTTATTATGTCGTTACTGACACTTGGTTCGGAGATGGCTGGGCTGAAAATCTTGTCCCTTTCACTCATTCTGGTGCAGATCGTTATGATGATCCAATCTTTAAGACAACTGTTCAGTTTGAGCCCGAAATAGACCCAGAAACAGGCAAAGAAAAATTTGAACCAAAAACACTTCAGATAATAGGAGAAGAAAGTCTTGCTAAAGCAAAAGCTGATGCAGGTAATGAGTTCAGCTATGTTTGGGGACCTGCAGGAGAAGGCGAAACTGGTGATTTGGCATTCGGTGAAAAGGCTGGTGTTATTAACATCGCTGAGGCTGGTATGTACTCTATCACTATTGATATGCTTAACAAGACTTATGCAATTCAAAAGGTTAATACAACAATGTATATGATTGGCAAGCATACTAACTGGGATTGGGCACAGGCTGTAGAATTGGTTCCTGCTAATAAAAATACCAATACAAATGGCAAGTACTGGTGCATTGCTTACGTTGGTGCTGGCGAGTCAAACGGCTTTAAGTTTAATACATCTGCTGCTTGGGACGGCGGAGAATTCGGTTATGCCGGGGCAACTCTCGTTTCTCACGTTGCCGGTGTGAACTTCGTTGACGATGGCGGTAATATCGCTGTTGACAAGGCTGGTTGGTACCTGTTTGGTGTTGAAAAGAAAGCAGAAATAGATGAGGAGCAACAACCAACAGGTAAGTATCTATATACAGTGAATATCTTCAACCCTGATGTCTATGTCTATGGTAATACCAACGGCGGCGGCTGGGGTGACGATCCTAACTGGAAGTTCTCTGTTCCTACAGATGCAAATGGCGAATTTGTTTCTCCAGCATTGGCTATGAAAGGTGAATTAAGACTTTGTGTTCACCCATTGACATCTGCTGGCAATGAGTGGATTGGTGAATGGTGGCAATCTGAATTCATTTTCTTCAACGGCGAGATCGCTTATCGTGGTCAAGGTGGTGACCAAGATCGCGTTAATGCTGAAGCCGGTCAGAAGGTTTATTTGAACTTTGCTACAGGTAAAGCACGCCTTGAATAATTGAAATAAAGTTATTTATAGAAAAAGGGATACCTATGTGGGTGTCCCTTTTTTGTGTGGTGGATGTCTAGTCCTGCCATAGCGTTACACTAAAAAGTAACAGAAAATGAAAGAGACT
>UQLZ01000044.1 GCA_900541935.1 uncultured Prevotellaceae bacterium | reverse complement strand
AATTGGCGACCGAATTTGTTTATATCTGCAGCCACAATTTCGTCCATTCTGTTTTTAATTTTTGCAACGTTTTCTTCTGTTATTTCGTTTCCGTCGGTAAATACGCAGTAGTAGCCCTTTGATATTGAATGCTCTATGCGTAACCTCCTTTGCGGGAAAATGTCGTGTGTCGCCTTTATGAGAATCATGCAAAGAGAGCGGATGTAAAGTCTTTTGCCAGAAGGGTGTGAGCAGTCAAAAAATTCAATCAACTTAGGCATGAATATAGGGTATTTCAATCCCTCCGTCTTGTTGTTGACGTGCGCACATATTGGCTTGAAATTCAGTCTGTCTTTAATGCGGTTAGCAATTTCGAGCAAGGTTTCGCCCCCGGCAATGTCCATATATTCGCCGGTATTCTTGCAAAAGATTTGAATGTTTCTTTCCATGATTTCTGAGATTTTTCAGGCTGTAGCCTATCTTTTTAAATACCAAATATAGTGCAAAGAAACCTAAGAAAAAAGGGAAAAATGCCGTTTTTCAGTTTTTTATGATAGTTTTATTATTTGAGATAAAGTTATCTTGAGACATCATGAAGGATATATTTTGCTACAGAATCATCATTATTATTGCCAATAACGGCATCAGCAACGGCAAGGACCTCTGGAGAAGCATTCTCCGGGGCGATAAATTTTGTTGCAATTTCTTTCATAGAAAGATCGTTAGGACTATCTCCGAATACTATAATTTCTTCTGCATTAACACTTTCTGTCAGTTCTTTAACTGCTGCAGCCTTGCTTACTCCCGCCGCCATTACTTCAAGAAAGCCAACATTCGGGTTGAAAATATCCCGATAGCAGGTCATTGAGCAGGAAAGCAGACTTTTTGCCTTGAGATAAGCCTTCTCTACTTTTTCATAGTCAGCGGTGGCAAACATAAGCATAGTTTTATGCTGGGCTTCTTCCGGAATATCTTCCGTAAGCGAAAATTTCTTATGCGGAGCATTTACGCGTTGCTCGTAGAAATTGTGGTCGTAGTCGGTAAATTTGGGTGAATGGAAAGCCTCGATAACGTTTTCGCTATCATTATATGTATAGAAGAAAGGGTCAATACCATATTCGTGGCAAATTTCACGAAGCAGCCGCATCCTCTCAACTTTCATATAATGACGGTTTATCATTTTTCCGTTCCACATAGAAGCACCTGTCATAACGATATATGGCAGGTTTCCGTTAATGCGTGACATCAGCCCGTCAACTGTTGCCGGAGTTCTGGCTGTTGCTATTGAAAAGAGACAACCTTCTTTAATGATGTGATTAAGAATTTCTACCGACGTGTCAGAAATTAGTGAGTTGCTATTAAGCAAAGTGCCGTCTAAGTCGCTTATATATAGTGTTTTATTCTTCATCCTTTTTAACTAAAAGTGCACTTCCTTCGTAAAGTATGTATAGGGGAAGGAAAACAATTGTCAATGTTAGCGGGTCGCCTGTAGGTGTGATGATTGCCGCCAAAACAAGAAGAGCCACTATCGCGTGCCTTCTGTATTTTTTGAAGAAACTCCTATGTATCAGACCAATAAGTGACAGTACCCAAGCAAGCATAGGCAATTCGAAAACTGCACCCATCATCAGGTTCAGCATAAAGAAATTATCCATATATGAGTCCAGCGAAAGCAGGTTCTCAATGTTAGCACTAAGTTGGTATTGATATAGGAACCTAAGTGTTATTGGGAATATAAGGAAATAACTAACTGCTACCCCCAGATAGAAAAGCAGAGTTCCCCCAAAGAAAGCAATACTTGCTCCTTTTTTCTCTTTCTCATAAAGGGCAGGTCTGATAAAATCCCATAATATGAAAAGCAGAATAGGGAACGCTACAATAATGGATAACCAGAACGAAGCACTTATGTGAGTAAAAAATTGCGATGCGAGTTTTGTGTTTATCAGTTCAACGTGGTATCCTTCTGTGGAGAACTGCGGAAGAGAAGGAAATGCCGCAGTTATTTTCTCGAACGCACGGTAAAGGCAAAAATCGCCGTTACAAGGGGCAAGGATAATGTTGTCAAAAATTTGTGGCATATAAAAGAACATAGCAACTACTAAAACAGTAATTACTATCGCCATTTTAAAAAGCATCTTCCTCAGGTCCTCGAGGTGAGCCCAGAATGATTTTTCATTCTGTTTATTTTCTTGATTATCTGGCATTCAGGGTCTTACTCCTTTTTGTCAGCGTTATCTTTGGAATCAACCGGTCTGTCGATTTCTTCCTTAACATCGTTCATGCCTTCTTTGAAACTGCGGATACCTTTTCCAATGCCTTTCATAAGGTCAGGAATACGCTTGGCTCCGAAAAGAAGAAGAATGATAACGAAGATAATGATAATCTCCGTAGTTCCGAGGTTTTGTAAAAACAGAAGAATTGAGTTCATAATAATCTTTTTTACAAAAGTAAATAAACTAAAAAACATAAGCAATACATAATGCAAATTTTTTGAAATAAAAGTTTGGAAGTTTCAAATCAAAATTGTAGTTTTGTATTGACTTATAAACCCAACTTAAAATCTTAAAATTATGGCTGACATTTCAAGAAGATCATTTCTTCAAAAAGTAGCATCATTTGCTGCTGCATCTGTAGTTGCCCCTGCTGCAGTATTGGCGGCGGAAAAAGAGAGTAAGGCTGTTCCTGGTACAGGTGGTTTTGATGCAGACGGACGCCCTCTTCCTCCCAAGAAAATCATTGGCAGGGGTGCTGAAATGAAGATTATCCATATTACCGACACTCACTTGAGAGGAGATAATTTGCTTTCGTTTGGCAAGTGTGATACTTCCGCGACTGTAAAAAAAGCAGTTGAATACTTCAAGAATATGCCTGAAAAAGACCTTCCAGACTTCTTCGTTGCAACAGGCGATTTGGCTGATAATGGTAATCATACTGCTTACGGTAAGATTCACGATTATTTCGAGCAATTGCCGCGTCCGGTTTTCTGCCTTCCAGGAAACCACGATAACCGTGCTGACATGCTCCGCCTATTGGGAAGCAAGATGTGCCCGGTAAAAGAGGATATTGCTCCTTACATTTGCTACACTATCGAGGATTATCCTGTTCGCGTTATCTGTATTGACACAATCGTTCAGGGCAAGCACTGGGGAGGAATTTCAGACAAGGTTGCCGACTGGCTTGAGGCAAAACTTGACGAAAAACCGAGAAAGAAAACCCTTATCTTCACTCACCATCCACCATTTGATGCCGGTATGGGATTTATGGATGAAGGATTTGAGAACCTGAACCGTCTTGAAGAGATTCTTGTTAGACATAAAAACCATATCCAATTGTGCTGCGGTCACATGCACAGAGGTATTTCAACAGTATGGAGAGGTGTACCTATGACAGTTGCCGCACCTATATGTATGTTGATGGAACTTGATTTTACTGAAGCGGGAGGCGACCGTTTCTGGCTTGGTGATCCGAAGTATAACTTGTACCATTTCTACCATAATCAAGTCAATACTCATTTCTGTACAATTCCAACGCATGCAAGTTATGATGGACCTTTCCCATTCAAATATCTTGATGTAGATAAAAAGAAGAAATAGGAAATTGCTTTTTGTAAATATAGATAGTAAGTTGGTTCGGTTTCCTTTTTTGGAGGCCGAACCGTATTTTTTATAAAAAGCAATCGAACTATTTTATTGCCTCGGTTGTTGTATTTGTGTTATATATTGTAATGTTATGTTTTCGCTAAAACCTCGATTCCTTAAGGGCCTTTATCTCAGACTAAAGGATTTGGTGAGTTATATCTGGAATAAGATAATAGTTTTTATACGTTGGTACCGTCGAACCTATAAGCGAGTCCGTTGGTATAAAAAGGCATTAATGCTATTTGTAACCCTTTTCTGCGTTTTCTTTTTGTATCTGGGGATGGTTGATGTGAACTTCCTATGGCTTTTTGGCAAGTCTCCAAGCCTTGAAACAATTTCTCATCCAAAGCAGGATATAGCCTCTGTCATCTATAGTTCAGATGGAGTTGTATTAGGTAGATATTATAGAGAAAACAGAATACCCATTACCTATGAGGAAATCCCAAAATCACTTGTAGATGCTCTTATTTCAACAGAGGATGAGCGTTTTTATGAGCATTTTGGAATAGACGTACATGGTATTTTTGCGGCTGTAAAGGATATGGTTGCACACGGAGAGGCGAGGGGAGCCAGTACTATTACCCAGCAATTGGTCAAGAACATGTTTAAGACAAGGACCGAATATTCAACAGGCTTGACAGGATATATACCTGGGGTTAAGATGCTAGTTATGAAAACAAAGGAATGGATAACTGCAGTTAAGTTGGAGATGTTTTTCTCCAAGCAGGAGATTCTAACCATGTACCTTAATACGGTAGATTTTGGCAGTAACTCGTATGGAATAAGAACCGCATCGCAAACATATTTCGGCACTGTGCCTTCTAAACTCACTGTTGAGCAGGGTGCTGTGCTTGTTGGTATGCTTAAGGCAACAACAACATATCACCCATACCTTAACCCGGAAAACAGTCTTCGTCGCAGGAATACTGTTATCAATAATCTTTATACGCATGGAAAAATCAGCAAACAAGAGCGTGATTCTCTTTTTGAGATGCCACTTGAACTAAAGTATAAGGTTCCAAAGACATACGATGGAGAGGCTTTATATTTTAGGGAAGCACTTGCTGACAGTCTTGGTAAATGGTGTGAGGAAAACGATTATGACCTTTATGGAGGTGGGTTGAAAATTTATACAACTCTTGATTCCCGAATGCAGCGATATGCAGAAGAGGCAGTAAAGAAACAAATGGAGCAGGTACAGCGTAATTTCAAGGCAGATTGGGGCGGTATGGCACCGTGGAGAGATGCAAATCATCAGGAAATTCCTAATTTTATTGAGAATCTTGCCAAAAAAACTCCTCATTACTCGGTGTTATTGAAACGCTTCCCAAATGACCCTGATTCAATCACGCATTATCTTAATATTCCGCATCCTGTAAAGGTGTTTGATTATGAGGAAGGAACAAAAGAGATGATGCTTAGTACAATGGATTCAATCCGATATATGGTAAAGTTTATGCACTGTGCATTTCTTGCTATTGAACCGCAGACAGGAAATATAAAGGCATGGGTTGGTGATATAGACTTTAACCACTGGAAATATGACAAGGTAACTGCACACCGCCAGCCTGGTTCAACTTTCAAGTTGTTTGTCTATACAGCGGCAATGGAGAATGGGCTCAGTCCGTGTGACGAGCGGGTTGACCAGTGGAAACAGTATGATGCTTTTGATTCCAATAATCAGCCTATAAAGTGGTCACCGCGAAATTCAGACGGAACGTTCAGCGGTTATCCGGTAACATTGAGGTACGCATTTGCCCGTTCGCTTAACAGTATTGCAGTATCTGTTGCTGATGAGGTTGGTATGGATAAAGTTATTGACGTTGCCCATAAGATTGGAGTTTATTCTCCTTTGAAGAATACGCCGTCGCTTGCTTTGGGCTCTTCAGATGTAACATTATACGAGATGGTTAATTCATATAGCACCATTATCAATGATGGGAAATACAATCATCCATCGTTTATCACGAGAATAGAGGATAAGTATGGAAATGTTATCTATGAGCATAAACCTGAAAACAAGCAGGTTATCAATTACGAATCAGCGTTTCTTATGCAGCAGATGCTTCTTGCAGGAATGCAGGAGCGGGGAGGAACAAGCATGGCTTTATGGGGATATGATTTACATCGCTATGATACCAATTTCGGCGGAAAGACCGGTACGACGTCGCAAAACAGTGATGGCTGGTATATGGGTGTTACTAAAAACCTTGTTGGCGGTTGCTGGGTAGGTGGCGAATATCGTAGTGTCCATTTCCGAACAACAAGAAATGGTCAGGGAAGTCATACGGCATTGCCTGTATATGCCTACTTTATGGAAAAGGTTCTAAAGGATCCGGAACTGTCGTCAAAATATCGAGGAAAGATATTAGATAAACCTGTTACACCTATAGAAAGAGGCTGGAATTGTCGAACTGTTTTGCCTGAAGATACAATAGAAACAGATAGTGTAGAGAAAGTAACAGTTGAGAGTGTAAGTCTTGAAGGAGCAGTGCAGGTTGGTGATTTTGCTGACAAACCTGCACCGCATATTGAGCCGGCAGATTAATCTCTGCTATTTAAATTGATTTCAGTCGGCAATATTTGTGTAGATGAAGGTAAGGAGCCTTTTACTTCAAATCTTGCTGTTCTTTTGATGGCAAAAGGCAAGCGGTGGTGCATAGGATAACCAATATATCCATTTGCTTTTAGTGTGGATATCTTTTCGCCGTGACATCTAATGCCGTTGTCGCCATATACAGTCATTGCAATATTTGCGTTTTTGCTCATTATGTTCCAAACAACGCTACTGATATATTTCTCCAATGGTATTTCAATGATACTTGACTTTGCTTCAATATTGATTGCTGTTTCAATCTCTCTGTTGACGGAGTATATAAAGTTCCGGTCTGTAAAGAATGTTTTCTCTCCTACTGTAACTAATTCCATATTCCCGAATTTCTTTTGGTAAAGTCCGCCTTTTGTTATGGCAGAAATGCCGTTTCCTGTTTGAAGGAGTATTTCATCAAAAATCAATGAGTAACCAACCACTGATACATCTATGACATTAATTCCTATTTGAGATTCTTTATTACCTGATAAAGTGCATATGTTGTTTCTGTTGTCAGCGAAAACAATGCTCTTGTTAGTTGCAGTTACTGTCTTACTGTTTTTTGCTTCACGTTTGGATATTAGAGTTGCACCAGAGCAGCCTGATTTGTTGAAAGAAAGGAGATATATGCCGTCGGTGGCAAATAGATATGCTGAATGCCTGCCCAAAAGCCATGAAGAACTGTAGCCAAATGCAGGAGCAATTGCGATTATCCCTTTATTGTGAGCCTTGTCGCATTTTTGCCAGATAAGAGGGTTTCCGTTGTGTGATATTATGAGGTCGGCAGGTTTCCACTCAATATAGTCGTCACTGTGTGTTTTTTCCGCATTTTCTGTTTCCGTAAGTCTGAACTTTTCGAGATTTCTTGAAATTGCGAAAGCAAATTCTCCTGACGGAGATGGTTGCAGGTCTGTTGAGAAGCGATAGTTTTTTCCTTCAGCAGTTACAGTAATTGTAATTTTAACCGCCCTTGAATCGGGATAAGTTATTAATGGAAGCAGAGATTGTGACCATGATTCAATAATGTACGAAGCGGCAACTGTCTTTTTCCCGCTTGAGGTGATGATGTCAACAGCAATGTTAACATTTGCCATTTCATTGCGAACATCTTTTGTAGAGCAAAGAGAAAGAAAGTGCGGAGGTTGAGGAAGAGAGTATCCTATGTTTCCGGCAAAGCATTTATTTGTTATGGCTGAAATTGCCAAAGCCCTTGCCGGTAATATTGTGTTATGTGGATTTTCTGTAGTTTCAGACGTGATGGCATCTATTTTGTATGTTGTGTTTTTTGATAATGTAGAGATAATTCCAGTTGCTTCCTCAAGAGGTGTCATTTTACCCTCCATAAAATTATCTATATTCGAGATTTTAGCCATTAATCTGAATTTCCTGGTTTCCGGTATCGTTTTTAATGCCTTTGATATAAGTGATTTGTCAGACATAATCCGTAGGTAATATAATCTTTCGCCAGTTTGTGCTCTTTCGCATCGGAAAGAAGTGTCAACAAGAGTATCCTGCTCCTCAGAAGAGTAAAATTCAATGGCTTTTACAAATTTTTTCCAAGGGCCCAAGTTTGGATAAATAATGCTTACAGACGGTTTCCACGCCTTTACTTTCAAATCAGTTGCTGAAATTTCATAAACACCTTTTTCTGAAAAATGTGCAGCGGTTAGGGCGTTTATATATGAGTATTCTTCTCCAACCAAATAGTAGTCCGGACACCAAATCAACGTGTTGTCGAATAGTCGCAAGGCAACTTTTATTATTACAGGCTGTATAAATCGCATTTCTGTTTTTGCTATCCTCTTTATCTCGGAAAATGCAGATTTGGTTAATTTCGTCAGTGTTTCTTTATCTTTAGGTAGCAGGTCTCCTTCCCAAGAAATGTAGGATGTTGATAGTGCAACAGCCGGCATTGTAACAGAAATATCAGACAAGTTTATTGTCCCAAACGAGAAAGTTGGAAATTTTATATTGTTTCCGAGCATTTCATAGTCATTATTGGAGAAATGCATATATATCATACCATTGTTGGCTGATAATATTATAAAATCGCCCGACACGGAAAAGTTATTTATTTCTCCGTAATAGCCATAGTTTTTTTCTAAAAATTCAAACTCACCCGTGCTTGAGTAAAATCCGAGAAGGATTAGGTTTCCCTGCCTTGTTATAAAGAAATATTCCCTGTCATTTCTGTTGCCGCTTCCGATAAAGATATCGTTTGGCTCAAGATAGGTTATAGCCTCTGGTTTTCCGGTGACGATAGCCGTTCCACTACATGTTGGCCTGATATTTACAAGGTTTCGCTGGTCAAGGTTACAACCATTAATTCCGTACCAGCCATGGTGTGTTTTTCTTTTCTGCATATTAGTATTTTTTTCGCAAAGATATATTGCAAAGGGTAGCAGAGTTCGCAAAAACGCCGAAACTCTTCAAGGCGGAGTATTAAAATCAAAGCCCAAGGAAGTGCTGTCCTCGGGCTTCGATTTTAATTTATTTTTTACTATTAGAGAAACATCTTTTCCGGATACTCACCGCTTTTATGCAGTTCCGCCAATTTGGCAACAACACCTGGTCGGTCTTCTGCATAAGTCACGCCAAACCATTTAGAAGTTGATTCAAGCATCTTAACCTTAGCCTTTCCGTTTTCAAGAAGGTAGTTAACCATTGAAGGAATATAAAATTCTGCTTTTAGGTTATTGATGTTTTCCTTTAGGAAATTCTTGAAATATTCATTGCTGTATTCAAAATAGTCAGGAGAGAATCCCCACATATTCATAGAGACGAGAGTTTCTGCTTCGATAGGCTGCATATCGCCGTTTTCGTCAGCAAATTCGATACCACCTTTTCCGTCATAACCGATAGAAGTGCGCTCAACAACAGAGTCAAGGCATCCGTCCTTTGTTGTACAAACACCACGAGAAACAATTCCACTTTCAGAAAGAGTGTTGCCAACATGGAATCCAACCATACAGTATTCGCCGGGATTGGCTTTTTCCTTTGATAGTTCGTTGGCAATAACCTCGAAAGAATTTCTACCATAGAAGTCATCTGCGTTAATAACTGCAAAAGGTTCGTTAATAACACTTTCTCCCATTAGAACGGCATGGTTTGTTCCCCATGGCTTAATTCTGTCTTCAGGACATTTAAAGCCTTCTGGGAGCGCATCGACTGCTTGAAAGACAACCTCAACAGGAATGTGGTCAATGTATTTTGACAAGATACTCTTGCGGAAATCTTCTTCAAAATCCCTGCGAATAACAAAAACAACCTTTCCAAAACCGCTTCTAATTGCGTCAAAGATGGAATAGTCCATAATTGTTTGTCCATTAGGGCCAACTCCGTCAAGTTGCTTTAAACCCCCATAACGACTGCCCATCCCGGCAGCCAAAACTAATAAAGTCGGTTTCATTACAATTAATCTTCTAATATGTTTATCAATAGTCGGGAAAACATTTCCCTAATTGGAAATTTTTTACAAAGTTGCAATTTTTTTCCGAAACCAGCCAAATGTTTTGCATAAAACTTTCGTTTTTATATTCAAAGTATTGTTGCTTAGGTGATTTTCCTGTGTTTAAATATGCAAATTTTAATATCTAATAATTAAAATATTGAATTTGGTTAGGTTCGATATCCTTTTTGTCCTTATCTTTTCTGAGGGAGCGTTTATTCTTGTTTCTTTTCTCCCTTTCCTTATTCGTAGTTATCTCATTTTTCTTATTTTGTTTGTTTTTGTCATCAATGGTGTTAGCCTCTTTCTTATTGTCCGGCTTTATGTCTTTTTTTATAGGGTTACTAACTGTTGTAGAGTCAGAAGGCACCTCAATTCTTCCATTTTCTATGTCGCTTTCTCTTTTGAGTTCGATTAGTTTTTTCAACTGCTTGTTTTTCCTGTTGTTGCTTATTACGGCAATTGACTTATCGAGTAGCCTGTCGTAATTTGTAGAGAATTTTTCGGTAAGTGAGATTGCATTTTTCCACTGTTTCAAAGCGTTTTCATATTCTTCAAGTGCAAAATAGTCATCACCGCATAATTCGTGTGCTTTAGCAACCTTATGTTTGTCGGATTCAATCACTTTCAATGTGTTTAATGCTTCTTTGTGAGCATAAAGGGCTTCTTCATATTCAGCCATTGCAAATTTACAGTTTCCCAGAAGAGTAGATGCTTTGGCAAATCGTAAATTTTGCTTGCCATTTAGGCGTTGTATCAGTTCTGAAGCCGATTTTGCATAGTGGGCAGCCTGCTCTGGAGAATGCTCGGCATTGCACAGTCCTAATAAATACAGGTTGTCAGAATATTCTATTATGATTGTTTCTCCAAGTTTTTCATAGATTGTTTTTGCCTCATTTAGCAACGGAATAGCAGAGATATAATTTTTCTTATTTGTCATTATGCGTGCTTTATCGACAAGAGCGTCTGCATCTCGCTGGTTCTGAGAAAATCCAGAAATAGAAAAAGCAAGAAAAACAAAGGGTATGAGAAGTGTTTTAAACGTATTCATATAATAGTATTTTTCAGATACAAAATTAGGGAAAAACAAATAAATAATGTGTTGATTTCAAAGAATTTAAAAATTTTTATCTATTAATATGGTGCAAAGCCGTAAAAATAGACTACCTTTGTGGCTTAGTAAAATCAAAAAAATAAGAAATGGATAAATTAAGCTACGCCTTGGGAATGAGCATGGGGCATAACTTTAAAGGCTCAGGAATAAACGAGTTAAATGTACAAGATTTTGCAAACGGGGTAGCCGCGGTATATGATGGCGTACAACCGGAAATGACATACGAAGAAGCAAAACAAACCGTTCAGGAATTTTTCACAAAAATGCAGGAAGAAATGGAAGCCGAAGCAGCAAAGGCTGGAGAGGCAAACAAGCAGATTGGCGAAGCATTCCTTTCGGAAAATGCAAAGCGTGAAGGCATTAAGGTTACAGAAAGCGGCTTGCAATATGAAGTTCTTACTGAAGGTAATGGTGCAACACCGGCAGCATCAGATAAAGTCGAAGTTCACTATACAGGCAAATTGATTGACGGAACAGTTTTTGACAGTTCAGTAGAGCGAGGCGTTCCAGCTATGTTTGGAGTTACTCAGGTTATCCCTGGTTGGGTAGAAGCACTACAATTGATGAAAGAAGGCGACAAATGGCGTCTTTACATCCCGTCAGACCTTGCTTATGGTTCACAAGGAGCAGGTGGCATTATCGGACCAAACAGTACTTTGATTTTCGACGTAGAATTGTTGAGAGTTATTAAATAGAAAAAAGACAAATAAAAATAATAATAATAAAATGAAGAAATTATTTATCGGATGTGCAGCAGCGGTAGCGTTGCTTGCAGCAGGTTGCAAAGGTGGTGTAGCTACTACAGGAGATTTGAAGACTCCAGAAGATTCATTGGCTTACTATTTTGGTCAAATGTGGGGTAATGGCGTAGGTTCAGAAATGAACAATAACCCAGAAATGAAGAACCTTGACAAGAATGAAGTTCTTAAAGGCCTTCAAGTTGTAATGGCAGCAGACACAACACAAAAGGCATACGTGCAAGGAATGCAAATTGGTATGCAACTCTATGGAATCGCAGCCCAACTTTATGCTCAAGACAGCATATCAATCGACAAGGCTAAATTATATGCTGCTTTCAAGGAAGCATTTACAGCAGATTCTGTAGGTTCTCCAGAAGAAGCACAAGCAAAGGTAATGGCTCTTATCGACAAGGTAAAGAACGATAAAATGGCTAAATCACCAGAAGCAATAGCAAACAAGAATGCAGGTGAGGCTTTCATCGAAGCAGAAATGAAGAAAGACCCAAGCCTTAAGAAGACAGAAAGCGGTTTGGTTTACAAGGTTATCGAAGAAGGTAGCGGCGTTACTATCAAGGCTTCTGACCGTGTAAAAGTTAAATACGTTGGTAAACACATCGACGGCACTGAATTTGACAACAGCGGAGACGAGGCTCGCACATTCTCTGCATCAGGCGTTGTTCCTGGTTTTGCTGAAGGTTTGATGATGATGAAGCCGGGTGCTCACTATATCCTATACTTGCCGGCAGATCTTGCTTACGGCGTTCAAGGTCAACCTTATGGCGGTATTAAGCCTAACGAGACTTTGGTATTTGACGTTACAGTTGTTGGTATCGAAAATGAAGCAAAATAATTAGATAATTATTGTCTGAACAAAGGGTTGTATCATATTCGGTACAACCCTTTTATGTTATAAAGGAATGGCTACGAAAAGAATCTTTGAGGATCCTGATTTTGGTTATGTAATTGTTAGTTCAAGAAGAAACGCAAGAAATATTTCTATGAGAATCCGTGACAATCAATTGGTTGTTACAGTTCCTCCTTATGCGAAAATTTCACAGGTTGTTGATGCCGTGAATAAATTCAGAGAACCTCTCCTTAAAAATTTCAAAAAGGTTGAAAGTAAATCATTTGATGAGAATTATATGATTGACACTCCTTTTTTCCGTCTGAAGATTGGAGTGTGGGATGGGATAAGCTTCCGGTTGAATTATAAAGCAGATCCAATATTGCTGGAATGCCCTAAAAATACTGATTTTTCATCAGATGAAGCTAAGGTCTTAATCCGTTCAGGGATTGTCCGTGCAATGAAAAGACAGGCAGCCATAATATTGCCGCCCATAGTCAATGAATATGTTCAGAGGTACGGGAAAAAGATAAGGAAGATAAAGATAACAGGAGCAAGAAGCCGTTGGGGTAGTTGCAGCAGTGCAGGAACAATCAGTTTGTCGTGTTATCTCGTTTTATTGCCTCCTCATCTTGTTGATTATGTTATTTTGCACGAGTTGGCGCATACAGAAGAAATGAATCACAGCGACCGGTTTTGGGCTGTTCTTGACGGAATGACAGATGGTAAGTCTAAATCCCTACGAGCGGAATTACGCAAATTCAAGACTGAGTTTTAGTTGGAATGGAGTCTTTAGTCTTGATGGCAAACAATGCAGAGCGGTGTATGGGGCTGGTTGTATGCCAATGCTATAATATGTTTTATAACAGCAAATTTGCTGCTATAAAGTATTTTGGAAATAAATTGTAGTAGGTTCTTGTTGAATAGTGGATAAATTTGGCAAAAAATATTGCTATTCATTTTTAAAAGTGTAAATTTGCCATATAATAAACGAATAACAAACCAAACATATATTATGTTACATAAAGCGACTGTGAAAACTCTTGAGAATGTAGTCGTACGTTTTTCAGGCGACTCCGGCGATGGAATGCAATTGGCGGGTAATATATTCTCAAATGTATCAGCCGGAATTGGAGATCAAATTTCCACATTCCCGGATTATCCTGCAGAGATTAGAGCACCGCAGGGAACACTTAGTGGAGTATCAGGTTTTCAGGTTCACATTGGAAAGGGCGTTCATACTCCTGGTGATCAGGCTGACGTCCTCGTTGCAATGAACCCGGCAGCATTGAAGCGTCACGCTTGCTTCCTTAGAAAAGGCGGTGTGGCAATAGTTGATATTGACTGCTTCCGCGAGCAAGACCTGAAAAAAGCACTCTATCAAACAGATGAACCATACAAAGAGATTGGTCTTGACGCTCAAGTTGTTGAAGTGCCTATTTCTTCTATGGTCAAATCCGCACTTGCCGATAGTGGCCTTGATTTGAAGGCTATCTTGAGATGCAAGAATATGTTTGCTCTTGGGCTCGTTTGTTGGCTATTTGACAGACCTCTTGATGCTGCTTTACACCATCTGCAAAATAAATTTGCAAAGAAACCTGCTATTTTTGAGGCTAATGCAAAGGTTATGCAGGCTGGTTATGATTATGGAAATAACATTCACGCTTCTGTCAATACATATAGAATAGAATCTGGTGACGCTGTCCCAGGTACTTATACTGACGTTAACGGTAACACAGCAACTGCATGGGGACTCATTTATGCGTCTGAAAAGTCAGGCAGACCATTATTCCTCGGAAGTTATCCTATTACTCCGGCTACCGACATTCTTCATGAACTTGCTAAACGTAAGGACTTGGGAGTTAAGGCTTGCCAAATGGAGGATGAGATTGCAGGCATTTGCTCTGCTATTGGTGCTTCTTTTGCTGGTGACCTTGCAGTGACAACAACTTCTGGACCTGGTTTGGCTCTTAAGAGTGAAGGCCTTGGCTTGGCTGTTATGGCTGAACTTCCGTTGGTCGTTATCGACGTTCAGCGTGGTGGACCTTCTACTGGTCTTCCAACAAAGACAGAGCAAACCGACTTGCGTCAGGCTCTTTATGGCAGAAATGGAGAAAGTCCTGTTGTTGTCCTTTCAGCAGCATCTCCAACAGATTGTTTCCATATGGCTTTTGAGGCTGCAAGAATCGCTATCGAGCACATGACTCCAGTTGTCCTTTTAACTGATGCCTTTATTGCCAATGGCTCTTCTGCTTTCAGATTGCCTGAGGAGGGCGAGTATCCAGATATCAAGCCGAGATTCGTTCCGGAAGAGAAACGCCAGAACTGGCATCCTTATGACCGAGATGAAACTCTTGCTCGCTATTGGGCTATCCCAGGTACTCCAGGTTTGATGCACAGGCTTGGCGGTTTGGAAAAGGATACTAAGAGCGGTGCTATCTCAAATGACCCTGTTAACCATGAAAAAATGGTTCATTTGCGTCAGGCGAAAGTTGATGCAGTTGCTAACGATATACCTGAAGTTGACCCTTATGGAGATAAGGATGCTGACACTTTGGTCGTTGGCTGGGGAGGCACGTTCGGTCATATCCATGAGGCTGTTGACGAATTGAGAGCAGAGGGAAAGAAAGTTGCTATGGCTCATTTCAGATACATCAATCCGCTTCCGAAAAATACGGCTGACGTTTTGGAAAAATATAAAAACGTTGTTGTCGCTGAATTGAATATGGGGCAGTTTGCCGACTTCCTTCAGGCAAAATTCCCACATGTCAATATTAAGAGAATAAATAAAGTTCAAGGTCAACCGTTCTTGGTTAAAGAAATTAAGGACGAGGTAACTAAAGTTATGGAGGGTTAAGCAATGGAAGAACAGAAATATCAAGCATCAGATTTTAAAAGTGACCAATACGTTCGCTGGTGTCCCGGTTGTGGTGACCATGCTATTTTGAACGTTCTTCACAAAGCGATGGCAGAACTCGGAGTTGCTCCGGAAAAAACAGCCGTTATATCTGGTATAGGTTGCTCTTCACGCCTGCCTTATTATATGAACACGTATGCTTTCCATACAATTCATGGGCGAGCTGCGGCTATTGCTACTGGCTTTAAGGTAGCAAATCCCGATATGATGGTATGGCAGATTTCTGGTGACGGTGACGGCCTTGCCATTGGAGGTAACCACTTTATCCACGCTGTCCGTAGAAATGTAAATCTAAATATGTTGCTTCTTAACAACCGAATATATGGTTTGACAAAGGGACAGTATTCTCCAACTTCTGCTCGTGGTTTCGTGTCAAAGTCTTCTCCTTATGGAACTACTGAAGATCCGTTTATTCCAGCTGAATTGGTGTTCGGTGCAAGAGGTACTTTCTTTGGCAGAAGTCTCGACGTTGAGTTGAAAACTACTCAGGAGGTACTTGTTGCTGCTGCAAGGCATAGAGGTGCGTCGGTAGTTGAATTGCTTCAGAACTGCGTTATCTTCAACCAAGGCATTCACGGATATGTTTCTGACAAGGAAAACAGACCAGAACATACCATCCACCTTCGTCACGGAGAAAAGATGCTTTTCGGTAAGGACAATGAGAAAGGTATCGTTCAAGACGGTTTCGGCTTGAAGGCTGTAACTGTTGGTGAAGACGGATATACTATTGATGACGTTTTGACTCACGATGCTCATTGTAAGAGCAATCTCCTTCATCAGCAACTTGCAATGATGGATGGCGTTACAATGCCACTTGCAATTGGTGTTATTAGAGACGTTGAGGCTCTTGTTTATGATGAAGAAGTAGATATCCAGACACATGAAGTTGAGGCAAAGAAGCCGTATAAGACTTTGAGAGAGATGATTATGTCAGGCGAGACTTGGGAAGTTAAATAACCAAGCCGAAATATTACAAAAGCGGGATGCGTTTGCGTGTCCCGCTTTTTGCATTCCTATATTTTCGCAAGGGTGGACAATGTGAGAATTGCCCTACAAAAATCTAATATTCAGTGTATTGTGCGATATGTGCCGTGAAAAATTCGTGCCGTTTATGGGCTGGAAGGCCAATGATTCATCAGTCTGGTGCAGCGCTCCAGGTACGCAATACGTCTCTGGTAGAACTTTGTAGGAGTAGCAGGTTAGTAAAAATTTATATTTTTATACTCTCGTAAGCGGGTATAAAATAGAAATGGTTGTGCCAAAATCTGGCACAACCATTTCTGTATATTAGCAGTTATTATTATTCTGCCGGGTATATTTTTAGTTCGAAGTAGTTGTCGTTTTCAACAACTTTCTTGAGTGCATCAATAATCTTTTCTGGAGTGATAGCGTTAACTGCTGCCTCATATTCCTTATCGTAGTTGATTCCGTGAAGTTGGTTCTGGTTAAGAACAGTCTTCCAGTGGCTGTTTGTAATTCTCATCTCAGGGATATTCTTCTTGAGGTTTTCAACAGTTCTTGTCATTTGTTCTTCAGTCAAGCCATTTTTGATAAGGTCTTTGATGCCTGAATTTGTAAGTTTGATAAGTTTGTCAGCAGATTCTGGATTTGTATCAAAGAATACTTGTAGAGTAGCCCCGTCAGTTGGTTCGTTTGTCCAGTCTGTAGCAACGCTTGCTCCGTAAGTACCGCCTTCTGATTCGCGTAGTGTTTCAGTATAAACCATATCAAGAACATATTTTGCGGCTGAAAGCAATACTTCGTTTTCAACGCTGTACTTAGCGTTAGAGTGGTAAACGATGCAAACTGTGTTCTTTGGAGTTTCCATAGGAACGGCAATGTGCTTAACAACTCTACCGTCAACGATACCATCTTTTTGATCAACCCATTTGCTTGGCTTGCTGCCTTTTGCAAGCGATCCTACATATTTTGCTGATAGAGTCTTTGCTGTTTCTGCATCGATATTACCAACGATATAAAGAGTTGTTCCGTTAGCACCGCTGAAGAGTTGGTTATATACTTTCTTAAGTGTTTCAAGATTTGCTTTTTCAAGAATTTCGCTGTTGATCAAAACTTTGCGAGGGTTGTTGAAAAGGTTCTTGTAAAGTTCTGTTTGGAACACGAAGTTTGGCTGTTTTTCCAAGTTTGGAAGGATGGCCTTTAATTGATTTACGCCAACGTTGAACTCTGTTTCATCAAAGCGTTGGTTTGCCAAGTTCATATAAAGAAGTTGGAATGCAGTTTCGATATCTTTTGGAGTTGTTTGAACGATGATACCGTTGCGAAGGTCATCGATATATGGTTGGCAATGAACGTTTTTACCGACGAGCATCTTTTTCAACTTAGTGTTAGGAATATCGCCGATGCCCTTTGTTGAAAGGTAAAGACCCCAGATATTGTCTTCGATAGAAGCAAGGTCTTCTGTTGCAACGAGGGATTTACCGCCGTCTTTTTCATATTCCATGATAACTTGGTCTTTTTTGTAGTCTGTTTTCAAGAATACTACTTTGACACCGTTGCTGAGAGTCCAGATTTCTTCACCGAATTGACCCTTAGGAGTAACAACTTTCAATTTAGCACCTTTTAGAGCAGATGCGTCAAGAAGAGGCTCGTTAGAAACTTCTTCTGCGTTCGGAGCAATTTCTGCTGCCTTTGCTTCCTTCATAATTGCGAGTAGGTCTGCTTCTGTTGGGTGAGTCAAACCTGCTTTTTCTGGCGCATTATAAAGGAGAACGATATTTTCGTCTGTAAAGATTTGTTTTACAACGCTGTTAATCATATCGGCGTTCATTTGAGTGAACATTGCCTTTGTGATTTCAAGTTCGCTGTTAGGGTCGAGAATAGGGTAGTTGAAGTAGAAGTTGTTCATAATCGGTTGAACAAATTCCGGGTGCTTGCGGCTTTCGGCAGCAGTTGCTGCTTTTTCAAGTTGTCCGAGGATGGTTTCTTTAGCACGCTCAACTTCGCCGTTTGTAAATCCGTATCGTTTTAATTTCTCAACTTCGTAAGCGAGAGCCTTGAAAGCGTTTTTCCATTCACCGTCTTTGAAAGTAACAGAGCCTGTTGTCATGTCACAGTAGTTGCATAGACGGCCGATATTTAAAGAACCGGCAAGGAATGGAGCGTTTGGCTGTGCTTTGATGTCGTCGAATCTTTCTTTTGTTGCGTAGTAGAAGATTGCTTCTGTTAGATCCATAACAGTACCCATTGGTGTTGCATTCATTTCCAATGGCATAGGCTCGCTCTTCCAGTTGATTTCGATAGAAGAGATTGTTGCTTCTTTGTCGGTGATGATGCCAACGATAGGTTCCTTATTGTCAGGAATTTTAACGACTGGTTTTGCCTTTGGATTAACAGCCTTGGGAATGTCGCTGAAGATAGTTTTGATTTTTCCTTCAACTTCGTCAACATTGATGTCACCAACAACGATAAGTGCCTGCATGTCTGGTCTGTACCATGTGTGGTAGAAGTTTGTAAGACTTTCTGGCTTGAAGGTTTTCAATTGCTCTTCGCTACCGATAAGGGTTCTTTTTGCGTATGGAGTGCCTCCGTAGTAATATTGGAGTGATTTTTCAAACATTCTCCAGTTTGCATTTCTGCGGGTTCTGCGCTCTTCAAGGATAACGCCGCGCTCTGCGTCGATTTCTTTCGGATCACATGTGACGAAGTGTGAATAGTCGTGCATAATCAAAAGACATGAGTCAACAACGCCTGCTTTCTCAATAGGAATATTGTTAAGCATATACTTTGTTTGTTCAAAGCCTGTTGATGCGTTGATGTTGCCGCCAAATTCAGCACCAATGCCTTGTAGGTAGTTTAGAAGGCTTTTGCCTGGGAAGTTTTTTGTGCCGTTAAAACACATGTGTTCCAAGAAGTGGGCAAGACCGTCTTGGTCGTCTTCTTCCTGAAATGCACCTACGTTAGTTGCCAACCAGAACTCGCAGCGCTTGGCTGGCTTGTCGTTGTGGCGGATGTAGTAAGTCAGACCGTTTTCCAACTTGCCAATCCTAATTGTTGGGTCATTAGGTATTGCTTGACCTTGTGCCATTGACGGGAGAACCATCAGTAGGGCAATGACCGCTAAAAGTAATTTTTTCATAATTATTAATTGAAATGTTATTATTTCATACTTTTTGGGTAACAAAGGTATGAAATTGTTCTTTTCCACACAACAAATAAGTGCTTTTTGGTGTTAAAAAAGAGAAAAGGTGTGTGTTGCGCACCTTTTCTCTTTTTCTTAATAACTTTTTGTCTAGTCCTGCCATAGCGTTACACTAAAAAGTAACAGAAAATGAAAGAGACTA
>UQLZ01000043.1 GCA_900541935.1 uncultured Prevotellaceae bacterium | reverse complement strand
GAAGGCGGTTGCTACGCTAAGGTTATCAACTTGGATAAGGAAAGCGAACCAGATATCTACAACGCTATCCGTCGTGACGCTCTTCTTGAGAACGTTACTGTTGACGCTAACGGCAAGATTGACTTCGCTGACAAGAGCGTTACTGAAAACACTCGTGTTTCTTACCCAATCAACCACATCGAAAATATCGTTAAGCCAATATCTAAGGGTCCTCACGCTCACCAAGTGATCTTCCTTTCTGCTGACGCTTTCGGTGTCCTTCCTCCGGTTTCTATCTTGAACGCTGAACAAACTAAGTACTACTTCCTTTCTGGCTTTACTGCTAAGTTGGCTGGTACTGAACGCGGTATCACTGAACCAACTCCTACTTTCTCTGCTTGCTTCGGTGCAGCATTCCTTTCTTTGCACCCAACTAAATACGCAGAAGAACTCGTTAAGAGAATGGAAAAAGTTGGTGCTAAGGCATACTTGGTTAACACTGGCTGGAACGGTACTGGCAAACGTATCTCTATCCGCGATACTCGTGGTATCATCGATGCTATTCTTGACGGTTCTATCGACAAGGCTCCTACTAAGACTATCCCTTACTTCGACTTTGTTGTTCCAACTGAATTGCCAGGTGTTGATACTAACATCCTTGACCCACGTGACACTTACGAATGCGCTTGTCAATGGGAAGAAAAGGCTAAAGACCTTGCTGCTCGCTTCATCAAGAACTTCGCTAAATTCGAAGGCAACGAAGCTGGTAAAGCATTGGTTGCTGCTGGTCCTAAATTGTAATATTGTAACTAACTTTAATACAATAAATCCTTTAATCAAGGGAGTAGGTCAATCGACTTACTCCCTTGATTTTTTCTTTTGCAAAAATTATGTAATTTTGCCAGCAAATTTACTGGTATGAATACGGAAGAATTTATCGACTATATTTCAAAGGTCAAGCCACTCGACAACCGCAGTATAAACCTTTACCAAGGAAACGACAGCCTTACCAAAATAAGACGCCGAAATCTGGCAATATACCTCTCTGAAATGAGAAAGCAGAATCCGGAAACTCTCCTTATTGGCGAGGCTCCAGGAATACACGGCTGCTACTATACAGGCATTGCCTTTACCGACGAATTCACGATTGTAACTGACTGTTTCTTCGAAAATAAAGGATATAGCATTCTGCAAGTAAGACCCGTCCCTGAAAAGGAACAAAGTGCTTACACTATATGGGAAATTATTGGAAAGAGCGACAAAAAACCTCTTTTATGGAATATATACCCCTTCTACCCTTTCGACGACGGACAAGTGAACAGAACACCGTCAAAAGCAGAAATCGAACTCGGCTATGATATTCTCCATAATCTTCTCTCTGCATTCAACATCAAGCGAATATACGGACTTGGAAGAGTTGCAAGCAACCGACTTGGAGCGGACTATATAAGGCACCCGTCATACGGTGGCAAATCCGCATGCCAAGCACGTCTAAAGGCCATACTCGATATAAATGAATAACGCCGGTTAATTCAATGCGCCTGTCGATTTTTGATACTCTATCCAACAAAGAAAGCAGTTAGTTTCCGCCTCTATAAGTGTAGTCTTTGCCTGTTGCCATATCGCCTGCGCCTCAAGGTGGTCAGAAATAGTTTCCATACCCCTTTCAAACTGCAATTTGCTTGACCTTAGATTTTCTTCAGCGGCATCGACCGACGACTTTGCAAGTTTATGCTCCAAATATGCTTCATCAAGATTATTAAATGAGCGCGCAATATCAAGCCTCAACTTCCCGTTGACATCTTCCCTTTCCGCTTCATATTGAGCATATTCGGCCTTTGCATATTTTATCTTATTAATCTTATTTCCCGCATCAATCAAAGGAATAGAGACCTGAACACCAACAAGAAAACCCCAACCGTCAAGCAAATTTTGACCACTAAGGTCAAACCCACGAGAATAGCCAAACTGCCCTACAAGACCAACCTGCGGCAAATAGTCACTCCTTGCAATATTGACCTTTTGCTTGGCAAGTTCACTCTTATGCTCCACCATAAGAAATTCAGGGCGGTTAACGATATCCAAAACAGTTCCCTCGGCTTTTCCAGCCATTGGCAACTTGGAAGCCACGTCAAAATCCTCAGTCAGAGGCTTGCCGATATAATGGCATAGATTCATCTTTGCTAATCTGCAAGCATTTTCTGCCTTACGCAAATTAAGTTCGCACTCATTGGCCTTTACTTTTACTTTTAATACATCATTGTTTGACTTCATTCCTCTATTCTTTGCAATTTCTACCGCTCTCATCAATTCATCAAGCAAAGCGCCATACGCTTTTGCAACTGCTACCATTTCCTTTGCCTTAACAACGTTTGCATAAGCCTTTGATGTTTCAACAATCACCTCAGATTCAGTCAAACGTCTGTTCTGTATGGCTAACTCATACCCTAACTTTGACATTTTGTAACCAGCCTGAATCTTTCCACCCATATAAATAGGCTGCTCAAGTTTCACTCCTCCATTAAAAATCCATCCGAGTTCATAATCAAGATTAAGACCTGGAAAATAGGCGACCTGCCCTGAAGGTTTCCCATCAGAACCAAGAACCGGCAACATTCCAGACCCACTTGAATAAGACCCAGTTGTATTGGAATACATAACGCTTCCCGTCAACGATACAGACGGAAAAAACAGCGCTTTAGAACTCTTTCTTCCGTACTGAAACGCCTCTTGCTTATACTCCGACGCACGAAGACTTTTATTGTTTTCCTTTGCCATAGAAAGGCATTTGTCAAGCGTCAATGCCTCTTGCGAAAAAGCAAGCAAAGGAAGTGCCGCAAGTATTGATAATATAGTTTTTCTCATCTTGTCTTAATTTTAAAGAAAATTGCATATAAGATTGGAACGAAATAAAGAGTTGCTACCGTTGAAAATAACAGACCACCCATAATAGTTGCAGCCATCGAACCGAACATAACATCACTCAACAGAGGAATCATTCCAAGAATAGTAGTTAACGATGCCATCATAACTGGTCGCAACCTGCTTTCAGAACTTGATACCAAAGCCTTTGCTGGAGAAATCCCCTGTTTTACCTGCTCCTCTATCTCATCCATAAGAACAATACAGTTTTTTATCATCATTCCTACCAGCCCCAAAGCACCAACAATAGCACAGAATGTAAAAGGCTGACCTGTAAGAAGCATAGCCCCAACAATTCCAATAGCAAGTAATGGCACGCAGCAAATGATAATAAGTGGCTTCTTATAATCCTTGAATAGCATAATAAGAATTGCAATCATCAGAACAACCCCCAAAGGAACATTCATAAACAGATAATACATTGTCTGAGTGCTCGCATCCCTTTCTCCCTTCCATTGAAGACTGTAACCCTCAGGCAAATGCAGACTCTCAATCTTATCTGCAATGGCAAGGCGAGCCTTTTCTGTCTCAATGCCTGGAACAGGAGAGCACATTATTGTTTGTGCCCTCTGACCATTATACCTCGGAACAACCGGGTCTTCCCATTTGACAACAATACCCTTACCAATCTGCTTCAAGGGAGTTGTCTGCATTATTGAGCGGATAATCTCGTCACTGTCGATTACACCAGACTTAATTTTCAGCAACGTTTCCTCATTAAAAGCCTCACTGAAATCAGGTATCATAGAGAATAGAGGAACGTTCTCCAAATTATCCATTTTCTCGCCGTTAGGACCCGCACATTTGAGGTAAATTGTATTCTTGTGCGTCCCCTCATAGAAATCGCCAACAGGGATGCCACCCGCTGCCGTTAGTACAGATGTTGAAATATCCTGCCTTGTCAAACCGGAACGGCGCGCAGAAGCCTGTTCATAGTCTATATCAAGCAACGGAACAGAAGGTTCCCAATCGGTAGTTATTGAATATACCTCTGGAGCCGCTTCCATAATCCTCCTGGTTGAGTCTGCAAGAGCATGCAAAACGGCAGGGTCCGGACCTGTAAACAGCACCTCAATTGGATATTTCTTATACATGATATTGTACATTTTCATTTTAAGATAAGCATCCGGGAAACGCTGCTTGAGTTCCTCCTCTATTTCTGCCATATTATCCTCCAACGCTTCAGGCGATTCAAAATCAATAATCAACTCACCATAAGAAAGCGATGGAGTTGCTATACTCCTAACGAGGTTATACCTCGCCGGAGTTCCGCCAATAGATGTTGTTATATCCCTTATCTCCTTCCTTGTTTTAAGATATGCCCTTATCTCGTCAAGGTCCTTCTCTACTTGTGTAGAACTGGTACCTTCAGGAAGTTTGTACTCCATATACAACTGGTTATACTCCATATCCGGGAAAAAGGCGTTTTTCATAAATCTATAGCCATAAAGGCTCAAAAGCACCAATCCGATGGCAACAGCAACTGATGACACTTTATGCCTCAATGTGTAATTAAGCGACGACCGAAGCCAGTCATAAACCTTTCCGCTATATAATTCCTCCTTATCATTCACTTTCGGTTTTAGCCACCTGTCAGCCATCAATGGAACATGAATCAAAGCAAGCACCCAACTCAATAGCAATGACACGGCAAGGACAATGAACAAGTCACGAACATATACACCAGCAGTATCAGGTGACAAAAATACAGGGAGAAAAGCAAGTATTGCAATCAGTGTTGCTCCAAGCAGAGGCATGGCTGTCTTTTTACCAATAGCCGTCAAAGCCTCACGTCTTGGCTTACCGCGCTTAATATCAACAAGTATTCCATCAACGATAACTATAGCGTTATCAACAAGCATACCCATAGCAAGAATAAAAGCGGCAAGCGATACTCTCTGCATTGAGCCGTCAAGAATGCCAAGTATTGAAAAAGAGCCTATTACAATAATAACAAGACTAATTCCTATGATGATACCACTCTTTATGCCCATAGTGAGCATAAGGATAGCAACAACGATAAGAACAGACTCTATAAGGTTTAGGAAGAAAGTATTTAGCGAATTAGTAACCCTTTCCGGCTGATAGAAAACCTGATGATATTCAACCCCGGCAGGGAAATGGTCCGCTTTCAGTTCTGCAAGCCTTTTCTCCACTTGCTTACCAACCTTGACGATATCAGAGCCTGAAGCCCCAGCAACTGCAAAACCAATAGCGGGGTCATCGTTGTACTTAAGCGAGTTTCTTACTGGAGTAGCATATCCTTCCTCTACCTTTGCGATATCAGCCAATCTCAACTGGTCGTCCTCGTGACCCTGAATTATCATATTGCGTATTTGCTCCACTTTGCGGAATTTATCGCTGACAGTAACCCTTACACGTTTAGGACCATTATCGTAGTAGCCTGTATAGTAGATTCCGTTTTGTCCATTTAGAGTAGTTAGGACCTCCGCGGGAGATACCCCAAGAGTAGCCATCTTTTCCGGCTGCATCTCGATATTCACGCATTCCTCAAGTTCTCCATAGATAGAAACGCGTGCAACATCCTTGATATTAGTCAATTCTCTCTGTATAAGACGTGCATAGTCAGACAATTTCTTTTCATCAACGCCGTCGCCAGTAAGAGCATAAAACATACCATAGACTAACCCGAAATCATCTTCAACCTTTGCTGTCGTTCCAGCAGGCAAATTGGTATCAGAAACCTTTCTGCGAAGCAAGTCCCAGCACTGCTCAATTTCGTCATCTGGAACAGTACTCTTAATTTCAATTTCTATCAATGAAAGGTCATTATATGACCAACTATAGACATAATCTACATCACCTATTTCTCTAATTTTCTTTTCAAGAGGTTCTGTAACTTCCATCTCCATCTCATGCGCAGATGCACCAGGACGGACAGCAACAACCATTGCCGTTTTAACCTTTATCTCCGGATCCTCAAGTTTACTCATCTGATATGCGGAAAAAATACCGCCTAAAAGCAGCACCGCAACAATAAAGTAAACAAGTTTCTTATTTTCGAAAGCCCATTTACCTAAATCAATCATAATAATCCTCCTATGTTTGTTTTAGATTTTTCCTTCAAAGGTCTAACCTTTTGACCTTCATATAATTTATGGACACCAACTGAAACAATAACATTACCATAATCAATGCCCTCAGAAATTATAGCCGAACCGTCAGAATGCAGTTTTTCAACAACAACACCCTTTCTGCTTATCGTTTGCTTTTTTTCATCATAAAGCCATACGCAACTTTTCCCATCTTTTTTGAACAAGGCAGTTGCAGGAATTTCTGTCTTGCTGCTCTCTTCTGTTCCGGTAACGAGAGTAACAAGCGTATTCATTCCTGGAGAAGGAGCGGGAGACAAATCAGACGGCAACTCAAGACGAGCCTCATAAAGTTGGTTAGCATTTGCTTTAGGGGTGACATTAGTCAAAACTAAAGGGACTTGCCGCTCTGGCAGATAATCGAATTTAGCATAGGCGTATATGATATTCTTCCTGTTCATAAATGTTGAAGAAGGAATATTTATCTCAACTTCCTGTTTCCCATTTGAAACAAGCGTAATAACAGGCATTCCTGCAGCAACTACCGTTGGTGGATCATAAAGTCTTTTCTGAACAAACCCATTGAAAGGAGCATAAATCTTAGTATCAGACATCTGATTCTTAGCATTTTCCAACTTTGCGGTTATCTGTTTCAATCCGTACCTTGCCTTATCGTACTCATCAGCGGTAGCGACACTATCTGAATATAGTGCTATCACCCTTTCCGCTTCCGCCTTAACACTATGGTATTCTGCCTCTGTTGCATCTAACTGGACTTGATAATCACGTGGGTCTATTTCGGCAATCAACTGTCCCTTAGATACCTTAGAACCTTCCTTAACATAAACTTCCTTAAGATTGCCACTAACTTTAAAAGCCATATTAACCTCTTCAGCCGCAACCACCCTGCCTGGAAACTCATCGCTATTAGTACCGACAGCCCTTTTCACTGAATAAAGCCTGACGTTTGGAACACTTTCTTTCGACGCACTCTTGTCTGAACAAGAAGAACAAAGCAGCAATGCTGCCAGCAAACATACTGTAAATCCTTTGGTTTTCATATATTGAATTGCCTTAATAGTTGCCAGCAAATTTATACAATAGAAATATCATTTCAAAGAATATAACCACGTTATTATTTTGATATTAGATTGTTTTTTTGTGCTAAAGAGGATGTTATAATATAGTTTGCATTTATACCCTCCCACGGCAAGGGAAAGACACATCAAGACGCATATACAAATTAATCTTATTCAATAAAAAACCATACGAGATGATAATAATTATCATCTCGTATGGTTATACATGATAGGATTACCTTCTCCTGTCAAGATTTAATGTTTTACCTTGTTGAAATAGGCTTCTTTGCGAGTTTTGATATTTTTACGAAGGCATTCGCTATATAACCACGGTTCAGCCCCATGATAATCACCTACATTCAAAACATCAAGGATATTCGGCAATTGCGACCCGTCATAACCGTCAACGACAAGAACAAAATACTCTGTATCCATTGTTACCGTAATGTTTCCGTCAAGTTTTGCTGGAGTACAGTCGATAGTCCAGTTAACAGGGTTAATGCACATCACTGTTGGAGCACTTACAATTGGCTTGATATACTTGACATCAGATACCGAATTATAGCAGATAGTAACGCCTGTGTCGTCTGCACAAGTAGCAGGTTTGATATTGCTTGACTCCTCCATATCTTTCGGCTCTACCTTATATCCGATAACGTATGCCGCTACCATTCTTGAATAAGTTTCACTGTCAAGCGTCTTCAACAACTCGACAACACTTTTTCCCCCTTGGCTAAATCCAGCAAGAATAAAAGGCCGATTTTTGTTTTTTGTTTTAAGAAACTCATCGAAAGCAGCCTTGACATCAAGCCACGAAACCCGGCTGTAACGATTGGCTATTGTATCCTCATTTAGCGTCGCCCAAGTATTTAGCGTTATATGTCGGTAATAGGGTGAATAGAAATTGTTTTGGTCAGCCATATAATCGGAAATCTTTTTCATTTCGATAGCCATATTGGCTGTATGCTTAGGATTATATACATCTGCATAATGGCATACTGTCCCATCACTTGAAGTCCAGTCAAACTCCCATGTTGAAGGCACATAGAAAACATCGATACCACTTCCGTCAACATCGTTTTTTACCTCATACCACATATCAGCAGAAGTATAATCCGGCTGCTTTGGGATAAATTCTACACTTGCCTTATTATCATTTTTACAGGCCGTAGCCAAAATTGCAATGAGAAATATCACTGCAAGGACATTAGTCTTCTTTTTCATTTCCATAAAATTTATAAGGCAAATATCGTAACAATTTCAATATAAATCAAGAAAAGAGGCGAAAACGTAAGGTTTTCGCCTCTTTTAAGAATGTTTAAAATCAAATTAGTATTCGTCGATTCTCGGCAATGCAATAATCTTATTATTGCAATTCTTTATAAATGAAAGAATCTCCTTTTTCTCCTCACTTTCAGCAACGTCAGCCTGAATACGCTTAATTGCATTGAAAATAGACACATTGCACTGATATATATGCCTATAAGCCTTGGCAATATCATCAATTCTTTCTTCAGAGAAAAAGTCTGGCTTAGTTCGCATAACTGCTGCATTCACACCATAGTACATAGCAGGATTATGGGCCATAATAACGTATGGAGGAACATTTCCCGATATTCTGCAACCACCCTTAATGAATGCCCAGGTACCGATTCTGCTGCCACCGTAAACCTTTACAGAGGTAGAAAGAATTGTACATGTATCAATCTTGACATCACCAGAAAGTTGAGAACTGTTACCAAGCACGCACTTGTCAGCAATATTGCAATCATGCCCAATGTGGCACTCTGCCATTAGAAAACAGTTTGCACCGACAGAAGTAGCCTTTCCTTCATATATGCTTCGGTTGATAATTACCTGTTCTCTAACAATAGTATTGTCACCTATTGTGCAATAAGTCTTCTCGCCTTTCCAACGGAAGTCCTGAGGGTCAGCCGCGATAATAGCACCGTTATAGACTTTGATATTTTTCCCCAGTCTTGCACCATTCATAATGCTAACATAAGGATATATCACACAATTATCGCCAATCTCAACATCCTTGTCAATAAAGGCAAAAGGATGTATTACTACATTCTTACCCAATTTAGCATCTGGGTCAACATAAGCCAATGGACTAATCATAGTTTTGTTTTTTAAGGAGTTAACAACTATCTGCCACCACCAAGAGATTGATATAGACTTATTGCAGATTGCTTAGCCGCCAAATCACATTGCAATTTTGACATTTGAGCGGATAGCAAAGATTGCTGCGCGGTCAATACCTCCAAGTATGTTGCAGTGCCTAAAGATAGCAAATCATTATTATATTCCACTGCTTTCTCAAGGTTTTTAACTTGCTCATCAAGCAATTTAACACGCTCAGCATTCTTATTGTAAGAAACGAGAGCGTCAGAAACTTCAGCAGATGCACTCATTACAGTATATTCAAATGTATTAAGAGCCTGTTGCTGAGCAGCCTTTGCAGACTTCAGATTAGCGATATTCTGACTTCTGAAAAGAGGCATTGCTAAAGAAGCAGCAAGTTGGTAAAACCATTTTCCCGGATTCATTATAACACTACCGATAAGGTTAGTGAAACCACCGTTAGCCGAAATTGTTATATTCGGATAGAAAGATGAGCGAACTTCGTTAGTGCTGTAATATGCAATAGCAAAAGCCTGCTCTGCTGCCTTTACGTCAGGACGGATTGCAAGATACTTCATAGGAACGCCTTCCTCCATATATTTAGGGAATGTCGGCTGATAGTCTGTATCTATAGTCCATGTTTGTGGCATTGAGTTCAAAAGCAAAGACAATGTGCTTTGTGTTTGATGTATTTGCAATTCAAGAGCAGGAATTTGTGCTTGAATTGCAGCATAGTTAGCCTTGCTTTGAACAACAGCAACTTCTGTATATCGGCCGGATTCCTTTAGGTCAGACATTGTTTGAACGCTTTGCCCCCAAAGTTTAGCAGTTTCTTTTGATAATTCCAACTGCTGCTGCAACATTACCAATGTATAGTAGCAATTGGCAACAGCAGAGATTATATTTGAACGAACAGCCTGCTGATAGTTTTTAGTTTGCAGAACCGAAGCCTGAGCCTTTCTCTTACCGTTTAGCAAACCTCCAAATAAGTCAATCTGCCAACTTGCATTTGCCGGAATCTGATATGACCAAGAGTCCTTGGTTATTTTAGACCCGCCGTATGAGGCAGTTCCTACATTTGGAGATAGAGAGAACTGCGGCAAATAATTCAATTTTGCACCCAGTAGTTGCGCATTCGCCATTTCAACATTAAGTCGAGCATTTTCAAGATCCACGTTCTTGTCAAGGGCAATCTGAATCAATGCCTGCAACTGCGGATCTGTAAACACTTTATCCCATTCGAGGTTACCCAAAGCAAGAGAGTCAACCTCCTGCTTCTGAGCCTCTGCAATTTCGGCAGAAATACCAGTATCTGGCAACTCGAATTTTTTATAGATATGGCAACTGCCCATTGCGATGGCAAATACCATCGCAAAAGCAGTCATTATTATATTTCTTTGCTTCATAATAATTCAATTAATGGTTGTATTGTTCAATCTGATCTTGGATATCAGTATTAACGGTATCATTCCATTTGATTGGTGTAATCTTTTCCTGAATCTTCTGGAAGATAACGAATAAAGCCGGTACAATGAAAATCTGAAGAATCATACCGATAAGCATACCTCCTACAGCACCTGTACCAAGAGAACTGTTACCGTTAGCACCAACACCACTTGCAAACATCAACGGAAGCAAACCGATAATCAAGGCAAACGAAGTCATCAAAATCGGACGAAGACGAGCGGCTGCACCTGCAACGGCTGCACCTGTAATGCTCATTCCTGTCTTACGTCTGTCAAGAGCGAACTCTACGATAAGGATTGCATTCTTAGCCAATAGACCGATAAGCATAATCAAACCAATTTGCAAATAGATATTGTTGTCGATGCCAAATATCTTTGCAAAGAGGAATGAACCCATCAAACCAAATGGGATTGAGAGGATAACCGCCCAAGGCAATGCATAACTTTCATACTGTGCAGAAAGCAACAAATATACAAAGAGCAAGCAAAGACCAAATACAATAGCCGTTGACATTGGAGAACTTTGCGCTTCCTCACGGGTCATACCAGCAAATTCATAAGTGTAACCTTGTGGCAACGTTTCTGCAGCAACCTCACGGATTGCATTAATTGCATCACCATTTGAGAAGCCCGGATTAGGCATACCACTAACGGCAATTGATGTATAAAGGTTGAAACGAGTGTAAGAGTCTGGTCCGTAAACTCTGCGCAATTTCACAAAATTTGTAATTGGAGCCATTTCGTTACCGTTTCTAATCTTAACTTGATTGAGCGTTTCAGGGTTGATACGAGACTCTGGATTAGCCTGCATCATAACGCGGTAGAACTTACCGAATCTGTTAAAGTTAGACACATACATACCACCATAATAGCCTTGCAAAGTTGACAAGATAGTGCTTTGTGAAATACCTGCCTGCTTAGCCTTGGCAACATCTATATCAACCATATATTGCGGATATGACGGATTAAATGTTGAGTATGCTCTCTGGATTTCAGGACGCTGGTTAAGTTTTGCAAGGAATCCCTGAACTGTCTGATAGAACTTGTTAATATCACCACCTGTCTTATCTTGCATCTTAATTTCAAAACCACTGGTTACCGAATAACCGGAAATCATTGGTGGCTGGAAAATCAAGACGTTACCGTCTTTGATTCTTTGCTTAACCTGATAGTAAATCTGTCCGAGAACCTTTTCAGCACTCTGATCATCTGTACGCTCTTCCCAGTCTTTTAACTTAACAATGAATGTACCGTATGTATTACCTTGTCCTGCCAAGAAACTGTATCCAAGAATTTCTGTACGTGAAGCAATAGCCGGGTTTTCTCCAAGGATAGCATCAACATCTGCCATTGTCTTTTCAGTCTTTTCAAAAGATGTTGCCGGCGGCATATCGACCATACAGAACAAAACGCCTGTATCTTCATTAGGAACAAGGGCTGATGATGTTGAAACCATCAAAGCAACCAATGCCACGATACTTGCACCTACAATACTGAATGATGTAATCTTATGGTCAATAAAGAATTGAACATACTTCTTATACTTTACAAGAACAGCGTCAAACATCTTGTTAAATCCAGTATGGAATTTATGTACAAGTGACGGTTTCTTGCTCGGCTTGCCACTGCCTTCTTCTGCTTCTTGCTCTTTCTTATGAGGCTTAAGGAATACTGCACAAAGAGCAGGAGAAAGAGTCAACGCATTCAAGGCTGAAAGACCGATGGCAATAGCCATTGTCAAACCGAACTGACGGTAGAACACACCTGAAGTACCTGGCATAAATGATACCGGCACAAACACAAGCATCATAACCAAAGTAATGGATACGATAGCACCGCCGATTTCCCTCATGGCATCAATAGACGCTATACGCGCTGATTGATAACCTTCATCCAATTTGGCGTGAACCGCCTCGACGACGACAATGGCGTCATCGACCACAATCGCAATGGCAAGCACCAAAGCAGAAAGAGTAAGAAGGTTTACAGAGAAACCGATAAGGTAAAGGCCGAAGAATGTACCTATCAACGCTACTGGAATGGCAATAGCCGGAATCAATGTTGAGCGAAAATCTTGCAAGAAGATATACACAACAAGGAATACAAGAAGGAATGCCTCAACAAGAGTCTTCAATACTTCATGAATAGAAGCAAAAAGGAAGTCGTTAACGTTCATTGAAACGTTGAACTCAAGACCTTTAGGCAAATCAATCTTAGCCTGTTCAATAACGTTCAACACGCCATTAACAACTTCTGTCGCATTTGAACCTGCTGTCTGGAATACGGCAGATGTTGTTGACGGGCATCCGTTTGTCTTGTTCTTAAAGCCGTAACTCAAACGACCGAGTTCAACTTCTGCAACGTCCTTCAAATATAGAATTTCTCCATTATCTTGTGCACGGAGAACGATGTTATCAAATTCTTCTGGAGTTACGAGACGTCCCTTTGTACGCATAACGTACTGGAATGACTGGTCACCACTTTCACCAAACTGACCAGGAGCAGCCTCAATATTCTGCTCAGCAAGAGCCGCTGTGATATCAGCAGGCATAAGGTGGTACTGAGCCATCACATCAGGCTTCAACCATATACGCATAGAATAATCGGCACCGAAGACCATCGCGTCACCCACACCTGATACACGCTGTATTTGCGGGATAACGTTAATCTTCATATAGTTTTCGATAAACTCGTTATCGTAAGAATGGTCAGGCGACAAAAGAGAAAACACCACCAACATAGAAGACTGACGCTTCTGAGTGATAACGCCAACTTTTGTAACTTCCGCCGGCAACATGTTCTGCGCTTTTGCAACACGGTTCTGAACGTCAACAGCAGCCATATCAGGGTCGAAACCTTGCTCGAAGTACACGTTGATTGTGGCACTACCTGTATTCGTTGCTGTTGATTCCATATAGGTCATACCTTGAGCACCATTGATTTGCTCCTCAATAGGGGCGATAACGGAGTTCAACACTGTTTTGGCATCTGCACCGGTATAGGTTGTTGTAACCGAAATTGTTGGAGGTGCGATGTCTGGATACTGGGTTACCGGCAGCCACAACAAACCGACAATACCCAATATCACGATGAATATTGAGATTACCGTCGAGAGCACAGGACGGTTGATAAAGTTATCTAATTTCATTTTTTGAAAATCTTAGTTTTTAACTATTTCTGTTGTGCTTGCGCTGCTTTAGCCGCTGCATCAACCGGATTGATGACAACGCCGTCTCTAACAATAACGCCAACACCTTCTACTGCAACTTTCTGACCCGGTTCCAAACCTTCGGTTACAACATAGTTCTTGCCATCATTGTTTGAAAGAACTTGAATTGGCTTAGAAACGATCTTGTTTGAATCGTTAACAATGTACGCATATTTCACGTCCTGAATTTCTGTTGTTGCATTCTGAGGAATCAATATTACGCTTTTCTTAGTTACAGGGAACACAACTGAACCAGTTGAACCGCTACGAAGCATGCCGTTCTCGTTCTTAAACAAAACTCTGACAGAAGCAGAACCTGTCAAATTATCTATATTACCCGTAACGGTTGATACCTTTCCTTCATTTTGGTACTCTGTTCCGTCTGCAAGACGCAATTTAACACTTGGCAAAGCAGAAACTGCCTGTGCAAGAGTCATCTTACCGCCTTCTGTCATTTCAAGCACCTGCTTTTCATTAAATGAAATATACGCATAAACTTCAGAAATGTCTGAAACCGTAGTCAACGGTGTTGCTGAAGAAGGAGATGCAAGAGAACCTTCACGGTTTGGAATTGCACCTACATAACCAGCAGATGGAGATTTAACAACTGTATAAGATAGATTTTTTTTAGCAGAAACCAAAGCAGCCTGTGCTTGTGCAAGTTGTGACTTTGCTGATGCAAGGCTATTTTGTGCTAATTGATTTTCGTATTCGCTGATAATGTTTTTAGCAAACAATTTTTCCTTGTTTTTTGCTGTAATAGTTGCACTATTGCAACTCTCACGTGCAACAGCAACTGCTGCCTCTGCTTGCGCAACCGCTGCTTCCATTTGAACTTGGTCTATGATGAATAAAGTTTGCCCAGCAGAGACATGCTGTCCTTCTTCAACACATACCTTAGTTATGAATCCTGAAACCTGAGGACGAATATCAACATCCTTTTTACCTTTGATAATTGCTGGATAGGATGTTTCCAATTCAGCATCGGTCTTACTAATTGTCATTACTGCAATGCTCGGGGCTATTTGCTGTGCTTGCTGCTGACCCTTGTCAGAGCATGAAGTACCTGCAAGTCCAATCACAAGTCCTAACAATGCGACCGGTTTTGAAAGTCTGAAATTTTTCATTCTTTTCATGTGGTTTTATTTCTAATCTATTGTTATTTTATTGTTTTCTTACCTTTCAACCTAAAACTGTTCGCAAAGTTACTATTTTTTTAAGCCTAAGAAATATGATATATATCACAATATTCGCCCCCAAACCTATAAATTATGCTAAAAAACATAGTCAAAAAACACATCAACCAATTTAACAAACTTATCGAACAATTTTACTTATCAATATGCACTTTAATAACACATAAAAAGAGCACAAAGTTCAGCAATCAAGCCGATAATCTGTTAAATTGGCTGACTATTTAAAAAATTAAAGTTAAAAACTTAATATTTAAGCCATTTATATATATCCTTAAACGACGGTTTCTTGCCATGAATAAGGATTCCAACACGATATATTTTTGAAGAAACCCACAGTAGGAAGCCTGTAAATCCAAACAACATGAACACTGATATTATCACCTGATAAATTGGCACGCCAAACGGAACCCTTACCATCATTACAAGTGGAGAAGTGAATGGGATAAACGAGCACCAGAAAGCAAGCGGACCTTCAGGGTTTTGAGAACTGTAGAAGCCGGCATAGAAGGCAAACATCATCAATATCATTACCGGCATCATCAACTGCCCCGAATCTTGAGGGTCATTGACTGCAGAGCCAAGCGCTGCAAGGACTGAAGCATAAAGCAAATAGCCTCCAATAAAATAAACAATGAACAAAATTCCTATTTCCAGAATTGGAAGCGATGAAAGTGCAGATATTATCTTCAATGCGTCTGTATCTACAGAGGGATTAGACACTAAAGAAGCATCAACAGGAGAACCAATAGGTATTCCTATTAAAATGCCGGCAACTCCTGTTATAATAGCCAGCAACAATCCCCAGATAAGCATCTGGAAAAGTCCGACCAAACCAATGCCGATAATTTTTCCAAGCAGCAGTTCTATAGGCTTTATGCTCGACACTATCAACTCCACGATACGGTTTGTCTTCTCTTCCATAACACCTTGCATAACCATTGATCCATAAGAAAGAACAAACATATATATCAGGAAAGTTAAAACCATACCCATAACTGTTGCTATTTCTGAAATAGACTCCTGCTCCCCTTCATCAGTCCAGCGAATCGTAGCAACTTCTATCGACTTTTGCATATCATCAACAATGCTGTTAAGTTCAGGGATATTATACCTTTCAAACTTTTGCTTGCGGACCTTCTCGGTAAGTGTATTTTCCACCAATGTCCGCAAATCAGATGGCACCTCCTTCTGCGAAAATATAGCTGCACGCGTTGGATGGTCAACAAGGTTTGCTGTTATCTGAATAACGGCATCAACATCGGTAGAATCCGAACGGAATGATGCTGTCATTTTTTCGGTAGGAACAAATAGATACTTTTCATCACTTTTGAAGATTTCAGAGTACAGTCCCGTTTCATCAATCACAGCAACCGTTTGACGGTCAGAATCCTTAATAAACGACAGGGCAAGAGGCAAGAAAATCAGCGCTGCCATAAGAAATGGAGCGAGAATAGTCATTATAATAAAGGATTTTTTCTTAACATAAGTCGTAAACTCACGCTGCACGACAATCCATAATTTACTGCTCATAGTTGCTGCTCTTTAGTGGTTGTTGAATGTTCTGCTCGCCAACGACCTTAATAAAGATTTCGTTCATCGACGGGATAAATTCTTTAAAGGTACTAATCTCTATTTTCTGCGCAAGGGCGGAAACTAATTCTGAATTTGTCATTTCCTGATGCTTTTTAAGTTTGTACCTTGTCGTATCGCCTTCGGCTTCTATCGACAAGATTTCCACCCCATCCACCGGTGGCAAAATCTTTTGAGAATCCGCCTCAACATAGAAAAGATTTGACTTGAACTGACGGCGCACGTCATCGACGCAGCCTTCAAGAACAAGATGAGAACGGTTGATTAGCGCAATATCATCACAAATCTCCTCAACGGAATTCATATTGTGCGTAGAGAAGATAATGGTGTGACCCTTTTCTTTTAATGCAAGTATTTCAGACTTTAGCATCTCGGCGTTTACGGGGTCAAAGCCGGAAAATGGCTCATCGAGGATTAGCAGTTGCGGTTCATGAAGGACAGTTGTTATAAACTGCACCTTCTGCTGCATACCTTTAGAAAGTTCCTCAACCTTTTTGTTCCACCATTGGCTAATGTCAAATTTTTCAAACCAGTATCTCAACCGCTTCGTTGCCGTTGCCTTGTCAAGGCCCTTCAGACGGGCAAGATAGATAGCCTGTTCGCCAACCTTCATCTTTTTATACAAGCCTCGCTCCTCTGGTAAATAACCAATTTTATACACATCCTCAGCCACCATAGGACGACCGTCAAAGAAAACCTCTCCGCTATCGGGTGCTGTTATGTGATTAATAATTCTTATTAAGGTGGTTTTGCCGGCACCGTTTGGTCCAAGCAGACCAAAGATGCGTCCTTGCTTAACGTTGACACTAACATCATCAAGGGCTGTGTGGTTAACAAACTTCTTAACAATGTTGTGTGCTTCTAAAAAATTTTGGTTACCCATTTATTATAGTGTTATAAATTAACAGTTAGCCCTTCATTGGCAAGGATTGTTTCGGGGAATACCTCCTGTGCCTCTTTTAGAAGGAGTGAATCATCGGTATATCTTGAAGAAAAGTGTCCAATCATAAGTTTTTTTACGCCAGCCATCTTGGCAATATTCGCAGCATCGGCTGCAGTTGAGTGGCAAGTTTCCTTTGCCCTGTCCTTCAGCGAAGAATCGAAAGTCGCCTCATGGTAAAGGAGGTCAATCCCCTTTACCTCGTTAGCAACCGCCTTTAGCGGCAAAGTGTCTGAAATGAAGGCATACGCCCTGCTCGGACTGGGTGCCGTTGTCAATCGCTCGTTAGGGATAACGGTGCCGTCAGGCTTGACATAGTCGTTGCCCTCCTTGATAGAATTAAGATAGCAAAGAGGAATACCGTAGAAATCGACCATTTCTCGGTTAATGTGTCGCAACTTCTCCTTTTCGCGAAAAACAAAACCGCAGCACGACTTACGGTGCTTCAAAGGCACAGTATTAACCGTTATAGACTTATCCTCATAAATAATATTATTCCCATACTCATAAGGAATAAACTCTACCGATAACTTAGAAACGGTAAAATCGACAAGCGGCTTGAGCAAATCAACGCCCTCTTTCGGCAGGTGAACAGAGACAGTTCCATTGTGTCCCGATAGAGCAAGTGTAGAGAGTAGTCCTGGCAGACCATAGCAATGGTCTCCGTGCAAATGGCTGATAAATATCCTGCGAAGCCTTCCCGGCTTAATATTCATCTTAATCATTTGCATCTGCGTCCACTCTCCGCAATCAACCATAAACAGATTACCGCGAAAGTCAATAACTTGCGAAGTGGGATTATGTCTGAATGTGGGTTTAGCCGACGCACAGCCCAATATAGTTACACTAAATTGCTCCATAAGGTTATAATTTACACAAAAGGTTTGTGATTACAAAGATAATACAAACCAAGAGGAGAAAAAATAAGTTTACAATTTTTTCCAGGGTGAAATTAATCGTGCGCTGAGCAAAAAAGCACTTGTGATGAGTTCCGGCTATTAAATACCGTATCATACAACATAGTTACAACACAAAGAAGGAACGGATATTATTCAATTATTTTAAATGTAGGAATCCAAAAAGGTTCAACATCCTCTGGATTTTCAAGGATTCTGCAAGCGCTGATATAACGCTTCGCATAGTATTTTTCTGTAGATTTAGTAATAGTTACCCCTTTTGAGCAACTTGCATGAATAAAAGAAAATTCACCAGTTTCTCTATTAACGTTAGTAACAATACCTACATGACCGATATTACGACTGCGGCTACTTCTTCCTTTAAAGAAAACAAGGTCACCTTTCTTTAACTGGCGAGGGTCTGTTATTTCCGTCTCTTTCTGAAACTGACCACTTGAAGAGCGCGGCAAACTAATATCCATCTGCTTGTAGATATAAGAAGTAAAGCCTGAGCAGTCAAAACCTCTATTAGGATTGGAAACGCCATATCGATAAGGAGTACCGATATGCTCCATCGCCTCACTGACAATATCCTTACCTGTTGCGGTAGAAATATCACCTTTGATGACGGTTTGAGCATTCGATACAAATACCGAAATTACCATTACCATTATTATGAGAAGTTTTTTTCGCATCTTTTCAACTCTTACGTTTGCAAATTTAAAAAAACAGATTGTCTTTGTCAATAGGTGAAATGGTCTAAATCAAAACTTTAAGGACTTTTAAAAAGTAAAGCATATCAGTTTTCAGTTTTTAACATTTTTCGTTAAACCCCTTTTGTATGGTTACTCTTTTAAACAAAAATGGAGGATATTATTGTTTTTGTTTTATTATCCACTATCCTTTCATTACTTTTGTAAAAAATATTACGACATGAAGAATCTCAATGGCTCAACACTGCAGTTTGAGCAAGACAATATGATAAATTTTGAAGAATCGACACATACATATACGGATAAAGAAGGTAACACTCTAACATCTGTCAGCAATGTTATACGACAATTCTTCAAGGAATTTGATGCGGAGTACTGGAGTCTTAGAAAATGCTATGGAAACGAGAATGCTGCAGCAGCGCTACGCGAAGAATGGGAATGCAAGGGCTGCTTTGCAACACAGGCTGGCACTTTTCTTCATTTGCAGATTGAAAATTACCTTAACGGAAAAACAGATGCTTCTATGAGGTGCAATATGCGCTTTGAAGGAGAATACATTTCAAAAGAAGACACAACTTCTATTGAAAAGGAATGGAATCATTTCTTGAAATTCAAGGAAGAAGTGCCAATTACACCGTTCCGTACAGAATGGAAAGTTTGCGACTTTGACAGAAAAATTGCTGGGACAATTGACCTGTTATGCTCAAATGAAGACGGCACATACGAAATGTTTGACTGGAAACGCAGTTCAAAAATTGACCCGCACGAAATCAACAAATGGGATAATGGCATTAATGGGCTTGAGCATCTGACGGATACTTCCTATATCCATTACTGTTTGCAGCAAAACTTGTACCGTTATATTCTTGAAAAAAATTACGGCTTGAAGATAAGCAAAATGAATCTGGTAATTCTTCACCCTTTATACGATTCCTACCGCGTAGTAACAGTTCCGCGAATGGAAAATGAGGTGGAGATAATTTTAAACAGATTCTGCGTAAAATAATAAAAAGCGTCACAGATATTTGCGACGCTTTTTACATTTATAGTATGTCTAGTCCTGCCATAGCGTTACACTAAAAAGTAACAGAAAATGAAAGAGAC
>UQLZ01000042.1 GCA_900541935.1 uncultured Prevotellaceae bacterium | reverse complement strand
TTGTCCCCATATCTGTTTTGATAACCTGAAATGAATCCACTATGAATAATGTAGGCTAAAAGTTATTATGCTTAATGCTGTCAATACAAAAACTAATCTTTTCATTTTTTCTCGGGTATTATGTTCCACATTAAATCAACTTCTTGTTTTTGATAGGAAATTCTCAAACTTAAATATTTAAATAACGAATGATAAGTCAAATGGGAAACCTTCTTTTTCATATAGTTCTTTTCCCTCCAAAGAAATTGATTCTGCTCCATACTTAAACTGAATATTTCTAATGCTATCTTCTTTAATCTCATAAATCAAATATCCATCATATTTGACAATACTATCAGAAAATTCTATCAGTTTCATAAAGTCCTTATAATTAGCTTTAAAGTTTTCTGACATCATTTTTGCCGTAGGTTCTTCCGCTCCCGGTAAGAATATTAAGAATAAAGGAATTAAAGATATGTTGAAAATATGGATTCCAAATACTATTTTACAATAACGATTTTTCATTCTCAAACTTATAAAAAATGAAATAATCACACATATTATCAACGGCAAAGATATTGGAAATAGCCATGCGTAACCTACTATATTCATCTGGATAGTGTCTTTCAGAGTCTCACTATCAGTGCATATTGAGACTGTGTAGATAATAGAAGCCGAGATTGCAAGCAAAAGAACCAACTCCAAAATATGTAATATTATTTTCAGATATTTCATTCTGCATAATTTTTAAAGTTTTATACTACACCCTCACTTTAGCAAGCAGCAGTATTGGACAAAATATAATAACCTATAGAACTCATAAATTCTTTTTGGCAATTTAATAACTAATTTTCAGAATTACAAATACAAATAAACATTTAACAATCATCAATTAACACACCAACAGAAATAAATATTTATTTTATATCAATGTGCTTATTTATTAACAAAAGATATTAACTTTGTAAGAAAATAAATGATATGAATAAATTAAATTTTGTAGGCATTATTCCTGCCAGATATGGATCTTCAAGATTTCCAGGAAAGCCTCTTGCTATGCTTGGCGACAAATCTATGATTGAACGCGTCTGGAACCAGGTAAAACAAGCCATTGACGAAGTTTATGTAGCAACTGATGACGAGCGTATCTTCAATGCAGTAGAAGCATTTGGAGGTAAGGCTATCATGACCAGTGAAAATCATAAAAGCGGAACAGACCGTTGCTACGAGGCATATCTGAACTCTAAATCAAAGGCAGATGTTATTATTAACATACAAGGCGACGAACCATTTATTCATATTGAACAAATCAAAGAAATAATGGCTTGCTTTGGCGATGAATCAACACAAATAGCAACTCTTGCAAGACCTTTCGACGCAAATGCAAACTTCAAAAGCCTTGAAGATTGGACCAAGCCAAAAGTCGTTCTTGACAATTATTCAAATGCAATGTTCTTCTCCCGCTCTATTATTCCATTTGTAAGAAATGAAGAAAAGGAAAACTGGGCAAAATCGCATCAATTCTATATGCACGTTGGCATGTATGCTTACAAGGCTAATGTATTGGGGGAAATAACAAAACTTCCACAATCTTCATTGGAAATTGCAGAATCTCTTGAGCAACTAAGATGGTTGCAAAACGGATATAAAATCAAAGTAGGATTGACTAATCAGGAAACTATTGGAATTGATACACCTCAAGATCTTGAAAGAGCATTATCATTTCTTAATTCTCAAACTAAATAATTATGAATATCGTCGATAACATCAACCCAACCAACGATCACAAAAATATCACCTTGCCGAGACCAAGAATTTTCACTCTCAGAAATGGCATTCCTCTGCATATAATCAATGCTGGGTCTCAAGAGGTAACCAAGATTGAGATACTTGTCGAAGGGGGTAGTTGCGACGACATAAAAGGAATGACAGCCTCAATGATGGCATCTCTTCTTAGAGAGGGTTCAAATAAATATGATGCAGAGACAATTGCAGAAAAATTAGATTTTTTTGGTGCCTGGCTTAATATTGATACAATGTCACACTGCACTTCAATATCACTATATTCTATTAATAAATATCTCAAAGATATTATTGAATACATTACCGATATTATTGCCTTCCCATCGTTTCCAAGTGACAAACTTGAGATACTTAAAACGCGTGCTATTTCCAACCTAAAGACTAATAATGAGAAGGTTGCTTTTCTTGCAACTAAGGAATTCCAAAAAAGATATTATGGCGAGGAACATCCTCTCGGAAGAAACGTTGATACTGAAATGATTAACTCAATCAGCAGAGAAGACCTTTTAGACTTTCATAAGAAATGGTATATTCCTGAAAACATGAAAATTATCATTTCTGGAATAGTAACTGATGAGGCTATAAAAATAATTGACAATTATTTCGGAAATATTCAATGCGGAGGAAAAGCCTTGACCAGCACATCCGACCATCCCCAACAAAATGTGTATTCCGACACTATTCTTATAGACAAGCCAAATGCAGTACAAAGCGCTATAAAGATAGGTATTCCAACTATACAACGCTCACACCCTGACTATATACCACTAAGAATACTCATAACAGCATTAGGCGGATATTTTGGAAGCAGATTAATGCAAAACATTCGAGAGAAAAAGGGATATACTTATGGAATATCTTCAATGCTTTTAGGCATGAGGAATAACTCTTGCATAGGAATAAACTGCCAATGCGACAATAAATATACAATGAGAGTTATTGACGAAATCAAAAACGAAATCAATAAGCTAAAATCTTCTGAAATTGATTTGGAAGAACTTGAGCAAGTAAAATCAAGTATAATCTGCGACCTGCTTAAAACGACCGACACTCCATTCAATATCGGAGAATATTACTCTGCTGTTTTCTCAAGCGATATTCCTGAAAACTATTTCGAGAAGCAAGTAGAAACAGTCAACTCAATTACCCCTTATGAACTAAAAGAGATTGCAAACAAATATCTTAATACAGACAATATGCTAACAGTTATTGCGGGAGCAACAGAATTAATCTCAATAGAAAATAGCTGATATAAAAAATGTGCCGGAGAATCTCCGACACACCTTAACACAACCAAAATGTCTAATTTATCATATTTCCATTAAAACAATTTTTCTTTCTTTTATAGATTTATCTACGTCAATTATTCTCTGATTCGAACTTCCTTTGAATCGCAAAGAAGTATCACGCAGTTCCTCCATAAACGGACCTTCTACCACTACATCAACATAATCCATCAATTTTAGCATATCATCATCTGACAATATCTCTTCCCAGGTAAAGCCAGTATAACACCATATATTCTTGCCAACTTCCTCCTTTATTCTTCGGCAAAGGTCTGCTATTTCGACAGAATGATAAAGAGGGTCTCCTCCACTAAGCGTTACATTAAAATCATTATATCTAACGATTTCTATTATTTCTTCAGAACTAACCAATTTACCTGCCTCAAAATCCCAAGACTGGGGGTTATGGCAACCCTTGCAGCAATGCCTGCAACCAGCAAAGTAGATAGAAGTTCTCAGCCCTGGACCGTCAACACTCGTACCTTCTACTATGTCAAGAATCCTGTAATCCATTATTTATGTACTACTCTATCATGAAGTTCTGCAAGTTTTGCACTATTCCATCTGTCAGTTGTACCAACAAGATAACCAGTTATTCTCTGCAATTTATCAATAGCGGTGCTACCGCACTTAGGGCAAACAGCCAAACTATCTGTTGCATCCTCATAACCGCAATCCATGCAGCGGTTTCTGTTATGATTCACTGAGCCGTAACCAATATTATTCTTGTCAATCAGATTAACGATATCAATTATCGCCTGTGGGTTATGTGTAGCGTCACCGTCGATTTCCACATAGAAAATGTGTCCTCCGCGAGTAAGTTCATGATATGGAGCCTCAACTTCTGCCTTATGCTTAGGGCTGCACTTATACCAAACTGGAACGTGGTTGGAATTTGTGTAATAATCCTTATCTGTAACTCCAGGTATTACACCGAAAGTCTTTCTATCCTTTTTAGTGAACTTGCCTGACAACCCCTCTGCAGGAGTTGCAAGGACGCTGAAGTTATGACTATATCTTTCTGAAAACTCATTTGCCTTACTGCGCATATAAGAAACAATCTTTATACCCAACTTCTGGCTCTCTTCGCACTCTCCATGGTGCTTGCCAGTCAAGGCTACAAGGCACTCTGCAAGCCCGATAAAGCCTATACCAAGTGTACCCTGATTGATAACAGACTCAATTGTGTCATTTGGCTTCAACTCACTACTTCCATTCCATAATTTTGACATAAGTAATGGAAATTGCTTAACTTTTGCCGTCTTTTGGAAATCGAATCTGTCACAAAGTTGACGGGCAGTCAATTCAAGCATATTATCCAATTTCTTGAAGAAAGAATCGATTCTCTCCTTTTCATCTTGGATTGACATACACTCGATAGCAAGTTTTACTATATTAATCGTTGAGAACGACAGATTACCCCTGCCTATAGAAGTCTTTTCTCCATAGCGATTTTCAAAAACGCGGGTACGGCAACCCATCGTTGCCACCTCATATTTGAATCGTTCTGGGTCATCAGCATTCCACTTCTCGTGCTGATTAAATGTTGCATCAAGATTTAGGAAATTAGGAAAAAAACGTCTGGCAGTAACCTTGCATGCAAGCATATAAAGATCATAATTTCTATCCTCAGGCAAGAAGTTTACACCACGCTTTTTTTTCCAAATCTGAATAGGAAATATTGCGGTTGCTCCATTTCCTACCCCTTCATATGTTGAATTAAGCAATTCGCGTATAACGCAACGACCTTCGGCCGAGATATCAGTACCATAGTTAATAGAACTGAAAACCACCTGATTACCTCCACGAGAGTGGATAGTATTCATATTATGAATAAATGCTTCCATTGCCTGGTGAACCCTTCCAACTGTCTTATTGATAGCGTATTGCAAAATTCTATCATCGCCAGTTAGCCCGTCAAGCGGCTTCTTGATAAAATCCTCAATCTCCTTGTTATAAAGGTAGCTCAAATCTGCACCCTCAAAACTTTCGAGGCTTTTCACCTCTTCTATAAAAGAACTGCGAACAAATGGAGCAAGATAAAAGTCAAAAGCAGGAATAGCCTGACCTCCATGCATCTCATTTTGAGCAGTTTCCATTGAGATACAGCCTATGATACTTGCAGTTTCAATACGCTTTGCAGGGCGGGACTCACCATGACCCGCAACAAAGCCCTCTTTTAGCACCTTATCCAACGGATGCTGAACGCAGGTCAGACTTTTTGTTGGATAGTAATCCTTGTCATGTATATGAAGATAATTGTTCGCCATTGCGTCATTTGCTTCTTGTGACAATAAATAATCATCAACAAAAGGCTTTGTTGTTTCACTCGCAAATTTCATCATCATCCCAGCAGGAGAATCAGCATTCATATTAGCATTCTCACGAGTGATGTCATTAGATTTTGCATCAATAATTTCCAAAAACATATCACGAATCTTTGCCTTACGGGCAATGCTTCGCTGATTACGGTATGCAATATACTTTTTTGCAACCTCCTTGCGGGAACTCTTCATCAATTCCACCTCTACAAGGTCCTGAATATCTTCTACAGACATCTGCTCGCTACCGGTCATGCCAATTCTATCGGTTATTTTTTGAATAAGGCTTTCATCCTCACCCTTTTCAGTTTGGAGCATTGCCTTACGAATAGCAGCCTTTATTTTTTCTTCATTATAGCCTACAATTCTACCGTCTCGTTTTAGTACTGTCTGTATCATTTTATATTCTTTCTTTTTAATTAGGATTACAGCAACAAAATTAGAAAATATTTTTCATTGACGCACTATAATTTTCCATTTTGGACAACTTTTTAACTATTAAATTCTGTTATCTATCTCTTTTCCAACTATTTAATTTCTGATTTTGGAAAACTTTAGAAAGTTAAACACTTTCTCAATTAACAGAAAACAAAAAAGAGTAATGCTTTATAGCCAGCACTACTCTTTTATAGACAAAAATACTTTAATAATATCACTTTCTACTCATTGCCCCATAACTTTGGGTCGTTGCCATGGTTTTTACGCCATTCGTGACGCCATTTCATTATTTCAACTGTATCAATCATCGGCATTAATTTTCTATCCTCTTTAGTTGGAGATTTTGGCAATTGGCAAGCCTCTGTTTGATACCAATATGCAACTGTTGCCAAATCAAGAGTCAAACAGTTATTGTGTCCATGCTCAATAGTTCCACGTAAAGACTTTTCAAAATATATTGGATCATTGATAAAATATCTGTAAACGTGAGTTCTTCCCAACCATCCTATATTATTGTTTACTCTCGGATACCCGAAATAAGGATGAGAGAACGGCTCTTTAGGGCACCATGCTGTGTTAAAGAAATCTTCAGTTCCTGTTCCAATCAAAGAAGGTTTTGTTTCTCCATCAATAAACCACATATCATCACCCTCACCATACCACATTGGCGACGGATTTTGCACATAATAATTAATTCCAATAAAGTGGCCTTTACCTTTAATATCTGCAAAAAGATAATTATTGGCTCCATCTTCATTTTCTGTCTGCTTGCCGAGAACGCCCCATTCTGTCTCTCCCTCTGGAAGCGCTTCTGTTATCTCTCTATTAAACCAAGCGTGGAAACGTCCCATATCCTTAGGTAACTTATCCATTGCTACATAATCAATATAGTAGTAAAAGCAGTCAATATTTCTGTCTGCCTGATTTTCAATTACTATTTTAGCACCATTGCTAAATGGCATTGAGAAATAGCAAGACAAACCTGCTCCACTACCAGGACCTGCAGAAAGCGGAAGTGACGCGTAATTATACTGCTCATTCCATCCCTGACCAAAGAATGGCCCAATTGGTGACTCAACAGATGGATAGTCATTTCAATCCCAATACATATTTAATATAATATCATTACGACTGATATCAGCAGGTCCAGGAGCAATAGTAACCCAAATATGATTAATAATGCCTGCTCCTTGGATGTCTGCCAAAACCGCTCTCTCGCCTGGCTTAATTTGAGACAAGTGGTCACGATTGTTGCCAGATTTGTCATAACTACTAACACGCATATTTTTCACACCCTCACGAATTTTTGTAAGGTTCATCAACTCACTTGACAAATTTGTCTGTGCCATTGAAGGAATACAAACGGCGATTGCCAATGCCAAAACACATAGAAATTTTTTCATAAGTCTAAATTTTAAGAAAAATTGAGGGCATGGCTTATACCATACCCTCAATCCTTTTAATGCCTTGTTACTTCGTTAAATTGAATGACTTGATTTCAACGTCACGGCTGTTAGGACCTACCATTACCTGGAATTCACCCGGCTCGCAAACGTAATCAAGTTTTGAATTGTAGAACTTCAAAAGTTCTGCATTAATTGTGAAAGTAACAGTCTTGCTTTCGCCTTTTTTCAAACTGATTCTTTCAAAGCCTTTAAGTTCCTGAACAGGACGAACAACGCTGCCAACCATATCACGAATATAAAGTTGTACGATTTCATCACCGTCATAATTGCCAACATTAGAAACCTTAACAGAAGCTGTTATAGTTTCATCTTCTTTCATTGAGTCAGCGCTAAGAGCAAAATCTGAATATTGGAACTTAGTATAAGAAAGTCCATAACCAAATGGATAAAGCGGTTCGTTCGGGCAGTCAAGATAACTTGTTGTAAACTTAGAGAACCATTGCTTTTGAGGTCTTCCTGTATTGTAATAATTATAACTCATTGGCAACTGACCAACAGTGCGTGGGAAAGTTGAAGTCAATTTTCCGCTTGGAGAATAATCACCGAATACAACATCTGGCACAGCATCTGCTGTTTCACTACCACCGAACCAAACGTTCAAGATAGCAGGAACGTTCTCCTCTTCCCATGTAAGAACAGTTGGGCGGCCAGAGAATAGAACAAGAACAACTGGTTTGCCAGTAGCAAGCAAAGCCTTTAGCAAATCGCGCTGAGCGTCAGGCATTTCAAGATTTGTTCTACTGCTTGACTCACCACTCATTTCAGAAGATTCACCAAGAGCTGCGACAATAACGTCTGCCTTTGCAGCAACTTCCAATGCCTCTTTAAGCATCTCAGCATCAGTTCTGTTATCACGGATTTCTCTACCAAACATTGTAGCATCTTTCTCACGAACAGCATCGTACATCAAGTTGCTACCCTTTGCGTAAAGAATTTCAGCCTTGTCACCAACTGCAGCCTGGAAACCCTCAAGAAGAGTAGAATATTTTTCAGAAACTGCAGCAACGCTCCATGTACCCGGCATATTTGCACGTGTATTAGCCAACGGACCAATAAGGGCAATCTTGCCTGACTTCTTCAAAGGGAGTGCATTACCTTCATTCTTCAACAAAACGAAAGATTCTCTTGCAATCTTTCTTGCTTCTGCTCTGTTTTCTGCAGTAAAGACTTCCTTAGCAGGACGCTTTACGTCACAATATTTATATGGATCTTTGAATAAACCAAGACGATATTTTGCTTCAAGGATGCGGCGGCATGCTGTATTGATTTCTTCTTCTGTTACCTTTCCTTCCTTCAATGACTTAGCCAAAGTACCAACAAAAGCATCAGAAACCATATCCATATCGACACCAGCCTTCAATGCTAAAGCACCTACAGTCTGAAAATCTCCCATACCGTGAGCAATCATCTCGTAGATACCAGTATAGTCAGTAACGACAAAGCCATCAAAGCCCCATTGGTCACGAAGCACTTCAGTCAAAAGCCAGCGGTTACCTGTAGCAGGAATACCGTCAACGATGTTGAAAGAAGCCATAACGCTTTGAGCACCTGCTTCAATTGCAGCCTTATAAGGTGGGAAATAATCATTATACATACGCCAGTGACTCATATCAACTGTATTATAGTCACGACCTGCTTCGGGTGCGCCATAGAGAGCAAAGTGCTTAACACAAGCTAGAATTTCATCCTTATCTTTCAAATCGCCCTGATAACCTCTAACCATTGCTTCTGCAATGCGGGCACCCAAGAACGGGTCTTCACCATTACCTTCAGAAACACGACCCCAACGAGCATCGTGGCAAATATCAAGCATTGGACTGAAAGTCCAGTTAATACCGTCAGCACTACATTCTTTTGCTGCAATGCGCGCAGATTTTTCAATAGCAGCCATATCCCATGTGCATGAAAGTCCTAATGGAATAGGGAAAACTGTTTCATAACCATGGATAACATCCATACCAAATAGCAATGGAATGCCAAGACGGCTCTCTTCTACTGCTATTTTCTGAATATCACGAACGCGGTCAACGCCTTTCAAGTTAAAAAGGCCTCCGACTTGGCCCTTTTTAATACGACCCGCAACGTCACTACTTTTTGCTTGTCCTGTAACAATTTCCCCTGTTACCGGCAAATTCAACTGACCGATTTTTTCTTCAATGGTCATCTTACCCATCAAATCGTCAATGAATTTGTCCATCTTTGCATCATTAGCCGCAGGACCTGCTACTGAAGCAAGACCTGTTGTCAACGCAAAAGCTGAAACAAATAAGAATTTTTTAAGTTTCATAAGTGTAAAAGATTTTATTTAGAAATTTCGAATCCCAATACTTTCAAACCGTTCTGAACTTCAGGACAACTCATAAACAAATCCCAAAGCAAGCCAGTGCGGTAATTCTCAATCATCGGAGCAATTGTACATTGGTCAATAGCCAAATAACGTGGAACAGTCCAATTATCTTGCTCTGAAAATGCGTCAAAGAAACCATACTTACCCCAAATTGTATCACCTTTTGAATAGAAATACTTCAAAGCCTTCATTGATTCTTCTGGTGTGTAAGGAAAACAAGACAACGCTGCAGTAGGAGTAATAACGCCACAGTCATTATTACCAGGACAATGTGCTGAATAGCCTTTTGTTGAATAACTTGCTGTCAAACCCCAGCAATTTTCGCCATAGCCTTTAAAACCTTTTGGATTTTCGACACAGTAAGCATAATCGCTCTTAGCATGGTTTGCTACAACATTCCAGAGACTTGCATATTTATCTTTCAATCCTCGAGGGTCAAGACAAATATAAGAATAATGAGCCCAGAAAAGCGGACCTCCCAGTTCTTCAGCACCATTATGTCTCAATTCCAAAGGGAAACCATAAGGTTTTGCATCTGTTGTAAACTTACCATTACGAGCCCAGCCTTCGTGATAGCACTCTGCTGGAATAGCATGTGTTGGTGAAGATGCGCCAAGAATATAAGTAATCAGGCATTCGTTATATCCCTCCAATGGGAAGTTCATCTCCCAAGCATATTCAGGAGACCAATGCCAGTAAAGGACGTTTTTACCTCCATTACGATACCAATCAAATTCCATTTCATGCCACAATTTGTTAATTTTCTCTGCAAGAAGTTTTTCACTTTCATTGCCGTCTTTAACATATTGACGAACACACAAAAGACTTTGCATCAAAAAGCAACTTTCAACAAGATCTCCGCCATTGTCCTTCTTGCCAAAAGGTTTTACCTTTCCAGTTGTTCCTTCCAACCAGTGAGGCCAAACTCCATGGAAACGATCAGCCTTCGTAAGAAAATCAACAATTTTATGAAGTCTTTCAACTCCAGCCTCACGAGTAATAAATCCCCTTTCCATTCCTACTATCAAACCGGCAACGCCAAATCCGCTACCGCCTGTAGTCACGACTGTTGAATCTTTTTCAGGATAAACTCCATCAAGGTGAATTCTTTCACATGCAAGCCCTGAATTAACCTCAGCCCCTTCCCACATATAGTTAAAGTGCACCTTTTGGATATAGTCAAGGAAAGCACTGTCGCTTTCAAACGATTCCGGGCGGTTTTCAGCCTCCGAAGTAATAGACACGACTTCCTTGGTTGTACCCCCACATGATGCGAGGGCAACCAACAAAGCCGACATTGCTACATTTAAAATTTTTTTCATAATAGTCAGTAGATAATATATCTTATATTAATGTTTGATAACCTTACTCATTTCAGACCTGCCACTTTCACCAAGTGCCTCAATGGCGAAATAATACTCGGTATCTCTATCAAGTCCACGCATGTCATATTTAGTATCACCATATACAGTTATGGCATTGTATAACTTATCTGGTTCTATTCCGTAATAGATATTGTAACCGTATGCGTTCTCCGACTCAGACCATGTTATCATTGCATTTCGAGCATCATTCTTGTCTCGATTGACTTTTAAACCTTTTACCTTAGTTGGTGCAACACCGGAAGCGTTACCGAAAACACGGAACTCTGAAAGACATACATTTCCTGACGGCACATGCAGAACTTCCAATTTCAGGTATCTCGTTTTCAATTCCTGCTGCAATTCAACATAATCATGAGGACAGTCTTTGTCGTTATCTGACTTGTCAACTACCAACATCCAATCAGAACCATTGTCAGATGCAAATATACGATATTGATAATAAATATCATTGGCTCTGTTATGCTGAACGGTCTTATAATCATAAAAATTCAATTGGATCGCCTTGACTGACTTAACATCACCTAGGTCCATAGTAATCCATTCTCCTGGCTTTCCTGTTTTAGCTGCCCAATAAGAACGCATATTCTCATCTGTCAAATTTGACGCCGAATATATACTGTCTGTGCTTGAAACATCTACTTTCTTATTCAAAGAAAGAAGCATCCAACCGGTAAATCGCTCTGAAGGATTCTTAATATCGAAATCCGCATTATAATTCGGATAATCTCCAAAAGCGGCTGAACTATACATAACATCATCAGCATCGAAAGCCGTTGGATAAAGCCCTATTCTTCTTTCAAACTTATACTTATTTGAAAGCATACACGTTGATACATGCCAATAGTTGCCTTTCAAATCACAGAAAGTACCTCCATGTCCGCTTCCCTGAACATAACCGCCAGGCTTGTAACTCATCGGATTATGCTTCTGGTACTTGAACGGCCCGAGCGGGCTGTCTGACACATAAACGCCATCGGCATAAACCTTGAACTCAGTACCCGGGGCTCCGTATTGGAAATAATACTTTCCATTATGTTTTGTCATAGAAGCGCCTTCTGTAAATGGAGCAAGAGTAACCTCATCATCATTATTCATTCCGAAGCGCTCCCATCCATGCTCTTTCGGACGGAGCATCATAACGTCATAAATTTTGCTAATAGGATAAAAATCATCACGACTCAACTGAACAGCCTTTAGCGGATACTCATTGCTTGAACCATAATAAAGGTATAATTTACCGTCATCATCAAGGAAGAGATACGGGTCCCACCAAGGAAGGACGCCACAATCTATTGCCTTTTTAAACTTGCCTGATTTTGGCTTATCACTATACCAAACAGGCAAACCATAATAAGTTGAGCCTGTATAATATAATGTGTCACCACTGACAAATGCAGCAGGAGCACATTGGTCGTCATCTTTCGGGTTACGCTGGAAACTTGCCGGAGCAAACTCCCATTCCGTTAAATTTTTTGAATAGTGAAATCCTCCTTGATTGGTAGAAAAGAGGAAATATTCATTTTTGTAAGTAAGACCCATTGGGTCTGCAGCCGAGCGGAATGAGCCATTCGGCAAAACATTATCATTATAGGGTTCATAATTGTAACTGATATTCATCGGGTTACAATATGTCTTAGGAGCATAGGTATTTGCATCAAACCATTTTGTTGCCTTTGCAACTTCTCTTTTAATAGTCTTTTCTCTATCACCGTCTTCGAGAACAACATCTACATTTGTCTGGCTGAACTCTAACGGCATATCAACAATCTTCTTACCTGGATAATAAACGTACAATCTTTTATCATTTTCCCCACCATTTACAGAATATCTGCCACAAGCATCTGTTGTGCAGTGGATTGGACTCGCAAAAAACATTACAGTAGCACCCTCAAGCGGGTTGCCTTTTTCATCACGCACAAATCCTGTTACAGTACGCGTCTTGGTTACAGCAATATAATAATCACTAATTTGACCTTTAACAACCTTTATAGAATCGCCGGGAGCGGCGCTTGCTACACCAACTGTAGCAAGCGCTATTCCGCAGCTTATTAAAAAATCTTTTACCATACTTTATTACTCTGTCATTGGATCCAATAAGAGGTCAGGAAGTTCTTCAATCTGAGTGAAAGGTACTGGGAAGTACATAACATCCTTACTCCAACCTTGAGGAGCAGGTGCCACACCACGGCAAATGTCAATGTAGCGCGCAGAACCCCATTCGCAGCAAAGTTCCATACGGCGCTCGTCAATAACGTCTTGCAACGTAACACCTGTTTTAGTTGACATTTTTGCACGTTTGCGAACTTCATTGTAACCGAAGTCTCCGCTCTTTCCGTTTCTAATCTTAGCTTCAGAGTTCATCAAAAGAACTTCAGCATAACGCAAGATACGGATATTATTGTTAGTTCCATAGCCTGTACGACCAGGAGTCAACTGATTAGTCGGAAGATAAGCCTTACCATTCCAGCAGTTAGTCTGAGTCGGGTTCTTAAGAGGTCTAATCTTGTCACCGTCAGGAGTTGTTGAACCAGCCTTCAAGAAAGAAGTTGTTGCACGAACAGTTTCGCCACGGCCTTCTGCCCAAGTAACAAATTCAGGCTTGTAACCAATGAATCCCCAACCAGAAATGTTACCGTCGTTAGCAGGACCTTGGAAACTCCACCATGCACCTGGACCAATTTGATCACCTGAACCATTACCATAATCTGTTGTCTGGCATTCAAGCAATGACTCATTACAAAGTTTTCCAGGAATCTTGAATAGTTGATAGAAATCATTGTATAGTTCAAAGTTACCTTTGGTTATAATATCTTCTGTCAATCTTTCAACTTCTGTCCAGTTTTCTTGCAATAGGTTTACACGAGCAGCAAGCATCTCTGCTGTAAACGCTGTAACAGCACCCTGGTGCTCCATTTGGTTAGGACGAACTCTCGGCAATTTCTTTGCAGCATAATCAAGGTCCTCAAGCATATATTTGTAAACCAAATCAATACTTGAACGGCGGAAATCAGACTGGCTATTTGTTCTATAAATAACTATAGGCCCAAAATTTGTTACCAACTCGTAGTAAGCCCATGCTCTAAGAGTCTTCACCTCTCCACAATATGATTCATATTGCTTATATGCTTCAGAATTTTTATCAACGTATTGAGCATAATTGTCAAGTGACTCTAAGGCAGAGTTCGCTGTTTGAATAAGAACATACATAGTTCTCCAAGTTTCATTAAGACCCCAGAAACCATTGTCATAGTTATAGTTACCAAAGTCAACCAAAGCAGCTTGGTCATCAACACGACCTGACCAAACATCACCGTCACGTGTAAATAAAATACCGCAATTAATCCAGTGCATACCTTCTGTTCTCAAAGATGAGTAAACGCTGATTACAGGTTGGTACATATTTTCTGTTTTGGTGAAATCCACACCTTCTGCAGGAACACTGTTCTCCGGATTAATTTCAATAAAGTCCGTACAAGATGCACTGAAGAGCATCGCTGCAGAAAGCGTTCCGGCTGCTAATATTTTTGTTAATTTCATTGTTTTAAATTTTAAAGTAGTTTAGAAATCAATTTGAACACCGAAAGTATAAGTTGCAGTCAAAGGATATACCTCTGTATCCCAACCATTAGCGTCAGAAACCTCAGGAGTAAAACTGTTTGCCTTAAATGTTGAGAATGGACGGTCTGCAGTCAATGTCAAGCGAATACCCGGCATTGTATATTTGCCCATCTTAATATCTTTGAATGTATAACCAAGTGTGATGTTCTGGATTCTGAAGAAGTTAGAAGACTCAACAAAATAAGAAGCGTTGTTAGAGTCTGAAACGTTCCAGCCCTTGATTAAAGCAGCTGCTGACGGGTGCTCGTTTGTTGAACCAGGACCAGTCCAACGGTTTTCAAATTGTGCACGGTCAAAGTTGTAGTTAGATTGAGCGTAACGCAAAGCACGCTTTCTATTCCAAAGTTCGCCACCTGCTTGTCCGTAAGTACTCAACTCAAAGTCGAAGTTTTTGTATTTGAAACCAATATTGAAACCATATGTAAAGTCAGGAACGTAAGAACCAAGAATCTGCTTGTCAGCACCATCTATTTTATTATCACCATTCACGTCTTCATATTTAAAGTCACCAGGCACCAAGTTGTTGCTAACAGCAATCGGGTCAGCTGCACATTCTTCCGGAGTCTGATAGATGCCAACAACCTTATAACCGTAGTAAGAGTTCATTTTTTCACCTACCTTATTAACGGTTGCACCACCCTTAATCATATCAAGATTTCCGTTAAGAGACTTAACTTCATTGTGAAGGTATGACAAGTTTGCTCCTACAGAGTAAGAGAAATCTTTGTTTACTTTATCGCTCCAGTTCAATGAAAGGTCAACACCCGTATTAAGGATTTGTCCGTAGTTACCAGCCAATGTCTTACCAATCAATGGAATCTTCGGAGAAATAACTGCATTATCTGTTAATCTGTAGTACCAGTCGATATCTGCATTCAAGCGGTTTTTCAAAGTAGAAAGTTGAAGACCAATGTTTGTTTCATTAACAACTTCCCAAGCCAACCAACTGAAATAAACTTCATTCTTGAAACCAGTCAAAGCAGTATTTGTACCAAAAACAGCTTGTGTATTTGTGATAGACGCAAAACCGTCAGAAGCAGCAATCTTGTCGTTACCAAGTTTACCCCAACTTGCACGAAGTTTCAAATAGTCAAATGCTTTTTGGTCTTGCATAAATGATTCGTTAGAAATAACCCATGCAGCACCTACAGATGGGAAATAACCCCATTTTTCATTATATTTTGAAGAACCGTCTGCACGGAATGTGAACATCAACATATACTTGTCATCGTAAGAGTAATTCAGACGAGTGAAGTAAGAAAGACCTCTGTAGCGAGTACCGTTATCATCAACAGTTGCACCCTCTTTAACACCTTGGTGAATATATTTCCACTCATCAGCACCTTCTGGAACATTGTTTGCTGTACCCGTCAAGAAACGATAGTTTTCAGAACGCATTGAAGCACCAAGCATACCAGTGAAGTTGTGTGCTCCCCATTGATCTTTATAGGTCAATACGTTATCCCAAATCCATTTATAATAATTTGAATCAGACTTAGTCAAACTTGTTGTTGTTGCTTGTTGATTTGCACCTACATAATATTTCGGGGTAAATGAAGTACCGCGAATCATTGAGTAGTCATAACTGTAACTTGTTCTGATGTTCAATTTTTCGGGAAGGATATTTACTTGTGCATAGAAGTTTGAAAGAGCTTGGTAGTTGTCGTTTCTTGCATCGTAATATGTAGCCTCAGCAACCGGGTTTAAGAAGTTTGCAGTAAAGCCAACTTCTTCTGGAGAACTAAACAAATAAGGATATACTTTATCCGGATCTCTCTTGTCATTATAAACAGGGATAATTGACGGTGTATTGAAAGCAGCCTGCCATGCGTGTGTTTTTGGTAATTGTTGTTGAGAATTACTGAAAACACCATTGAAACCAACCTTCAACCAAGAAGTTGCATAAAAATCGACAGCAGCACGGAAGTTGAGACGACGGAAGTAGTTGTCAACATCCATAATACCGTCTTGTGACAAATAACTCATACCTACTGAATATACGGCTTTATCGCTACCACCACTGATATTCAAACTGTGGTTAGTGATAACAGCATTACGAAGAAGTTCATCGTACCAGTCAGTATCTGCACCGAATGTCAATGTTTCCATATCGCCACCGTAGTTCTTAATAGAAGATTCAAAATAACTTCTATAAGCGTCTGGATTAGCCTCCATCAACATTGTTGCATATTCGTGTGAGTTACACATTTCCAATACATTAGTCGCTGTTTGAAGACCGACATAACCGTTATAAGTGATTTGAGCTTTTTGATTTTTGCGACCTTTCTTTGTTGTGATGATAACAACGCCGTTAGCAGCACGAACACCATAGATTGCAGCCGCTGATGCATCCTTCAAAATTGACATTTCCTGAATATCTGCGTTATTCAAGAAATCTATATTGTCATAGAACATACCATCAACGACATAAAGAGGTGATGTATCGCCAAATGAACCTTTACCACGGATAGTTACCTGTGGGCCTGCACCCGGAGTTCCGTTATTAACAATATTTACACCTGGAACTTTTCCCTGCAATGCAGACATCGGTGATGATGTTGGTTGGATAATCAATTCATCGCCCTTAACGACTTCGATAGGAGAAGTCAAGTCTTTTGCTTTAGAAGCACCATAACCAATAACAACAACTTCTTCAAGGTTCTGTGCATCTTCAGCCAAGGTTACGTTGAGTTGGCTCTGACCTGCTACACTCAACGTCTTAGTCGTCATACCTATATAGGTATAGGTAATCTTTCCGTTATCCGGAACATTCTTTAATTCATACTTACCATCAAAATCGGTGGCAGTCATAATGTTTGTGCCTTCTACTTTAACAGTGGCACCAATTACCGGTTGATTGTCTTTATCAACAACCGTTCCCTTTACTGTTTTTGTCTGCTGAGCGAACATTACCGCTGGGGTCAGAGCAAAAGCAAGTAAAAATGTAAGGATTTGCTTTCTCATTTTAAATAATGGTTAGGTAAATAAGGTGAAAATTTAATTTTTCTGCACAAAGGAAATAATAAAACAATATTTAATAATAATTCAGTACACTACGTCACTACTTTTATGTTGTAAAACACTACGTTTTTACTACGTTAAAAATATTATATTGTTGATTTATAGCAATTTGTATAAACAGGGCTAAATTGATATCAAGTTAAAATATTTTAATATAATTTCCGCCAAATCAAAACAGATGCTAATATAAAAATAAAAATTCCACAATTTGCTTTGCCTCAAGAAACTAAATTACTATATTTGTGACATAAATTAAACAACTGCAAAACAGCATAAGAACCATAAATGAGAAGGAAACTGACATACACAATAATTCTTATTCTTTCAACAATAATTTCTGGATTTGCAACTTCCTACAAACCCATTGTTTCAAACTACTCCACCCAATCATACGGAACATCTGCCGGAGTGCAAAACTGGTCATGCTACCAAGGTAAAAACGGTGAAATGTACTTTGGAAACAACAGGGGTATGTTGTCATTTGATGGATATAATTGGAAACTTTGTCACCTGCCCGAACAAACAATTTGCAGAAGTGTATTTGCTGATGGTGACTCAATATTTGTCGGCTCATACGAAGATTTCGGATATTATAAAAGGAACAGCAAAGGTGAACTCGTTTACAAATCGCTAAGAGAAAGAATCCACAACTTCAATATGGAAAACGAAGAAATCTGGAAGATTATCAAACATGATGGGAAAATCTATTTCCAGTCTTTCTCTTCTTCATTTCTCTGGGACGGAAAGGAAATTAGAATTATAAACTTTAAAGACTACAAACCCTTATACTACCACCAAATAAACGGAAAAATCTATGCACAATTAATAAACGGACCTTACTGCATTCTAGAAAAAGACAAATACAGACAAATTTTCTCACGTGAAGAATTTGGTGATGACAATATAGTAGAAGCAACGCAAATTAGTGGCAACCGTGCTATACTATTTTCAGAAAGCAACGGTCTTTTTTTAATGTCGGCAAATAACGACGTTAGAAAAATCAATACATCTATAGATAAGGAACTGAGCGAAGCAAAGGTAAATAGAGCAACAATCACAAAAGACTCTACTTTAATTATAGGGACAATCCTTGACGGTATTTACGCAATCGACCTAAAAGGAAATTTAAAATGGCACTATAATTCAGACACTGGGTTGCTTAACAATTCCGTACTTTCCCTGTTCTGCGACAGAGATAATAACATTTGGGCTGCGTTAGATAACGGCATCTCCCTAATTCACACCGGCGTTCCTTATTCCATTATGACTCCAGAAAGAGGAGAGGCTATGCTTGGTATGATTTACGACGTGTCAATAATTGGTGATTACACTTTACTTGCCACCAACCAAGGACTTTACTACTATAACAAAAACGGTAAAATAAAATTCACACCAGGCACAGGAGGTCAAAACTGGCACATTTCCTCTTTCGACAATCAAACATTCATAGGTAATAACCTATCTACAATGAAATTCCAACAAGACGGAACTGTAACAAAAATTCCTGGAACAGGAGCCAGCAGCACATGTATGAGAAATTGCCGAATACATGAAACGGACATAATAATAGAATCATCATATCATGAATTACGTATATATAAGAAAATAAACGGAGTATGGACCATTTCCAATAACATAGAAGGCTTTGCCGCTCCAATAAGAAATCTTGAAATAGCACATAATGGTGCCATTTGGGCTGCAAATATGAATAGAGGCGCTTACCGAATTGAGCTTTCAAGTGACCTTAAAAAAGTTCAGGACGTTAAATTTTTCAAGACAGCATCAGACTCATCCTCTATCATAAAACATATTATGAAAATCCGAGGAAGAATCGTTTTCTCCGACAATAAGAAACTTTATACTTTTGACGATCTTAATCAAAAGATAATTCCATACGATGAACTTAACAAAAGTTTATCCAATACTTCTGACATACACTACTCAAAACCAATCGATGACAATACTTTCTGGCTTTCTGGAGAAAGGGGATACTATCTTATGTCTTTTAAAGACAACAAGTTTACTGCATTAGTATTTATTCCGATTTCATTTTTCGGTCTCCAAAACAACGAAAACAATGACAGAATATATATTAAAGACAATGTTTCTTACTTCAATATGAATAATGGCATTGCGAAATACGACACAAAAATTGCCTCTAAAACACGCTGGATAAAGCCAGAATTATTACTAACAGAAGTGCAATACACTGATAAAAACGGAAATAATGAATATATGGATATAGGCATTAATAACGATTTCAAGATGCCTGGTGAAGGCAGTTTGTATTTCAACTTTACGTATCCAAATTATAACAATGAACCCATTACTTTTAAATATGAACTTTCTGGAGACCTCAACCTTTCTATGACACGCCAAACTCCAGACATCTCATTCCATGATCTAAACTTTGGCTCCTACAAACTAATGGCAACCGTTGTCACCTCTACAGGAGATATTATAGGTAAATATGAATACTCGTTCACAATACCTACCCCTTTCTATCTTTCAATCTTTGCTATCCTACTTTATATAGCCACTCTTATTTGCATTATATACTATTTTTCCAAATGGCACACACGCAGGGCTCTTGAAAAAAGGAACAATGAGTACGAAGCGGAGAAAAATAAGCAAAACATCAAAATGCTTGAGCAAGAAAAACTCATCAACCTCCAAAAGCAACAACTTTTGCAAGCTGAACTTTCAAACAAAAGCAAAGAACTCGCCAGCCTTGCTCTAGATAATTTTGCTAAGGAGAAAGTTATCGAAAGTCTCAAAGACTCAATGCTTACACAAAAGCACAAAGGAGGAATTACGCCTAAAGATATGGACGCTATCCTAAAGCAAATAGAGTCAAACATCGGGAATACAGAATTTCTTGACATTTATCAGAAAAACTTCGACTTAATACACGAACATTTCTTTAGAACACTACGCGAAAGGTACCCTTCCCTGACAGCCAGTGACCTGAAATTCTGCGCACTCCTTCGTCTTAATCTAAACACTAAAGACATTGCCAAATTCACGAATCTAACAATTCGTGGAGTTGAAGCTGCAAGATACAGACTACGAAAAAAACTAAATCTTACAGAAAAAGAATCTCTGATAGAATTTCTTATCGACTTAAAGTAGAGAATTTCTTGGTAACCCACAATATATTTCGCAAAAAGCAACTCAAAATGCTCCATAAATATGCTTTTAGACATATTTAGTTTGCTGTTTTAATTTTTTTTAGTACTTTTGCAACGAAATCACATTTTAATTAAACTTATTTATTATGAACATTGAAGTAATTGGTTCTTGGGCTGGTTTGGTGTGGAACACACTCGAAGGTGTAGAATCTATGAATTTCAAGGCTCTCAAAAAAGCCACTAAACTTAGAGAAAAGGACTTATATGCAGCATTTGGCTGGTTAGGTCGCGAAGGTAAATTAAACATTACAGAAGTAGAAGGAGAAATCGTTCTTTCATTGAACAAGTAATCACTTTTATAGTTGTTGTGACTAGTCCTAAATAAGCGTTACAAAAATTACTACTTATTATAAGGACAAAA
>UQLZ01000041.1 GCA_900541935.1 uncultured Prevotellaceae bacterium | reverse complement strand
AAAGATAATACAAACCGAGTGGAGAAAAAAACAAGTTTACTTGATTTTTTATTCCGAGGTGCAGTTTATCTTATCAAAAGATAATGCAAGGTGAGAGCAGAAAAAATAAAAACGAAAGTTTTTTAGTTTGATTATGCCAAGCCGAAGCCTATCTTATCAAAAGATAGTGCAAGGTGAGAGCAGAAGCAAACAAAAACGAAAGTTTTTAGCTTTTTACATTCATATAGTTTTTATTTCTCCTGTTGTTCCTCAACCCATTTTGCCTCCTCGGCAATCAGTATAGACTCTGGATTTTTTTCCGGATTAAAATCTCGGAACAATCCAAGTAGCATTTCTTCTATATACTCATTAATCTTATAATATCCGCAGGTAAACTTATTTGCCATCACAACAACTGCATATTTCGGAGTTCCAGCAGGAAAATAACCAGCATACGACTGCACACCTGTCATACTGCCAGATTTCAATGCCATGTGCCCCGACAAGAATGTATCTTTTAGCAATTTCTTCACCGTTCCATTCTTGCCTGAAATTGGGATTAATGGCAAAAACCTGTCAAATAATGCCTTATCATCATATACTTTCTTTAACAAGTCACCCATAAATTTAGGAGTGAAGTGATTGGAGCGTGACAAGCCGGAACCGTCATAGAACTCCAACCCATCTATATCAATTCCCCAATCTTTAAGAATTTCCTTCTCCCTCTTAACGGATTTCTTTCTTGACAAATTATTTTTATGCCCTATGCAATTTGCTCGGAAAACAGCCTCTGCATACATATTATCACTTCTATACAATAAAGACCTGACAATCTCCTCTATTGCTGGCGATTCATGGATAAGCAACGCGTCCTTCTCTCCGAAAGCAAAAACCCTATCTTTCTCAACACTAATCCCTACCCTTAAAAGAGATTCCTCAAGGTCCTGAGCAAATGCCCTGTTTGCGTCAGGCATTGTTGTAACAAATGTCAATGGTGTTTCAGAAGCAAGCACAGCACCCGAAACCCTCAACTTTCTGGAATTTTTTTTCCTATACTGCTTTACCTTTCTGCAATCTTTCTTTCTCTTAACAACTTTCAGATTATCGAGATTTATTTCAAAATCATCCCAATATGGATAGGTATATTGTATTACAGGTTTATCTCCACTTATATCAACCGATACCTTTGACAAATTATCATGATAATTAACCGCAAAAAGTCCCGCTCCGAATGTTTCAATAACATCCGCATCTTCCCAGTCATCAGGAACGGCATTTTCATGGTAAAGTCCTTTATTTATAACTATTTTACCTTTTATTTTATTTATTCCGTTGGCTATAAGAGCCATTATGCATTCATCTACTAAAGACGGCTGGTCAGGGAAATGACGAGAACCGATCGTAGGATCAACACCTCCTTTTATAATAAGATTACCAAATAGCGTTCCATTAAGTATATATCCATTTGTCGTTATCCTTGTCTTGAATTTATAGTTTTCAGGCAAAACTTTCATCGTTACTGCTGAAGTGACAAGTTTTGTTATAGAAGCCGGTATAAACGTATCTGTTTCGCAATAATTAACCACAGTTTCTCCACTTTCAAGATCAACAACACAAACTCCAAACTTTGCTTTCTGCATACCTGGCTTCTTTTCAAAAGCACTCAAGACCGAATCTGCTTTTTCAAAAGAAAAAGCACTAAACGAAATCAATAATACACATACAAACAGCAATAAACGATATATTCTCATTCTACTCATTTCAATTTTTCTACAAACTTACATAAATTAACCAACTTAACCACGACAACCCTGTAAAATTAAGTTAATTTCAAAAAATAAGGTACAGTTCAGCCGAACTGCACCTTCAATAAAACTAATATATTATAATTAAAAGAGCATAATGTAAAGCACCGCCGAAAATGCACCTCCAATCATAGGGCCAAAGACAGGAACCCAACTATACCCCCAGTCGTTGCCTCCTTTGCCTTTTATAGGCAGAACTGCATGCGCTATGCGTGGACCCAAATCACGTGCTGGATTAATAGCATAGCCCGTAGTACCTCCCAATGACATACCTATCGACATAATAAGCATAGTGACAGGAAATGCCCCAAGAGAACCAAGACCAACAGATGCACAATTGCACTTCTCTGATAGAACTAAAATCACAAACACGAGCAACAAAGTTCCTATAATCTCACAAAAAAGATTTCTCGGCTTGTTGACAATAGCAGGAGCAGTGCAGAAAACGCCTAATTTTGTCGCCTTATCATCTGTCGCATCAAAATGGTCTTTATAGAACATATAAACAAGTGCAGCACCGATAAAGCCACCAAACATTTGGGCAATTATATATCCAGGAACCGCAGTCCAGGCAAATTTACCGGCAATAGCAAAACCAAGAGTTACAGCGGGATTTAGATGCGCTCCCGAAAAAGGACCAGCAATAAAGACACCGCACATAACAGCAAAGCCCCAAGCCATTGTTATGACAACCCAACCGCCACCTTCTCCTTTTGACTTTTTCAAATTGCAGCAGGCAACAACACCATCGCCTAATAATATGAGCACAAGGGTTCCGATAAACTCGAAAACACACTTTGTAAATAAAGACACTTCCATAACAGTAAAATTACATATAAATTAATTTATTTTTGCTCAGTAAGGGTTCTTTGAACAGCAACTTTCCAGCCTTTGATTTTTTCTTTAACAACCTCATCGTTTTCAGATGGTTCAAAGCGACGCTCAATACCAGTCAAATCGCGTATTTCACTCAAGTCTTTCCAGTAACCGACTGCCAAACCAGCAAGGAAAGCGGCACCAAGAGCGGTTGTTTCCGTAGTTGTCGGGCGGATAACGGGGATACCGAGAATATCAGCCTGAAATTGCATCATAAGATTATTGCGAGAAGCCCCTCCGTCAACTTTAAGTTCCCTCAATTCAATATTGGCATCACATGCCATACCGCTAACAATATCCATTGTTTGGAAAGCAACGCCTTCAAGGGCAGCACGAGCGATATGAGCTGCTTTTGTCCCTCTACTGATATTGCATATCAGCCCTCTTGCATACGGATCCCACCACGGAGCACCAAGACCGGTAAGTGCTGGAACAAAATATACTCCGTCTGTATCTGGAACAGTAGATGCAAGTTCCTCAACCTCTGCCGATGTGCGGATAATTCCAAGTCCGTCACGCAACCACTGGACAACAGAACCGGCAACAAAAATACTGCCTTCAAGGGCATAATTTACTTTATCGCCAATCTTCCATGCTACCGTTGTCAGAAGATTATTATTTGACTTTATCGGTTTTTCGCCAGTGTTCATAAGCATAAAGCATCCTGTTCCGTAGGTATTTTTAATCATGCCTGGTTCAGTACACATTTGTCCGAAAAGGGCAGCCTGCTGGTCGCCTGCAACTCCTGCTATAGGCACCTTATGTGCAAAAATAGTTGTCTTTGTGTGGCCGTAAACTTCACTCGACGACTTTACCTCTGGCATCATAGAGCGAGGGATGTCAAACAATTCAAGCAGTTCATCATCCCACTGCAATGTATGAATATTAAACAGCAGAGTACGAGAAGCATTTGAAACATCGGTTACATGAACCTCTCCGCGAGTCAAACGCCATATAAGCCAAGAATCAACCGTTCCAAACATTAATTTGCCCGCTTCTGCTCTTTTTCTTGCACCTGGAACATTGTCAAGAATCCATTTAATTTTAGTGGCACTGAAATATGCGTCTATAATCAGCCCTGTTTTATCCCTGATAAAGTCAGTTTTCCCTTCCGATTTTAATTTGTCACAATACTCCGAAGTACGGCGATCCTGCCAAACAATGGCATTATAAATTGGCTCTTCAGTATCACGGTCCCAAACTATAGTTGTTTCCCTTTGATTGGTTATACCAATTCCCGCGATATTAAGACCGTTAATGTCTATTTGCGTTATCGCCTCAGCAATAACAGAAGCCTGCGATGACCAAATTTCATGAGGGTTATGTTCAACCCACCCTGGTTTTGGAAAATACTGGGTAAATTCTCGCTGCGCGGTAGAACATATTTCTCCATTCTTGTTGAAAACGATAGCACGCGAACTACTTGTGCCTTGATCCAAGGCTAAAATATACTGATTCATAGTAATAATGGTATTTTAAGTTTTATTTCCGAGTGCAAGATAGAAAAAAGATTTTATAATAATCAGGAGAAATCGTGTAAAAAATGTTAATTACTTTCATTACACAACTATAATTGCAAATAATCGCATATTTCGAAAGAGGCAAATAATATTAGCGAAACATTCAAACCCTAAATAATTTTCATTACGAAAGCAGCAAATTTACAACTGCTTTAAATCAATACATCACCAAATTTATGCTGAATTACTTAGAAATATTTCATAACTTTGCATTCAAATAATTTTATATGACAACTAATGGGTATTTAGCGGCCAAGCCAAGATATGAAATCCTTGACGGATTAAGGGGCGTTGCTGCAATTTTTGTAGTTATTTTTCACCTGTTCGAACCATATTCTGGTGTTTCGGCAAACCAGATAATTAATCACGGCTATCTTGCTGTTGATTTCTTTTTTGTCCTCTCAGGATTCGTTGTTGGATATGCTTACGATGACAGATGGAATAAAATGAGCCTCAAAGGATTTATCAAACGAAGATTAATAAGGCTGCATCCGATGGTTATTATGGGGACCACCATTGGTGCATGCTTTTTCTTTTTCAGCCTTGGAAATTACACTTCTGAATTTGCACCTCTTTGGAATATCATTCTTGCATTTATCATGGCGTGCTTCATGATTCCTTGTGGTAAAAGCCTTGACATCCGCGGTTGGGGAGAAATGAACTCATTTAACGGACCTAACTGGACACTTACTTGGGAATACCTCGCTAATATTCTATATGCACTGATATTGAGACGATTACCTAAGGCTATTCTTGCAATTCTTCTCGGCTCGGCTGCTATATGCACTATTGACCTGTGCCTGAATTTGAATATATTCGGTCTCCTTACTGAAGGTAGAAATCATCAAATGTACACAGTTATAGGAGGTTGGAGCCTTACAGCGGAACAATTATACATTGGCGCAACCCGCTTGCTTTACCCATTCTTATGTGGCTTGCTAATTTCAAAAATAGGAAAATACATATCTGTAAAAAAAAGTTTCTGGATTTGCTCGATTATTCTAATAGGGATTTTCTCAACTCCATGCATCGGTGGGGATAGAAGCATTCTTAACGGATTCTATAACGCAACTGCAATAATGATAATATTTCCATTGGTCGTCATTATTGGTGCAGGAGGAAAGATTTCCGGGAAAAAGAGTATAAATGTATGCAAATTCTTGGGCGACATTTCATATCCGCTATACATCACCCACTACCCTCTAATGTACACCCAATTCAACTGGGCTTGGAGCCATAAAGATGCTCCTTTATATACACACATAATGGTTGCGGTAGGCTGCTTTGTTCTATCGTTAGGCATAGCTTATGCATGCATGAAGTTATATGACAAGCCTGTACGAAAATGGCTGACAGAAAAATTTCTTATTTGACGAATAGGAAAATAATCATTCAACAGGATAGGGATAATCAACCTTCCATAGAAAAAGAGCATTTCCTGGCACTGATGCTCCAGCGGAGCAACGGTTTTTGCTTTCAATAATCTTGCAAAAACCGTCAACTGTAATTTTTCCGCGACCAACGTCTACAAGCGTTCCTACAATAGCACGAACCATATTGCGGAGAAAACGGTCTGCCTTTATTGTAAATACAAGTTGTTCCCCTTCCATCTCCCATTTGGCATACATTATCTTACAATTATTTGTAAGAACATCTGTATGCAACTTGGAAAAACTGGTAAAATCAGTATAATCAAACAGATGTGAAGCCGCCACATTCATAGCCTCAACATCCAAAGGAAATGGCGGTGTCCAGCAGAAATTGTAATCAAAGGGCGATTTTTGCAACCCTATAAAATACTTATACGTTCTTGCTGTTGCATCAAAACGAGCATGTGCATCATCACTAACTTCCTTAACGCTGTAAATAGCAATATCCTTTCCTACAAGGCTATTAAGTGCCATTATAAACCGCCGTGTATCAGCAATTTTATTATCAACATCAAAGTGGGCAAACATAGAGCGGGCATTAACACCGGTGTCGGTTCTTCCAGCACCGGTGATTTTAACCTCGCCTCGCAATATAATTGCCATTGCCTTTTCAATAGTTTCCTGAACGCTGACAGCATTTGGCTGCGACTGCCAACCATGAAAAGGCGCTCCGTTATATGCAAGGTGAATGAAATATCTTGCCATTATTAATCTTTTTCAAGATATGTATATCCGTATAGGCCAGACCTGTAGTTACTTAAGAACTCTCTACCTTCTTCAGGTGTAATCTTGCCACTCTTCATGGAACGAGTTACCCAAGTCTCTACATTTCTTACCAATTTTTTTGGATTATATTGAACGTAGTCAAGCACTTCCGCAACCGTTTCACCATCAATAATCTGGTCTATCTCATAGCGGTCTTTATAAACGCTGATATGCACCGCAGTTGTATCACCAAACAAATTATGCATATCTCCAAGGATTTCCTGATAAGCACCAACAAGGAAAACACCAAGATAATATGATTCATTTGCCTTTAAAGGGTGTATTGGCAAGGAATTATTAATCCCGTGATCTGATATAAAATTGCATATCTTACCGTCACTATCGCAAGTAACATCTTGGATAGTTGCTGTTCTTGTGGGTCTTTCATCAAGACGGGAAATTGGCATAATTGGGAACATCTGGTCGATAGCCCATGAGTCCGGCAATGACTGGAATAAAGAGAAGTTACAGAAATACTTGTCGGGAAGCATCTTCGAAATCTTCAACTCATCAGGAACGTGTTTCATCTCTTTTGCCAAATCATTAACGTCTCTGGCAACAGACCAGAAAAGTTTTTCAATTTGTGCACGGGTCTTCAAATCAAGCATACCAAGGCTAAATAAGTCCAATGCCTCCTCACGAATCTGCAATGCGTCGTGCCAACTTTCCAAAAGTCGCTGCTGGTTCAACTTATCCCAAATATCATAGAGTTCACGTGCAAGTTCGTGATCCTTTTCTGTTATTTCTTCGTTATCATTCCAAATTGGCAATTGCGTTGTTTCTATTGCTTCAAAAATCAGCAACGAGTGATGAGCAGACAGTGAGCGTCCCGATTCTGTGATGATATTGGGTTGCTTTATATCATTCTTCACACAAACATCAACAAGGGCAGATATCGCATCATTAGCATACTCCTGTATTGAGTAGTTCATACTGCTTTCACTTGCACTGCTTCGAGTGCCGTCATAGTCAACGCCAAGACCTCCACCGATATCAATAAAATCAATATCAAAGCCCATCTTAGTCAACTGAACGTAGAACTGAGTAGCCTCACGCAATGCGTTCTTGATACGGCGAATCTTTGTTATCTGGCTGCCAATATGGAAATGTATCAATCGCAAACAGTCAACGATTTTATTCTTTTCAAGAATTTCCAAAGCCTCAAGTAATTCACTTGAATTCAAGCCAAACTTACTTTGGTCTCCGCCAGATTCTTCCCATTTACCGCTACCAGAACTTGACAATTTGATACGGATACCTATATTTGGGCGAACGCCTATACGCTTCGCCAACGTTGCTATAAGTCGCAACTCACTCAACTTCTCTACTACAATGAAAATTTTTCTTCCCATCTTATGAGCAAGAAGAGCAAGTTCGATATAGTCCTCATCCTTATATCCGTTACAGATAATCAGACTGTTTTCATCAATATTCGTTGCAAGAACGGCATGCAATTCAGGTTTTGAACCTGCCTCCAGTCCAATGTTGAATTTTTTTCCATGCGTAACAATTTCCTCAACGACCTGACGCATCTGGTTTACCTTAATCGGATAAATGATAAAGTTCTGCGCCTTATATTCATATTCAACGGCTGCCTGCTTAAAGCATCGTGAAATCTTCTCAATACGGTTATCCAGAATATCGGGAAAACGAAGCAATACCGGTGCAGTAATATCCCTCACCTGCAATTCGTCCATCAACTCTTTCAAGTCAACAGGTGCATAATCCTCTCGCGGTGTTACCTGAACGTGACCTTTTTCATTAATTGAAAAGTACTTCAGACCCCAACCGGTGATATTGTACAATTCAGCACTGTCCTCTATACGCCATTTTCTCATTTCTCAGAATAATTTTTGTAAAAAAATTAAACAATCTATATATTTTTCGCAAATGTACAAAAAAATAAATTAAAATACAGAAACAACGAGCATTTAATAAACCAAAAGACGCACAAATAAGGCTTTTATTCCAAATAGAAAGAGGGCCTGCACATGCAAGCCCTCCTTGACATCTCATATTACTCCTATCGTTATTCCGTTAGCCTATTTGCTTGAAGGGTTCCTACCTTAAATTTTGGTTCTTCTTTCTGATCAAACTTTAATTCAAAAAGTTTAGTTTCTCCTTCTCCGTATGTAACGCCAACAACGATGCCTGTCAAATCTGGATTGGCCTCTCTAAAATCAGACAAATCAAAAGACACAATGCCACTGTAATATTGCTGACCTGAATCCTTGTTTGCATTGTGACGGATTTCAAGATACTTGTAACCAGGTTTGTTTACTTCTGGATTAGGAACATCAACCAGGTTTAGTTCATGCTTAATAGAACCAGATGCTGCAAAACGATATTGGAAATTCAAATATTCCTTTCCAAACCAGAAACCTATAACACTTACCCTGTCATTACCCAATTTATCTTTGTTTTCTTCTGTTAGAAGAACCGGTTTCTTAACTGGGATGGTTACGCATTCTGTAACTGTAACATCTGCATTATACTTATTGTTAGATGAGGTTTTTCCTTCTTCTGCATAAAAGTATGCCAAAATTCTATCATCCTCTTTAATTCCCGCCTTAACCATTTCCAAAGCATTAAGAACATGGAACTTATTATCCTTATCAGTATCTATATAATACTCTGTTGGACTAACTTTTTCAAACTCCCCTAAAGCCGACATATACGTTACATTGCCATCGTTATCATCACACGAAACGGTTAGAAACAATGCAGCCACAACCGGTAATAATTTAATGTTTGCTATTTTCTTCATAATACAATCAATTAGTTTATTTTTATAACACGAAATTAATACGAATACTGCACACTTTTCTATTTTTTTCTTGTTAAAAAAAATTTAATTGCATATAATGCAGTATTTTTGCAACAAATGAGTTTTACAAACAGAATATGACTGAACTTGAGATATGCGAGGGATTACAAGCAGGCGACAACAAATGCCGCAAGGAATTTTACACTCTTACAAGTGGAAAACTCCTGACTATAGGATGCCGGTATCTCAACGACAGGGAATTAGCAGAGGATATTCTTCACGATACTTACATTCAGATATTCAACTCTGCAAGCAAATTTGTGTATCGAGAAGAAGGTTCGCTTATCGCTTGGGCTAAAAAGGTTATGGTAAACAAATGCCTTGACTTTATCCGTAAAAATGCAAAAGTAGATAATATTCCCATAGAAACCATTGGAGAAACGATAGAAGACAATGAAGAAAACGCAGAGCAAATACCTCCTGAAGTTTTACTGAAACTGATTGGAGAATTGCCTACGGGGTATCGAACAGTTCTAAACCTATTCATCTTTGAAGGGTTGACCCACAAAGAAATTGCAGAGAAATTGGGCATTAATGAAAAATCTTCATCTTCTCAATTTTTCAGGGCAAAAAGCCTTTTGGCTAAAAAACTTAAAGACTATTTGAAATTTTAAAATTATGAGTAATAACGAGGATTGGCTTAAAATAATAAAAGAAAGAGTTGACAATTATGAGTCTCCCGTTCCAAAAGACCTTTGGAGCAGCATAGAAAGGGACTTGCCAAAAAAGTCACCTGTTACGCTATACCTAAAACGTACAGCCGCCGCTATTGCTTCAATAGCAGCCATTGCCGCTATTATCATCACTGTTAGATTTGCGAACACCAACAATCCTCAAAAGCACCTAATTTCTTCTGCAAATACCAACATCATTGATGAAGCAAAAAAACAATCTGAAAATAAAGATATTGTCATTGAGACTCAAGAAGTAAAAGAAAACCTTGCTCAAAACATTACAAATGAAAAGCAAGCAAATATACCAGTTGTTTCAACTTACAATCCTGACTCTATAAGTGACAAACCGGCAACTGCAAACATTCACTCTGCAATTGCTGATAATGACAAATCTGCTAATAATGGTAACAATTCCCGCCTAAAAGCAATAAAAGAATTTAATGAAGCCGCAAAAATGACTGAAAATCATGCAAACGGTAAAGATATATCACTGCCTGCCGCCAACAACAATGACCGGAGATGGAGCATTGCTATGGCTGTAAACAATGGATTCGGGAACAGGAACTCTTCTGCAAACGGTTTTGCCCCTATCAATAATGCGTATGCAGTCAACAAATACAGTTCAAGACCGGACCAAAAAATGGGGCATTTCAATTATGTGTATTCATCTGTTGTTGCTAACAATATTGAAGAAGAAACTAAAACTGAAATTGAATACGACATTCCTCTTACATATGCGGCGATGTTCAGATACCACTTCAATAACCATTGGGCCATTGATGCGGGTATTCAGTTCTCACACCTTGGTGCTTCATGGCATTCTGGTTCTAACAATTCCTATTACTCATCAACCCAGAAACTCGTTTTAATAGGCATACCCGTCGGCGCTTCATTCACTTTCGTTGACTCTCGTTTCTTTACAATGTATGCGCTTGCTGGTGCCAGCGTTGACAAATGCGTTACAGGAAATATAAAACGCTTTGCTCAGAGTGGAAGAAAGCATGCAAATACAGGCAAACGCAACCTGCCTGAGCACCCTTGGCAATTCTCATTAAACGCAGGTTTAGGGCTACAATTCAACGCTACCGACCATATCGGTATTTTTGCAGAACCAAAAGCAACACGCTTTTTTGACACTGCAAAAGAACTAAACATAAGAAAGCACAGCACTGAATTTCAACTCCTTGTTGGACTGCGATTGACATACTAAAATTTGCATTTCGCCATAGCAAGCAATTAATATCCAACAATATACAAACATAAAAAATCACACACATTTAAATGGTTTCGCAAAAAATCAAGTAAACTTGCTTTTTTCTCCGCTCGGTTTGTATTACCTTTGTACTAAAGCAGATGTAATAACAATATGAGTAAACCGATATTAGGTCTTGTAATTCCCTGCTATAACGAGCAGGAAGTGCTACAGGAGACAGCAAAGCAACTGTCTGCAGTTATCAACGGTATGATAGATGCTGGTATGATTGCTGAAAATAGTAAGATGTTTTGCGTTGATGATGGGAGCAAGGATTCCACATGGAATCTTATTGAAACCCTTGCTAAATCAAACAGCAGGGTAAGTGGCATTAAACTTGCCGGGAATGTTGGCCACCAGAATGCGCTTATGGCGGGATTGACTGTCGCAGTTGAAAATTGCGACGTTACCATCTCTATCGACGCTGACTTACAGGACGATATAGACGTTATCAAAGATATGGTGCAAAAATATCTTGACGGCGCTGACATCGTTTATGGCGTTCGCGACTCACGAAAGACGGATACTTTCTTTAAAAAGAACTCGGCTCTGATGTTCTATAAGTTAATGAATGGTCTTGGAGCAAAGACAATCTACAACCACGCCGACTACCGACTGATGAGCAAGCGCGCCGCAGAAAAACTGTTGTCTTTCAGAGAAAGGAACCTCTTTATTCGCGGTATAGTTCCTACTATTGGATATAAGACCGACATCGTTTACTACAGCCGTCACGCAAGAATGGCGGGGGAATCGAAGTATCCGCTAAAAAAGATGCTCAGTTTTGCCGTTGACGGAATTACATCGTTCTCCATACGCCCTATCCGACTGATTTTTTCTGTTGGAATAATCATGTTTATTGCTACAATTTCAGCATCGCTCTATGCTCTGCTTTCTTATTTTGCAGGAGATGCTGTTCCTGGGTGGACTTCCCTAATGCTTTCCCTTTGGTTTATTGGCTCTTTAGTGCTGATTTCCCTCGGTATCATAGGTGAATATATTGGAAAAATTTATGTTGAAGTAAAAGACCGTCCGCGTTTCTTTATCGAAAAGACTATTATCGACAAGGACGAAAAAAAATATTGACAATGGACTACGGATTTGTTAGAGTGGCTGCGGCTATCCCTAATGTGGAAGTTGCAGACTGCAAGCGTAACTGCGAGATTATTGCAGAAATAATCAATGAAGCAGAAAGCAAAAATGTTGAAATAATTACCTTTCCTGAACTTTCTATAACAGGATATACTTGCGGTGACCTTTTCGCAAATGCAAGCCTGTTGGCAAGTGCCGAAGATGAACTCAAGAAACTCATTGAAGCAACCGCAAAACTTGACATCATATCAATCGTTGGTATGCCTGTCGAAATTTCTGGTTCAATTATAAACACAGCAGTAATTTTCCAGAAAGGAAATATCCTTGGCATTGTTCCAAAGACTTATCTGCCAAATTACAAAGAATTTCAAGAAAAGCGCTGGTTTGCCTCGGCTCTGCAAATCAATGAAAAAGAAACAATCCTATGCGGACAAAAAGCCAATCTTAGAAGCGACATCATAATAAATACTGGACGAGCAAAATTTGCAGTTGAAATTTGCGAAGACCTTTGGGCTCCAATTTCACCAAGCACTCGCCACGCTCTAAATGGTGCAGATCTTATTTTTAACATGTCTGCAGACGACGAAGGCGTCGGAAAATACGAATATTTGAAATCTCTTATTAAAATACAATCAGCAAAATCATTATGCGGATATGTCTTCACCTCAAGCGGATTCGGGGAATCTTCGTCTGACCTTGTTTTTACGGGTAACTCCTTTGTCTGCGAGATGGGCAAAATACTTGCAAAAAGCAAAAGATTCTCATATAAGAGTCAGTTGGTAATAAGTGATATCGACATTGAAAGAATACGCTCTTGCCGAAGAATCAACACAACTTTCACAGAAAGCAAAATGATAGAAGGTTATGAACCTTTATTGATTAATGCTATACCAACAACAAGGGAATATAGCGACCTTATATACCCTATTGTCGATTATCCTTTTGTTCCAAAAGACTCCGAACTGAATGACAGGTGTAACGAAGCCATCTCTATTCAGACTGCAGGACTGGCTAAGCGACTTGTTCATACTCATTGCAAAACCGTCACAATAGGTATTTCAGGAGGTCTTGACTCTACTCTTGCCTTACTTATTTGTGCCAATGCTTTTGATAAATTGGATATACCAAGAGAAAATATCGTTGGAGTTACCATGCCTGGCTTCGGAACCACAGACAGAACATATACCAACGCGATAAAACTAATGGAACAGTTAGGTATAACAATTCGTGAAATAAGTATCAAAGACGCTTGCATTCAGCACTTTAAAGACATAAATCACGATATTGAAAACCATAATGTTACCTACGAGAACTCACAAGCAAGAGAGCGCACCCAAATACTTATGGATATTGCCAACCAGACTGGCGGCATGGTTATCGGAACTGGTGACCTTTCGGAACTGGCATTAGGTTGGGCGACATATAATGGAGATCACATGTCAATGTACGGCGTTAACGCAAGCATTCCAAAAACTTTGGTAAAACACCTTGTCAAATGGATTGCCGAAAACAATTCCAACAAGGAAATAAAGGAAACTTTGCTTGACATTGTTGACACCCCTATTAGTCCGGAGTTAATTCCTGCCGATAACAACGGAAACATAAAGCAAAAAACAGAAGACCTCGTAGGTCCTTACGAACTGCACGACTTCTTTCTATATAATTTTGTTGAAAACCAATTCTCACCAAAAAAGATTTACTACTTGGCAAAACACGCTTTTGGCAGCAAATTCGATGAGGAAACTATCAAGCATTGGCTAAAAACATTCGTTCGTCGCTTCTTTAACCAGCAATTCAAACGCTCTTGTCTGCCAGACGGACCAAAGGTTGGACTATCGCTCTCTCCAAGAGGCGATTGGAGAATGCCAAGCGACGCATCATCGAGAATATGGTTAGACGAATGTAACGAATTATAGAACATGCTGGCTGTATATTCTTTTATGATTGGCGGGTTCATTCTTGGATTCGCCCTACGGAAAAATGGCATCAGGGAATTTATTTCCAAGATGATAATGACCGCCATAATTACACTTATTTTTATGCTCGGTCTTGCCGTTGGAGGAAACAAAACCGTTATAAACAACCTCGCAAACCTTGGTGGTCAGGCTCTTTTACTTGCAATTCTAAGCACTTTTGGAAGCGTTATTGCGGCTTGGGCTGTTGCTAAACTGTTTTTTAAGAAAAAATGAAAAGTACAATTTTAATAGTCGGAGTTTTTATTTTAGGCACAATACTTGGAGTTTCTGACATTCTCCCTGAAGAGTTTACATCAGGCGGATTTGAAGAGTACGCCCTATATGCTCTAATGTTTCTTGTTGGCATGGGAATAGGCTGCGACAGAGAACTGAAAAATATATTCAAGTCTTTCTCTCCTAAGATATTACTTATTCCAACAGCAACAATAATAGGAACTCTCTCTTTTTCCGCTATTGCCGCTATTTTTCTAAAGCAATGGGACGTTGCCGAATGCCTTGCTGTTGGTTGCGGATTTGGTTATTATTCACTTTCCTCGATTCTGATTACCCAATTGAAAGAAGCAGAACTGGGGATAGCACTTGCTACAGAATTAGGAACAATAGCCCTTATTGCAAACATTATGAGAGAGATTATTACCCTTATCGGAACCCCGCTACTTGTCAAATATTTTGGAAAACTCGCACCTATATGTGCCGGAGGAGCAACTACTGAAGACACTACTTTCCCTATCATTATGCAATACAGTGGCAAGGATTACATGGTTTTCGCAATTATTCACGGAATCCTTATTGACTTTACAGTCCCTGTATTCGTATCGTTTTTCTGCTCTATATAAAATTGATTACGTCCTTTAAGTCTGTAATTCTAAGGTCAAAAACATTTCCAGGAGTTTCGCAGTTGGTTCTATCAAAAAAAATTGTTTTCCAACCAGCATTATGAGCACCCAATATGTCGGCATCATAATTATCGCCAATCATTACCGTTGTTTCGGCAGAACCACCAACAACATCAAGGGCATAATCAAAAAGTCGGCGGTCAGGCTTCGTTACATTAATATCATCTGAAAGCACCAAATTATCAATAAATCCGTCTAACTTGCCAGACTTCAGTTTTCTATACTGCAAATTCTTGAAACCATTGCTTAGGATATAGACAGGGCCTCGCTGCTTCAAATGAGAAAGCAATTCGGGAGCACCGTCAACAACCTTTTCAAGTGTAACAATAGTTTCAAGATATTCATTGTTTATCATTGCAGGGAAAGCGGCGTCATCAAATTTAATCGCACACTCCTCTAAAACCACTCGGAAACGTTCAGTTACAAGGAAATCCTTAGATATTTTTCCATGATGATATAAAGTCCACAACTCACTATTATGCCTAAGATAGTACTCAATAAATGTTTCATACGGGCATTGCTCCTGCAATCCGAACTTGTCATAGACCATACGCATTGCAACTTTGGAATTTGCAGTAAAATCCCAAATAGTGTCATCCAAATCAATGAAAACTGTCTTTATATCATCAAATTTCTTCATATCTAAAAATCAAATACTTTCCACCACTTATATGACACCTTATAATCAAAAACGTCTAAATCTTCCTTGCGTTTAAGCAGGCGAACAAGGCGTACCGTTACCGGCAACGCTATAATTTCATAGAGCGTTTTTAATGCTGCCTGTGCCAGTATCAATGACAAAATAGTTTCATTCGGCAATATGCCATAAAAAGCGACAGGAAAGAAAATAACAGAATCAACGCTCTCTCCGAAAAGAGTGGACGCAACGGCTCGAATAGAAAAATGCTTACCAGCCTGACCAATCTTCATCTTACTCATAACGTAGGCATTAACCATTGAGCCACAAACCATTGCCGTAAAACTTGCAAATAGGATGCGGGCTGTGTTACCAAACGTTGTCTCAAATGCAGCCTGACCGGTCCACGATGCGTCGGCAGGTAGCAATATAGCCAATTGAATAAGAATAACGGCAAGAAGATTCATAAAGAACCCTAACCATATTGTAAAACGAGCCATTCGGAAACCATAGACCTCAACGATACAGTCGTTGATGATATACGACATTGGAAAGACTATCAGTCCTCCTGTCACTGTCATAAAACCCAAATCTACAATCTTAACCTCCAAGAGGTTGGCGAGAATTAGAAACACGCTGAAGAATACCGTCAGCAATAGAAACGTTACACTAAATTTTTTATTCATAAATCTTGTTTTTTAATGGTTACAGAATCAGCAATTAAAGCATTGCCTATCCTGGTAAACCTAAGTGGTTCTCAAGCACACTTATTTTCGCCTGCAAAGTTACGGCTTTTTATTTTCTTACAAAAATAGAATCTTTCACTTTTATTTTGAATGAAAAATTTTAACTACAGCCCCTGTATGTTTGTCCAACTCAATATAAGGGGTTCCTCCCTCGCGCAATGGTCTTGGCATCTGTCCGTTAAAAACCCAGACATTGTCTGATGCAAGAAAACCATCATAACCAGGAAATTTGTAAATTAGTTTTTGAAAAAAGACTTCCAGTAAGGTCAAAGCGACCTCGTAAGCAACTTCAATTGTAGGCAATACATCAATTCTATCTAAATCATTTTCTTTTCCATCATAGCGATAACCCATCCACTCAGGAACGATGTAATTCTTAGGTGTTCCAGAATCTGCCTTCCTTTCTTTTTCTTTTACAATGGAATAAACGGGTGTTCTGACAATCTTTACAACGCGACCGCTGTGTCTGTCAAGTTCAATATATGGATAACCACCATCAACAGACAGTTCCCTGCCATGTATTACCCACAATGAGTCTTTTGTAAGATACGTTTCAAAAAAAGCACAGTTATCAACGGCATCCTTATAAACAGCCTTCAACATTGGCAATGCCACTTTAAAAGCGATTTCTGCTGTTGGTAACATATCAAAGTTATACTCAATGTTTTCGAAAGGGTCTCGATAACCTAATGATTCTTTAATCTCCACTAATGGAGGTTTTTTCACATCCTTTGCAACTTTATTTTCTTGAACGTTTAAATTAAAAGGATTTGCCAACTTAATCTCTTGGGTGCCAAAAGTGATGATTGCTTTCTGGGCACTTAAATTGAAAGAATTTGCTAACAGCAAACCTAATAATATAAATAGAACCTTAATATTCACAATTATTTATTAAATTAAAGAGTATTATTGCTTTATTCTAAACTCAATAGACTTGAAATCAAACAAGAAAGCAAAATCAATTGCTTTTGCTTTCTTTCATTTGTTCTATTTTTCGGTCTCGTTCTTCCTGTCTTTCTTATTTTCTTCTACTGTTGCGTAAGCTTCTATCTTCAACTTGCTCTTCAAGACTTTTATCCAATTTCTCAAATACACGTTTTCTTGTCTTTCTGTCTATTCCAGCATCTGAAAGCATTTGCTTGATTTCTTTCCTCAAATGCTCGTCCAAATTGTCATATATCCGGTATCGGTTATTTCTGAAAAGCACATAATATGGTTTCTCTGTATATGCCAGGCACAATGCCTTATATATGCCAAACTCGCAATCTGACCCTCTTCCGTCGGAGTATTCTACCAAATCATATATCCAAAATCGGGCATACCAGGGTAACCGGTAATATACATTGAGTGCCTCTTTCATTATCGCCTCGTCATAGGGAGGCGTAAAGAGTTTGGTATAGTCCATTCGCATTACCATATTCGAGATACTGTCATACGCTTCCTTTTTCAATTCGTCAGATGAGTATGACGGTAACGATGATGCTAGAATTATCAATAATAATATTATCTTTTTCATTTCTCCTGACATTTTAATCTGTTCTGATTTTGCAATATTAATTCCAAGAACTAATTAATCTTTTTTCCTGTAATAGACGGTCATTCCGTCTATGTTGTAAACATCGGGCTTCCTGATGTCTTCAACTATGTCAACATCCACTCCATAGACATATATATTGCTGACTATGTTAAGAAAAGTCTGATCCGGTACGAGTGCCGGCTCTTTCTCCTTTATGTCTATTATGTGCTGCATCAGTTTTCTGGCTCCGCAACGGTATAGGAACATTGCCTTGTGGTGAATCAGCAAATAGGCTCCTTGAACTTTCAGGTAATATACTCCAAAGTCCATGTTAAATTCTCGCGTCGTACGACCGTATACCATATATCGGTTACTGTCGGGATGGATACTGTAATCATATACAGGAATATTTCTCGCTGGAATTTGTTTATCGAAATATGAAGCGGCAAAGGTATCCGTCATCTCTACAAATTTAACCAATTTAGAATACACTTCCAGCGATTCCTTGTTTAATGCAAACATCGGTAACAATGCGAAAACCAATATAAGACTTGCTATTATCTTTTTCATCTTCAAAAACTTTTTGTTATACTTTTTATATTGATTGGAATTTATTATTTATTTCTCATAATAAACCCTCATTCCATCTATTTCAAAAACCTTAGCTTCTTCATCAAGCCAAGAAAGATGCCGGTGAACAGAATCACGAAAAATATTTCTAAGAATATTGATAAATTGAGCCTCTGTTATTAGGTTCGGCTCTTTTTCTTTAATTTCTATAACGCGTTCCAATAGTTTATCTACTGTACCTCCCATATATATGCTCAACGACTTATGGTGTATCAGCATATAAGCAAATCCAACTTCATATAAACCAAACTCCATATTGAAATTCTTATCAGGCATACCAAAATTACTCCAGTGTGACTTGTTTGGTTGCTCGTTGCAATCAACTATCCTAACTATAGAGCAGTAGCACGGACTTTCAAATTTGTTTAACATATCCGCATAAATAGGGTTTGTTTTTTCAACAAATTTACGCAAATACGAAAAAACGTATAATGTTTCCAACGAATAGGAAAACATTGGAAGGGTCGTTAATGCAAATACTATACTTAATATCAATTTTTTCATAGCAACTATTTTAATTTTGTGATTTTTATGAACTAATCTATTGTAACTTCTTTTTTATATTGCTCATTGCTTGTCATTTTCAAATTTAGCATTTAAAAAAATTGCCTCCAACACTCCTTTATAGAAAAAAGTAAATTCTCCAATTTGAAGCAATCTGTGGTCTAAAGTTATAATATCCACCGTTTTATTCATCTTGCTTTTCAAATTTAATGTATTCTCCTTGACCTCATCCATTGCTTAATCTTAATTGCTTAACAATTAAAATAAACTAAATTTTTGAGTGCTATAGGAATGATGTCCTTTTCCTATATTGCTTTTGAATTTCTACTTCTTTTTCCAGTTTCTTTATAACTCGCTGTTTCTTAATTTCTCCAACGCCAGCTTTATCAAGCACCCTGCGCACATGTTTTATCATTTTCTTTTCTACCCAATCATAGATATAGTATTTATCATTATCTATCACAATGAAATACGGATTTGTAATACAGCTCAGGTTGAATATCTGATAAACGCCAACATCTTCATTGAATTCACTGATATAATTGGATTTTGTATCTTCAATCAAGTCATATATCAAATATCGGTAATTAAGAGGCCTTTTATGAAACTCTTCTTCCGCATCTACCAAGCCCCCATAGAAGTCATCTATTTCTCGTATAAAAACATGAGAAATACTATCATATACCTCTTCCGTTAAGTTTTTCGCACTTGATAATGATGAAAAGCCAAACATTATCAATATTAATATAAGAAACCTTTTCATAATACTTTCTATTTCTTAAACTGTTTTACTGCTAACGTGGAAATGCTTGCCACTCTATGTGCTTTTGCAGCGTCTCTAAAATTATCTTTTCTTTTTCTTCACCAACTTTTGCAGCTTTCAATATCTTTTTAAATTGCTTCTTCATTTTCTTGTCAATTCTTTTATATATCCAATATTTGTTATCTTGGAACATAACATAGTATGGCAAAAAACGTTTTCCTGCGGTTTCAAAGATTCGATATATTCCAATATTATAATTAAATTGCTCCAAGTAGAAAGTTGATTCATCCTCCATATAGTCATATATAACAAAATGCTTCTCCAAGGGAGTAGTGTAATATTGTAACGAATCTGCTTTTATAACAGACTCTTCATAAGGTGGATATATCTCTTGAATCCGTATTTCTTCCTTAACTGCCATATTAAATATACTGTCGTAAACCTCCTTTGTGAGATTTCTTGCATTGGTTAATGATGCAAAACTAACCATTGATAAAATTAATACAATAAACCGTCTCATAATTACTTATCTTTCTGTTTTTGTTTTTTATATTTAAGTTCATTTACAGCTTCCTGCTCAACGCCTAAGGCGATAGCATCTGATTCTTTCTCTTTCCCTGTAATTTTATACATAGCTTCTTTTCTTGTTGCATGAACACCTTCATGAACTGCTGTCGTTCCTATAATATCATTAACAGATAAGCCACTGTCTTTATACATCGGCTGAGATGAGCCTAATTTCTCAATAACATTTTTATATATGGAAATTTTCACACTTTTTACTTGTTGCTTTCCATTTTCTTCAATCACGACTGGGTCTGACAATCCTGCTGGAGAATCCTTTGTCGGATCGAAGTCTTTCATATCAACCAAATTTATCGATATTGGATATTCCGCCTTCAAAATATCTTGCAGAACTTCATTTCCGACAGATGTTAATTTCATAATATTTATAATACACCTTATATTTTCGTCTATGTTTTCTGCCCATCCATTTTCATTAAAAGTAACAGGATTACCGTCTATCCCGACAAGCCACTCACCATTTCTGTCAACGTATCTCAGCGGGTTGCCGGCACAGTGGGAGTATGGCGACAGGTCGGGATACTTGTCAAGACAGGGGTCAGGAGTGTCGAACGACGGAATCAGAGGATAGTGGAAACGGGCCGTATTGTCGTAGGTGTTCATGCCCAGCGACATCCACCGGTTACCGATATGAAGACGGTCCGTTGCTTTCCCGAAACCAAAATTTCTATGTTGTCGCACACACTGCATCGGATTTGAAATTTAAGGAAATACGATAAATTTATTTTCGCAAATTACAAACTAATTTACACATTTCCAAATATTCATTAGTATTTATTAATATTAATCACTCTATTTCTAACAATCCTTTTCTTAATTAATCGGATGCAGTTCGGCATAAAAAATCCAAAAACTGCGTTTTTGCTTTGTTCTGCTCTCTCCTTTCACTTCTTTGGCTGCGCCCAAGATAGGATGCGGTTCGGCATAAAAAATCTAAAAACTGCGTTTTTGCTTTTTTCTGCACTCACCTTTCACTATCTTTGT